>NBNH01000111.1 GCA_004379115.1 Actinomycetales bacterium mxb001
GGATTGGCCACGACGTCGGCCACGACCATGCCGGGACCCACGGTCGAGAAGTCGACATCGGGGGTGTCCGTGCTGGGGAAGAAGCCGATCGAGGTGGCGTTCACCAGCACGTCGGTGCCCCCCGGGACCGCGTACGTACCCGCCCATGCGGTGAAACTGGCGGACGACGGTGTGCGTGAGGCCACGAGATCTGCGAGCTCCTCTCCGCGCGCGACCGTGCGATTGACGATCTCGATGTGGGTGGCTCCCGCGAGCGCTGATTCCACCGCGATGGCGCGTGCGGCTCCTCCCGCACCGAGGACGACGATCCGCTTGCCGGCAGGATCGATCAGGGTGCGCAGCGCGTTCACGAATCCCTGGCCGTCGGTGTTCTCGCCCGTCAGGCGCCCGTTGTCATTGATGACGCAATTGACCGCCCCGATGATCGCGGCCGAGGGAGCAAGTTCGTCGAGGTAGTCGAGGATGGCGATCTTGTGCGGGATCGAGCAGTTGAAGCCGAGCCACCCCATGCCGATGGCGCCGCGTACGGCATCGCCCAGGCGCTCGGGGGGCACCTCGCAGTTGATGTAGCGAACGTCGAGCCCGGCGTCGGCGTAGGCCGCTTCCATGATGGCGACGGTGGGGTTCTGCGCCGCGGACGTGGCGAAGGACCCCGTGAGGTCGGCGAGGAATCCGGGCATCTGGCCTCCAGGTGTCGTGACCCCCAGACCCTAATGGGACAGGATGCGCCCATGACCCGCATCGGATTCATCGGCGTCGGCACCATCAGTGAGGCGGTCATCCGCGCCATGTGCGCACGCCCGGACATGACCGACGAGATCCTGCTGTCCCCGCGCTCACCCGAGCGCTCTGCAACGCTCGCGGCCGACTTCAGCCAGTGTCGGCGGCTCGCCTCGAATCAGGACGTCATCGATGCCAGCGACATGGTCGTGCTCGGCATGCGCCCCCAGCAGATGGATGAGGCCCTGAGCGGCTTGACGTTCCGATCCGATCACGTCGTGGCCAGTTTCATCGCGGGCACGCCACCCAGCGGCATTGCGCCGCTCGTTGCCCCTGCCGACAGGGTCTGCCAGTTGATTCCGCTGCCTCCGATCACGTTGCACCGTGGTCCGCTCGTGATCTGCCCGGACCTGCCGGAGGTTGTTGCGGCCTTCCGGGGGCTGGGCGATCTCATCGTCCTCAATGACGAATCCCGCATTCGCGTGCTCAGTTGCGCGTCAGCCATCATGTCGACGTACTTCGAGTTGCAGAACCGTGTCATCGACTGGATTGCCGACCATGGCGTGGATGAGTCCGTGGCGTCGCGCTACGTCCGATCGGAGCTCGATGGTCTCGCGGCGGTCGGACAGGTGACGCCCGACGCGCGCCGACGGGAGTTGCCCGCGGAGTTCCAGACCAAGGGTGGACTTAACGAGCGCGTACGCGCGGGGCTCCTGGAACGCGGATGGTTCGAGGCCCTGCCCGCAGAACTCACGGAGATCTACGACAACGCGATCCTGCGCCCGCCCGGGCGTCAATAGCTGAAGGGCCACGCCTTGAAGTAGTTCCGCAATCGAAGCCAGAGGCCGTAGAGACCTCGTGGCTCGAGGATGAGGAACAGGATGATCAGCAGGCCGAAGATGATCGACTGCAACTCGAAGACGTTGAGGATCCCGCCCTCGCCGACGCCCCCGAAGCCCGGGATGAGCGGTGTCAGCGCGTTGACCAGCTTCGGCAGCAGCACGACGAAGATCGCACCCATGATCGATCCGGAGATGGTGGCGAGGCCGCCGATGAAGATGACGGCGAGGAAGTCGATCGACAGGAAGATGTTCCAGGTCTCGGGTGAGATACGGCCGATGACGATCGAGAGCAGCGCTCCGGCAATTCCCGCGTAGAAGGACGAGATCACGAAGGCGAGCGTCTTGGTGCGGAGAAGTGAGACGCCCATGACCTCGGCCGCGATGTCCCGATCGCGGACCGCTGCGAACGAGCGGCCAAAGCGGGAACGCGCGAAGTTCTTGGCGGCGAAGGCCATGACAACGAAGATCACGAAGCAGGCGAGGTAGAAGATCGTGAAGCGATCGATGCGATAGCCCAGGATCGTCTGGTTGGCGAAGAGGTCGAAGCCGAGGAAGACCGGGTCGGCCGGTGCGCGCCCGACGCCCGCTCCGCCGGTGATCGGCTTGGCCTCCTTGAAGATGTGCTCGCCGATGAACACCAGGCCCAGGGTCAAGATCGCGAGATAGAGGCCGCGGACGCGCATGGCGAGTGGGGCGAGGACAAGGGCGATCAAGGCGGGCACGAGGCCGGCCAGGGGCAGCCAGATGGCCATGTCCCAGCCCAGGCCGATGACACCGCTGCGTGATTCGCCGCCCAGGACGGCCGCGGTATACGCGCCGACGCCGAGGAAGAACGCTTGACCGAGCGAGACCTGTCCGGCGTAGCCGGTGAGAAGGTTCAGGCCGATGCCACCGATGGCGAAGATGAACACCGTCGTGATGAGGGCCACCATGTCGCGCTGCATGAAGAACGGCAGGACGATCATGACGAGGATGCCGACCAGCACCCAGTTGCGCTTGACGCGCGTGTTGAAGATGGCGGTCTCCTGCGCATAGCTCGTGAAGAGCTGCGGGCGACCGCGCGTGGTGCGATGCGACGATGCGGTGGCATTGCTCATACCCGCACCACCTCCTTGGTCCCGAAGAGGCCGTAGGGGCGCACCATGAGGACGATGATCATGATCAGGTAGGGCACGATCACGTCGAAGTTGGCGCCGAGCCACGGGGCGTAGATGGGCTGGTAGGTGCGGGTCAGGGATTCCGCGATGCCGATGATGATGCCGGCGACGACCGAGCCCTTGATGGAGTCAAGGCCACCCAGGATGATCACCGGCAGCGCCTTGAGGGCGACGAGCGCGACCGTCGTTTCGATCCCGGAGCTCCCGGCGGTCAGCAGGGCGCCGGCGAGGGCCGCCATGGCCGCGGCGATGCCCCACGACAGGCCGAACATCCGGCCGACGTTGATGCCCTGGGCCAGGCTCGTCTCCTGATCGGAGGCCGTTGCTCGCATCGCCAGGCCGGTGCGCGAGCGGGTGAGGAAGAGCCCGACGACGCCGATGGCGACGAGCGCGATGATGAAGCGCGCGATGTCGACTGAGAAGAGCGTCGCACCGAAGACGTTGACCGTGTTAAGGCCAAATGGATCGTTGACGGTCAGCAGTTCAGAGCCGATGAGACGGCCACCCACGATGAGCAGGATGATGAAGACGCCAACCGTCACGGTTGCCGCGGAGAACGCCGGTCTGCCCACCATCGGTCTCAGTGCGACCCGCTCGATGATCATGCCGATGACGGCCATGACGGCCATGCCGAGGAGCACGGAGAGCCAGAAGGGGAGCCCGATCGCGTTGCCGAACGAACCGGTGAAGAACGCGCCGAGGATCATGAGCGCCGGAGTCGCGAAGTTGATGACGCCGGTCGCTCGATAGATGATGACGAAGGAGACGCCCAGCAGGGCGTAGAGGCCACCGAGGCCGAGGCCGCGGACGAGCGATGAGAGCAGATCCTCCACGTCAGGCCTCCACTCGGCTGACAACCACGACGTTGCTCTGGTCTCCGCCCGCCAGGCGATCGGTGCCGTCGTACATGTCGTCGATCAGCGGCCCGAACGTGACCATGAGGGCGGATCGCTTGACCTTCTGGGTCGCGGTGAGATCGCCGTCCTCATGGTCGAGTGCCTTGGTGATCATGCGGAACTTGCGGATGTTCTCGACCCGAGCGGTGCCCTCATTGACCTTCGCGATGATTCCCTGCACGAGCCGAAGGACCTCCTCGCGCTCGGACAGGTCGCGATAGGTCGTGTAGGGGATGCGCTTGGCCTTCGCCCACTGGCCGACCGTGTCTTCCTCGATGCCGATGAGTGCCACGAGGTAGGGCCGCTGGTCACCGATGACGATGGCTTCGCGGATGAAGGGCGAGGCCTTGATCGCGTTTTCCAGCTCCGAGGGCGAGATGTTCTTGCCGCCGGCCGTGATGATGATGTCCTTGATGCGATCGACGATCTTCAGGTGCGTGCCATCGACCCATTCGCCGACGTCGCCGGTGTGAAGCCATCCCTCCGCGTCGAGGGTCTCGGCCGTGGCGTCGGGGCGATTCCAGTAGCCGGCGAAGGAGCCGGGATGTCGGGTGAGGATCTCGCCCGTCCTCTCGTCAAGGCGGATCTCGACTCCCGGATGCGGCTCGCCGACCGTGCCGAGCTTGATGCGCCCCTGCCGATTGCTGGTGGCCACCGCACTGTTTTCGGTCATCCCGTACAGCTCGTTGATGGGGACGCCCATCATGAAGAAGAAGTAGAGGACCTCGGGGGCGATGGGCGCCGCCGCAGATGCCGCGGCACGCACCTTGCGCAGGCCGATGCGGTCGCGCAGCGCCCGGTAGAGGAAGACGTAGCCGACGCCGTAGCGGATGCGGCTCCACACGGTGTGTCGGCCGCCGTTGGCCAGCATGCTCTGGGCGATGCCGTTGCCGACCTTCATCCAAATGCCGTAATTGAGTCGCTTGATGCGTGAGGCGGCGGCCATGCGCACCTCGACGGCGGCCTTGAGCTTCTCCCAGATGCGGGGAACGGCGAAGAAGAGCGTGGGCTGCACCTCGCGCAGGTTGACGACGACCGTGTCGATGGACTCGGCGAAGTGCACGACGGCACCCGAAACCGCATTGGTCCATGTCGTCACGGCTCGTTCGGCAACGTGGCAGAGCGGGAGGTAGGACAGGATCACGTCGCTCGCGTTGGGCGGGGGCTCGTAGAGACCGCCCCCGCTCACGATGACATTGCTCGCGAATTCGACGTTGGCGTTGGTGAGCATGGCGCCCTTGGGCGGGCCCGTCGTACCGGATGTGTAGACGAGGGTGACCACGTCGTCGGGCTGCGTCTCGGCCGCTCGCCGGTCGAGTGCGTCGGGGAAGGCCTCGCGATGTGCCGCTCCGCGAGCGAGGAAGTCCTCCCAGCTCATCAGCTTGGGGTGGTCGATGCCGGCGACGCCGCGGCTCTCGAGGTAGACGATGCACTCCAGGGCCGGGCAGCGGGCCTCCACGGCCAGCGCCTTATCGACCTGCTCCTGATCCTCGGCGATCAGGACGCGAGAGCCGGAGTCGGCCAGGAGGTACTCGACCTCGGGGGCCGGGTTGGTGGGGTAGAGCCCGACGGTGATGCCGCGGACTGCAATGGTGCCCAGGTCGGTGAACAGCCACTCGGGGCGGTTCTCCGAGTGGATCGCCACGCGATCGCCGGGCTCGATGCCGAGCGAGAGCAGCGCGTGGCCGACCAGGGAGATGTTGTCGGCGTAATCGGACCAAGAGATGTCTCGCCAGATGCCCAGGCGCTTGGCGCGCATGGCAACTCCGTCGGGCTGCGTGGCGGCGCGGCCGCGTACTTCGTTGGCGAGTGTCCAGGTGCGTACGCCGGACTCCGCGATGGCGGTCATGTTGTCTCCTTCGCAGCTTCGCTGAGGTCTTCACCCAGGTAGGCGCGGATCACCTTGGGGTCGCGCTGCACCTCGGCCGGCGTGCCGAGGGCGATGCGCTCGCCGAAGTCCAGCACCAGGACGCGGTCGGCCAGGTCCATGACCAGGCCCATGTCGTGCTCGACGAGGATCATCGAGATGCCCATCTCGGCCCGGACGTCGAGGATGAAGCGGGCCATGTCCTCGGTCTCCTCGACGTTCATGCCGGCCACGGGCTCGTCGAGGAGGAGGAGCTTGGGGTCCATCGCGAGGGCCCGGCCGAGCTCCACCCTCTTCTTGACGCCGTAGGGGAGCATCCCTACGGGGAACGCCCGGTAGGCCTCGATGTCGAGGAAGTCGATGAGGCCCTCGACGATCTCGCGGTTGGCGATCTCCTGGCGACGAGCCTTGCGGGAATACAGCAGCGCTGAGGCCACCGAGTACGTGAGGTATTGAGTGCGTCCCAGCATGAGGTTGTCGACGACGGTCAGGTTGTCGAACAGCTCGATGTTTTGGAACATGCGCGCCACGCCTATTCGGGCGATGTGCTCGGGGGACTGGCCGATGATCTCCTCGCCCAGGAACTTGATGCTTCCCTTCTGAGGTCGGTACACGCCCGAGATGCAGTTGAAGATCGAGGTCTTCCCGGCTCCATTGGGGCCGATGACGGCGAATAGTTCGCCGGTGTTGACGGAGAAGCTCACATCGCGCACCGCCTGGGTGCCACCGAAGGAGAGCGAGATCCCGTCGAGGGAGATGACGGGGGCATCGGCGCTCAGCTCAACCACCTCTTCCGGCGTCGGTACTGCTTGACGTCGCGGAGGGACCCGCGCTCGTTGCCGTGCAGGCCCAAGTAGAACTCCTTGACGTCGTCGTCCTCGCGCAGCTGCGCGGCAGGCTTGTCCATCACGATGCGCCCCGTCTCCAGGACGTAGCCGTGGGTGGCGATCGACAGGGCCATGGCGGCGTTCTGCTCGACCAGGAGGACCGAGGTGCCCGCTTCATTGATCTGCACGATGAGGTCGCGCAGCTGCTGGACGATCTTGGGCGCGACCCCCAGAGATGGCTCATCGAGTAGGAGATACGACGGCTGCGCCATCAGGGCGCGACCGATCGCGAGCATCTGCTGCTCACCACCGGAGAGGTAGCCCGCCACCTGCTTGCGCCGTTCGGCCAGAACGGGGAACATCGCGTAGCTGCGCTCGAGTCCTTCGGCGATCTGCTGACGCGAAGCGGTGTGTCCGCCCGCCCGCAGGTTTTCTTCGACGGTGAACTCGCGGAAGATGCGGCGACCTTCCATGACTTGTCCGACACCCGCCGACACGATCTGGGGTGCCGACAGCGAGTTCAACTCGGTGCCGTTGAGAGAGATACGGCCCTTGGTGATGCGACCGCGGTGCACGTCGAGCAGTCCGGTGATGGCACGCAAGACAGTGGTCTTGCCGGCGCCATTGGGCCCGAGCAGCGCGACGATTGACCCCTGCGGCGCCTGGAGGCTGACTCCCTTGAGCACGAGGATGACGTCTTCGTAGACGACCTCGAGGTTTTCCACGGCGAGCACGGGCTCCCCCTCCTGGTCGTCGCGGATGAGCCCCCGGGACGGGGACGCCCTCCATCATGGCGGGATCTGCCTGGCGCCGCGATCGGATCCCTGGCACAGTGGGCCAATTGGGTCGCCCCCGGCGGCCCGGGCGGCTGGCGCCGCCTGTCGGAGAGTCCTGGACAGGGGAGGGTTCGTGAAGGCTCGGAGCACGACCATGTGGGCAGCGGCCGTTGCCGCGAGCGCCCTGGTGCTGACCGCATGCGGAGGGGGTGGCAGCAGCGCCCCGTCGGACTCCGCGTCCTCGACTGACGCTGGACCCAACCCGCGAGAGGGCATCGTCTTCGATATCGGCGTCACCGATGAGCCGTGTCCGGAGGCCGTCAATCCCGATAACGGGTGCATCTACCTCGGCGTTCTGTCCGACCTGACCGAGGGGCCGTTCGCGCCGCTCGCGACACAGGTTGTCACGGGCCAGCAGGACTTCTGGAAGTACGTCAACGAGCAGGGTGGCATCTCCGGCTTCGACGTCAACATGGCGGCCAACACGCGCGACAACAAGTACGACCCGGCCGTGCACAGCCAGGAATACCGCTCGATCGAGCCCAACATCCTCGCCCTCGCTCAGACGCTGGGCACACCGCAGACGCAGGCGATCCTGCCCGACATGGAGGCCGACAACGTCATCGGCGTTCCCGCCTCATGGTGGTCGGGCTGGCAGTTCCCCGAGACCGATGGCGGCGTCATTCTCGAGTCGGGCGCGTCCTACTGCATCGCCGCCATGGGCGGCCTCGACTGGTGGGTGGAGAACCAGGCCCCCATCAACAAGCTCATTGCCGTCGGCTACCCCGGTGACTACGGCGGCGATTACGCCGCGGGTGCCGAGAAGTGGGCCGCTGCCAATGGCGTCGAATTCGCCGGCGTCGTTGAGACGGCGCCCAATGCCACCGCGGGCAACCAGGATGCAGCGGTCGCGGCCATCCTCGAGTCGGGAGCAGACGTCGTCGCTATCGGCGTCGGCCCCGGTGAGGCTGCCGAGATCATCGGCAAGGCCGTGGCCTCGAAGTTCGAGGGCAAGTTCCTCGGCGCTGCACCCACGTGGAACCCGCTGCTCCTGCAGACGGCCGCTGCGCCGGCGCTCATCGCCAACTACACCAACGTCGGCACGACAGGTTCCTTCGGAACTCCGTCGGCCGCGATGGATGCCATGCAGGCCCAGCTCGGCGAGGGCATCCTCCCCGCCAACGACGGCTACACCTACGGCTGGGTGTGGCAGTACCCGCTGAAGGCTGCGCTCGAGAAGGCGGCAGCCAACGGCGACCTCACTCGCGAGGGCCTTGTCGCTGCCGTGCAGGGCGGTGTCGAGGTCGACTACGAGGGTGCTCTGCCGAACTCCCTCGTGGGTGGCCCCGCCGCTGACGTGGATCGCTCGGTGTCGATCAACATCCCCGACGAGTCGTCGCCCCTGGGCATCAAGACGCTCCTCATGGGATACGTCGGCAAGACGGCTCAGGCGTACGACTACTCGGCGCCGTGCTCAGGCACCTGATCCCGTAGAACCCGACGAACGGCCCCGGCGTAGCCGGGGCCGTTCGTCTATTCCGGGAGGAATTCCCTCTCACAGAAGGGGCCGATCGCCGCTGGCGCCATGCCCGCGTGGCTATTTGCCATATTGTCGATAGAGATGCTAGGAAATAGAGACATCCTCGTCGACGAAAGGTTGGCCCATGCCTGCACGCACTCCCTGGAACCGTCTCGCCGTCGCCCTGCCAGTCGCCGCTGCCCTGGTGCTGGCGGGCTGCGGCTCCTCTGGCGGATCGGATTCATCCGCCAGTTCCTCGCCGAGTGGCGAGGCCGAGGAGATCACCACGCTGCGTCTGGGCTACTTCCCCAACCTCACGCACGCGCCCGCTCTGGTCGGCGTCCAGCAGGGCACCTTCAAGGCGGCGCTCAAGGAACTCGGCATCACCGTGACTCCGACCGTGTTCAACGCCGGTCCTGATGCGGTGACGGCCCTCTTCGCCGACTCCCTCGACTGCTCCTACATCGGTCCCAACCCCGCCGTGAACGCCTACGTCCAGTCCGGTGGTGAGGCCGTGCGCGTCGTCGCCGGCTCGACCTCCGCGGGAGCGGCGCTGGTGGTGCGACCTGAGATCAACGATGTCGAGGGCATGAAGGGCAAGTCCTTCGCGACTCCGCAGCTCGGCAACACGCAGGACGTGGCATTCCGCTACTGGCTCAAGGAACAGGGCGTCGAGACGACCCCCGAGGGTGGGGGCGACGTCTCCATCAAGCCTCAGTCCAACGCCGAGGGCCTTGCCGCCTACGCGTCGGGCGAGATCGATGGCGCCTGGGTCCCCGAGCCGTGGGTGTCGGAATACCTCGCCCAGGGCGCCAAGGTGCTCGTCGATGAGAAGACCCTGTGGCCGGACGGCAAGTTCGTGACGACCCACATCATCTGCCGCACCGACTTCATCGCCCAGCATCCCGACGTCGTCGCGGCCTTCCTCGCCGGCCACGTGGCATCGCTCGATTCCATCGCCGCGGATCCCACGGCTGCCAAGGAGTCCTTCGCCCTGGCCCTGTCGGCGTTGACCGGCAGCAGCCCGAAGCCGGAGATCCTCGACCGGGCGTGGGAGCAGTTGGAGTTCACGGCTGATCCCCTGACGGGCACGCTGGTGAAGTCCGCCGAAGATGCTGTCGCCGTGGGCCTGCTCGAGCAGGCCGGCATCGACGCTGCGGGCGGACTGCCCGGCAAGCTCTACGACCTGAAGATCCTCAACGAGGTGCTTCAGGCAGCCGGCAAGCCCGCCGTGTCCTCGTGAGCGCGCAAGCGCTCGAGGTAGTTGCGGACGGCACAGCCCTGCAGGCTCGTGGCCTGCGCAAGGTGTTCGGGTCGGGTGACGACGCCACGGTGGCGCTCGACGGGGTCGATCTCGACATCCGTGCCGGGGAGTTCGTCACGGTGGTGGGAGCCTCGGGCTGCGGTAAGTCGACCCTGCTCAATATCTTCGCGGGCCTCGACGCACCGACGTCCGGCACGGTCTGGACGGCGACCAAGCCGGCGCTGATGTTCCAGGACGCCACCCTGCTGCCGTGGCTCACGGCGCAGCGCAATGTCGAGCTGGCGCTCAAACTGCGGGGAGTGCCGCGCGCGCAACGTGCCGAGCGCGCGCGGCAACTCCTCGACGTCGTGCGGCTGACCGGCTGGGAAGACAAGCGCCCGCATGAGCTCAGTGGTGGCATGAGGCAGCGCGTCTCACTAGCGCGGTGCTTAGCCCAGGACACATCAATCGTCCTTATGGACGAGCCGCTGGGGGCCCTCGATGCCATGACGCGCGACCACCTTCACGACGAGATCGAAAGTGTCGTCCAGGAACAGAACCTCACCGTCGTGTTCGTCACCCACAACATGCGCGAGGCCGTCCGTCTGGGGGACCGCGTCATTCTCATGGGGTCGCGTCCCGGGCGCATCGTCTACGAGACCGTGATCGACCTGCCCCACCCGCGCCTCATGGACTCCACCGGTGTTGCCGAACGGGCCGCCGACCTCACCACTCGTCTGAAGGCCGGCAAGGCGTATCTCGAGGGAGCCGATTCATGAGCGCCTCCGTCCTCACCCCCAACGTCGAGAAGCCGGCGCCCGTGCGATCGGGAGCCGGCTGGGCACCGCACATGTGGGCCTGGATCTGGCCCAAGGCCCTGGCCATCCTCCTCGTCCTAGCGGTGTGGCAGCTCGTCTACTGGTCGGGTTGGCGTCCGGCCTACGTCTTCCCCTCCCCCATCGAGACGCTGTCGCAGTTGGGCACCATGGTCCAGACCGAGCGCTTCTGGTCCGCTATGGGAACGACGGTCATCCGCGCCATCGGCGGCTTCGCCCTCGCGCTCGTCATCGGCACGATGATCGGAATCCTGGTGGCGCGGATCACGCCCCTGCGACTCGCGATCGGCAGCCTCATCACCGGACTGCAGACCATGCCGTCGATCGCGTGGTTCCCCCTCGCCATCCTTCTCTTTGGTCTCGACGAGCAGGCGATCCTCTTCGTTGTCGTCCTCGGCGCAGCGCCGAGCATTGCCAATGGCGTCATCTCCGGCATCGACAACGTGCCGCCTGCGTTCACGCGGCTCGGACGGGTGCTCGGCGCTGGACCCGTTGCGCAGTACCGAGACATCGTCCTTCCCGCCGCGCTGCCCACCTACGTCTCTGGCCTCACCCAGGGCTGGGCATTTGCCTGGCGCAGTCTGATGGCCGGCGAACTCTTGGTCATCATCGCGGAGAAGCCGTCACTGGGCGCGCAGTTGGAGTTCGCTCGTCAGTTCTCGCAGGCTCCCACTCTGCTGGCAACGATGCTCGTGATCCTCATCCTGGGCATGGTCGTCGATGGGCTCTTCTCCTCGGCGGCGCGCAGCCTGCGCAGGCGGCGTGGTCTCGAGGTTGACTCGTCGTGAGCGATCGCTACCGCCATCCCACCTCGCACCGTGGAATCCACCAGCGGTTCAATGGCACCATGCACATCTCGGCCCGCGTCGACTACGGCATGAAGGCCCTGATGGAGCTCACCGCCGTTGCGAGCGAAGACCCGCAGCGCCTGGTGAAGTCCGACAGCTTGGCGCGCGACCAGGAGATTCCGCCGAAGTTCCTTGAGAACATCCTGCGGAGTCTGCGTCAGGCCGGGATCGTTGCTAGCCAGCGCGGTGCCGAGGGTGGTTTTCGACTCGACAAGCCCGCGAGCGAGATCTCCGTTGCCGACGTGATCCGCGCTCTCGATGGCCCACTCGCCGCCGTCCGCGGCGGCCCGCCCGAAGAGATTGCGTATCGGGGCAACGCCGAGCACCTGCGCGAGGTCTGGATCGCGACGAGGGCGGCGCTTCGCGAGGTCCTGGAGCACGTGACATTGGCCGACATCGCCAGTGGTGATCTTCCGTCGCCGGTGGGCAATCTGCTGGATGCCCCCGGGGCCTGGAAGCGGCGCGGGTCGTAGCGAGTTTCGCGGCTTATTCGAGGTCCTGCGCAACGAGGTGTCGTGCGCCTACGCTGCACGCGTGACCAGACCTCGTGCGCTCATCTTCGGTGTGAGCGGCCAGGATGGACCTTGGGTGGCCCGCGACCTTGGCAACGCCGGCTACGAGGTGTTCGGTACCCACCTCACCCAATTGCCGCCGGATGGCGTGGTCACCCGGAGCGTGGCCCTGGACCTCATGGACGAGCAGGTTGACGTTCGAGGACTCATCGAGCGCGTTGCTCCGCGCATCATTGTCTTCCTTGCCGGGCGCAGTTCCGTCGCAGAGTCCTGGAAGGACCCCGCGGGGACCATGACGGTCAATGCAGCGAGCTATGCACGAATTCTCGATGCTGTTCGCGACATCGATCCCACCATTCGCGTCGTGCACGCTTCGAGTTCGGAGATGTACGGCGATACCGAGGGCATCATCGATGAATCGACTTCGCTACGCCCCAATTCCCCGTATGCGGAGTCCAAGGCCGTTGCTCATCGCCTCGGCGTGGAGGCGCGTGAACGCAACGGCATGAACATCTCCAACGCCATTCTGACCAACCACGAGAGTGTGCGCCGGCCTCTGCCCTATGTCTTCAGGCGGATCTCCGTGGGCGCTGCTGCGTTGGCCTTGGGGTTGATCGACGAGTTGGTTCTCGGAGACCTTGATGTCATCAGGGATTGGGGTCATGCTCCGGACTACGCGCAGGCCATGGCATTGATGGCGCTCGCCCCGGAGCCGGATGACTTCGTGATCGCCACGGGGGTCAGCGTGAGCCTGCGTGACGTCGTTGCCAGCGCCCTCGCGTGCGTTGGTCTAGATGATCGGTGGGATCTCATCGCCTTGAACCCGGCCTTAGCGCGCAGCGGTTCGTCGTACCCCGTTTGGGCAAATCCGGATCGGATTGGCAGGACACTGGGCTGGAAGGCGCACGACGCTGCCACGAGTGTCATCTCGATCATGGTGACGCATGACACCGAGGTCCTGTCCGATCAGGGCCGCCGTTCCGACGTGCTCCTGCGGCTCGGATAGACCTGTCGGTCCTTCCGCATGCGCCGCGACTCGCCGCGGCCTAGCGTCAGCCCATGGAGGTCCTCGAGCAGGGTCGCCCCGATGAGTCGGCGGTGTCATCGCGACGGCCACTCCTGATCGCGATCTCCGCTGTTGTCGAGGCCATCATCATCGCGGTCACGGGCATCGCCGGCTATCGATGGTGGTCGGAGCAGCAGTCGCGGCCGGAGGCCCTGGAAGTCCTGAGCGTGCAAGTACTCGCTCAAACGGGCGTCGCGATCGCCGATGGTGGGTCCGGCTGGCCGGGCGGCCTAGGAACTCCGGTAGGTGCACTGGCACCAGCGGCGCAGGTACGCGTGTCGGTGGCGGGCGACCCACAGCGCAGCACTCAACTCGCGGCCATCCCACCCGGGCCGGGTGTCCACGTGTCGCCCTTCGCGCCCATCCTCGTTCCCGCCGCACAGACGGGCGCCATCGATCTGACCGTGTCGCCGTCCGATTGCCTCATGGCGGAGGCGACTCCCAAGGAGTTGCTCGTCACCGCTGAGGGCGAGGTGGTGTCGTTGTCGACCGCTGCGGCCGACTCACTCGCGTCGCTGATGGTCGACCTGTGCGCTGAGGGCGGTAGCGCACCTTCACTGGCGCTCTCCTCCGCACTGATCGACACGTTTTTCCGAGATCGCACGCTGGTCTTCACAGTCGACGTGCAAAGTGATGCGGACCGGGTCGTTCTCACTCCGCTTGATGGAACGGCTGTGCGTGGTCTGGGTGCGCAGGATCTGGCCGGGTCTGGGCAGACACAGTCGGTGCGACTGCGCTGGCTTGTTTCACCGGGGGAGATGACGCCCAATACCTCGCTCACCGGACGCGTGCAGGCCTATACGGTCGTCAATGGCATCGCGTATCCCTGGATTGTGGTGATGCCAGCACCTCGTGACCTGGAGGTGCGTACGTCGATGGGTTTGACGCCACTGCGCAACGACGGTGTCGATCTCGCCGAAGTGGCGCCGCGGCCCAACTAGTTGAACGCCGACCCGGACGCGCCAAGGGAGGTTGTCGGTTCCTAGGCCTCGTCGGCCTCGCGCACCTTGGTCTCGGCTGAGGCATCCTCCACCCCGTCGGCCACGCCCTTGACGGTGCCGCCTACCGCATGGCCGACCACATCGGCGATGTCCTCGACTCCGTGAAGGGTGTGCTTGCCCGCGTCTTCAAGATCCTTCTTCGTCTTCTCGCTCATCGCCGACATCTCCCTGGGTCGTGTGGTGCTGGCTGCCATCCTGGCATGCTGCGGCGCGGATGCGTCAGGGCAGCCACAAGAACTGGTCTGATGCTTGCTAGCGCCTCGCCTCCCTAGGTCAGGATGGCGATAAGGGTGATGGCGATGCCGCTCACGATGACCACGGCGATGATGCCCCACAGGAATCCGAACCGGATGCGCTTATTGAGGGCCTCGCCTTCAGGGCCGTCGAATTTGTGCTCGTGATACAGGTACGCACCGACTATGCCGCTGGTCATGACGAGTCCGAGCGCGAGGTAGCCGACCATGACGGACATGTCCCAGACCGTGAGGTAACCGACTGAGCCCACGCCTCCGCTGGTGAAGAGATAGAAGATCGTGAGGCCGACCAGGGCCGTGCCTGCGGTCCGCAACTGGATGTCGTTGCGCCCGAGGAAGAGTGTGGCCGCTCCGAGGAGGATGAAGATGAGGAGGGGGATGTAGTACTTCGTGATGCTCGCGATCATGCTGCGCCCGATCGGGATATCGAATTCGGCTCGCGAGTAGGTCTCATTCAGGGCTACCGAGCGGTGCTCCGTCGTGGTGAAGGTGAACTGCTCGACGATCCACCCGGGCACGCCGACATCTGGGTTGACCTCACTCCTGCTCATCTCGGGCACGAATGTGAGCTGATCCACCGTTAGAAGGTCGTGCTGAACGATGATCGGGAGGTTCTGGGTGTCAAAGGGAAACAGGCGGAGGTCTGGCTGGAAGACGAAGGTGGCAGACACGCGCCACCACTTATTGGTGCTGTCGTCGAGCGACACCTCAGACGTGTACGAGTTCGCGTTGACGAGGTCCCAGCCATCCGCCTGGCACGGCGTCGAGCACATGACCCCGAGGTAGAAGTTGGCGTGGAAGGTCCCGTCTTCCAGGTTCACATTGGACAGGCTCTTCACGACGATCCCCAGTCGGGCGGTCGCACCCGGGGCATCTGCCATGGGCTCAGTGCCGATAGGAGCACCGGCACGAGCGGGATGCGCGGAGGCAAGGAAGCCAAACGCGGCCACTGCCACGAGCAGAGCAGCCAGCCAGGCCACTCGATGGCGGGTCTCGCCCTGCGGCGCTTGATGCAGCATGTAACCCCCTTCGCTGCCGAGAGTGAACTAGCTCAGGCCAAGGCGTGATCGGGTCAGCCTCTGGTGGCCTTGACAGTGGCCTCGATCGTCCCCAGGCCTTGACCTACCTTGAAAAGGGCCTTGCCAGCCCCGGCATTCATTCTGTCGACGACGGCTTTGTTGTTGGTGAGGTAGAGATCGCCGTGCCACACCTGAGTTGTCACCTTGCCCTTCTTCGAGGTGTGGTGCACCGACCAGTCCTTGATGGTGAACACCTCCACCGATGCCCCGCCGACCGTGAGCGAGATGGCCCCCGTGCCGTTGTCTTTGGTCGTGATGACCGGATCTGTGCCGGCCCTGGTGCCGCCAGCCAGCAGGATGCCGTTGCCCTCGACTCCGACGACAGGGAACGTCAGGGTGAACCCGTTCTTCTTGGCCGGAGCGACCACGACGATTCGGTTTGCGACTGCCTTCAGGGACCTGTCTAGGGTGATCTTGGTGGTGCCCGAGTAGGTCGTCTTCCTCATGACAGGCGCCGCCGATGAAGTCGGCGCTGCGACTGCAAGGCCGGCTCCCGTGACGAGGAGAGCGGTCGCGGCGCTGACAAGTTTGGTGACGACGTTCATGGAACCTGCCCTCTCTGAGTTGGGGATTGGATCGTAGCCGTTCACGGGTTGACGAAGGCCGCCATTGGGTCTAAGCGGCCCGCCTAGGATGACCACGTGCGGCTCGAGGCCATCGTCAGCGCGGTGGTCCGGCTGGATGACAGGCAAGGAATGGCAGGAGAGTCCGGTGGAGATCAGTCTCGATAATGCTTACGCGCTGAGTTCCCCCGAGGACGCCAGACGCTTCTATGCCAGGTGGGCCGCGACCTATGAGTCGGAGTTCGTGGCGACTTCCGGCTACCTGCATCCGAGGGTCATTTCCGAGATCTTCGACTCCTGGGTCCCCGACGTCGCTTC
>NBNH01000112.1 GCA_004379115.1 Actinomycetales bacterium mxb001
GTCCTGGGTGACCGCCAGGTCGTGCGCCCCGCCGAAGATCTCCGAGAAGGCGTAGAGAGGACTGGTCCCGATATCGCCGAAGACGACGCCGAGGGCCCCGAGGGCGAGGAGACTCGACCCGCGCCGAGACCGCTGTTGCACGGTCGCCGACGCTACTCCGACTTCGCAGGGTGGGCGTGAAGTTCGCCTAACGGCCACCCGAGAGCGCAGACGTCGTTAGCCTGCCAGCGACGAGAAAGGGGGAGCCGTGGCCGCTATCTCGCGTATTCCGCGCTCTGCGCTCGTCGTTGCGCTCAGTGCCGCCACCCTCGGCATCATCTACGGCTACGACGGATCGAACGTCGCGGGCGCCCAGCTCTACTTCGAGGACTACTTCGGGCTCCAGGGCAATGAAGAGGCCGTCGAGACGATCGTCACCGCAACGGTCTACGGCGAACTCATCGGAGCACTCGCCGGAGGCTTCATCATCAATCGCATCGGGCGCAAGCCGTCGATCGTCGGCGTGGCCGTCGGCTATTCGATCTTCTGCCTGCTCTGCGCCTTCTCCGTGACGCCCACGATGCTGGGCGTCTGCCGGTTCTTCCTGGGTCTCACCATCGGGGTGTCGCTGATCGCGGTGCCCATCTTCGTCGCCGAGTCGGTTCCGGCCCGCATCCGCGGCGCCACTCTCGTGGCTTACCAGGTCGCCGCCGTCGTCGGCATCATCCTGGGCTACCTCGGCGCCCTGGCCCTGAGCGGAGTGAGCGAGAGCGTCAACTGGCGCATCATGCTCGGCCTTGCTGCGGTGCCCGCCATCCTGCTCATCCCCGCTCTGCTCCGACTGCCAGAGACGGCGCGCTGGCTCGTGCTCAAGGGACGCATCGACGACGCTCGGGTCTCGCTCGCGCGTACCGACCCGGAAGCCGATGTCGACAGCGAACTCGCCGACATCCAGAACGCCATCTCGAGCGAGAAGGGCGGTCGCATCAAGGAGATGCTGCGCAAGCCCTATCTGCGCGCCACCGTGTTCGTGGTGGGTCTCGGCTTCTTCATCCAGATCACCGGCATCAACGCGACGGTCGCGTACGGTCCCAAGATCTTCCAGGCCATGGGGATCACCACCAACACCCAGTCGATCCTCATGTCCACGCTGGTGCAGTGCATCGCCCTCGTCGCCGTGCTCGTGTCGATGACCGTCGTGGATCGCTGGGGCCGGCGACCGATCCTGCTCACGGGCATCTCGATCATGATCGTGTCGCAGTTGGCCATGGTGCTGACCTTCGCCACCCAGCAGGGCTCGACTTTCACGACGGCGCAGGTCGTGCTGGGCTTCCTGGGCCTGGCCGGCATCAACATCGGATTCGTCTTCGGCTTCGGGGCCCTCGTATGGGTCTACTCGAGCGAGAGCTTCCCGGCGCGACTGCGCGGCTACGGCTCCAGCGCGATGCTGAGTTCGGACCTTCTCGCCAACATCATCATCGCCCAGTTCTTCCTCACCATCCTGAGCACGATCGGCGGTGCCTGGTCGTTCGGCATCTTCGCTATCCTCGCCGTGCTCGCATGGCTCTTCGTCTGGCGCCTAGCGCCCGAGACGAAGGGACGCGAGCTCGAGGAGATTCAGTCCTTCTGGGAGAACGGCGGCTCGTGGCCGACGGAGCAGCAGGCGGGCACAGGAGAGGGGAGCCGCTGATGC
Source organism: Actinomycetales bacterium mxb001 (assembly GCA_004379115.1). Classification (GTDB taxonomy): domain Bacteria; phylum Actinomycetota; class Actinomycetes; order S36-B12; family S36-B12; genus Mxb001. The sequence goes on from NBNH01000112.1 coordinate 1,673, forward strand.
TTCGGGCCGGAGTCGACCTGGGCGGGACGAAGATCCAGGTCGCGATCGTCGATGCCGACGGCAACGTGATCGGCCAGTGCCGCATCCCCACGCCCCAGGACCACGGAAGCGCCGGCGTCATCGACGCCATGGTCCAGTCCGTGCGCGACGCCATGACGGACGCCAAGGCCGACATGGGCACGCTCCTCGGGGTCGGGGTCGGCGCCCCGGGGCAGATCGACCATGACGCGGGCACGGTCAGCCATGCCGGCAACCTGCCCGACTGGCTGGGCACGGTGGCCGTCGCCGGACCCATGCGCACCGCGCTCGGCGTTCCCATCGAACTCGCTAACGACGTGCAGGTCGGTGTCATGGCCGAGTCCAAGTTGGGGGCCGGTCGTCCCTACACATCGATGCTGGGCGTCTTCTGCGGCACCGGCGTCGGCGGTGGCATCGTCGTCAATGATGAGTTGTGGCTGGGTCGCGGTGCCGCCGGCGAGGTCGGGCACATGGTCGTCGAACCCGATGGTGCTCCGTGCCCGTGTGGGCGCCGCGGCTGCCTCGAGGCCTACGCGGGTCGCGCGGCGATGGAAGCCGAGGCGCGACGTCGCGCGGACAAGGGCAAGAAGACCAAGCTCTTCGAGATCATGGAGAAGAAGGGGCGCACGCGACTGTCGAGCGGCGTGTGGGCCAAGGCACTGGAGAAGGACGACCACATGGCCGTCGACCTGATCGACCGAGCCATCTGGGCACTCGGCCTGGCCTGCGCGAGTGCCATCAACCTGCTCGACGTGGAGGCAGTCGTCATCGGCGGTGGCCTGGGATGTCGACTGGGCACTCCCTTCGCCGAGCGCATTCGCGACGAGATGAAGCCGCATCTGATCCTGCCCGAGAAGGAGCCGCAGGTGCTGAGCGCGGCACTCGGAGACCTCGGCGGCGCGATGGGCGCGGCGCTCCGGGTCGAGCACACCATTCCTCCAGTCGGCGATCTCGGCACAGTCACCGATCGGGACGCGTGAGCCATGGACCGCGGGTCCGTGATGGCGGCGGAGATCGCCGAGCAACCACGGTCACTTGCGCGCCTGCTCGCTGATGGCCTCCCCGCGATTCGTTCCGCTGCCGACGTCGTACGCACCCGCCAACCGCGCTTCGTCCTTCTTGCCGCTCGCGGCACGTCCGATCACGCGGCCCTCTACGCGAAGTACCTCATCGAGACACGGCTCGGACTCCCGGCCGGCCTCGTCTCGCCATCGACGCTGACCGTCTACGACAGCACCCCGTCGTACGCCGACGTGCTGTGGATCGCCGTCAGCCAATCGGGTGGCTCCCCCGACCTGGTCGAATCCACTCAGCGCGCGCGTCGTGCCGGTGCTCTCACCATCGCCCTCACCAATGCCGACGGCTCGCCACTGGCCTCAGCTGCCGACCTGCACGTCGACGTGCTTGCCGGGCCCGAACGCGCGGTGGCGGCCACCAAGAGCTACACCAGCGAACTTCTCGCCCTGTGGCTGCTCATTGACGCCTGGGTCGGCGGCGACGCGTCGCCAGCGCGAGTCATTCCCGAGCGTGCGCAGGCCGTCGTCGACCTGCGCGAGGGCATCGCCGTGGCGCCCCGCTATCGATTCGTCGAGCGCCTCATCACGACAGGGCGTGGTTTCGCCTACCCCACGGCACGCGAGGCCGCACTGAAGTTGATGGAGACGTCCTATCTGGCAGCACACGCATTCTCCAGCGCCGATCTCATGCACGGACCCCTCGCCATGATCGACGAGGACCGGCCGGTCATCGCGGTGGTGCCCTACGGCGCGGGCGGAGCAGCGATGCAACCGGTGCTCGATCGGCTGGCCGAGAGCGGAGCGGATCTGCTGGTGGAGGGCGACGCGTCCCGCGCACCGAGCGCCGCTGCGGCCATCTGGTTGCCGGACGACGTCCCCGAAGACTTGGCGCCGATTCTGCAGATCATTCCGCTGCAGCAGTTGGCTTACGCGATGGCGGTGGCCCGCGGCTACGACCCCGATGCCCCGCGCGGCCTGCGCAAGGTCACCGAGACCCGCTAACCCACTGTCCGGCGCGCATGACGCGCTCGACCGCCCACTCGTCATCGAGTACGACGAGGTCCGCGCGCTGACCTACCGCGAGTTCACCGCGATCAGCAAGGCACAGCGTGCGCGCGGGCACGACGGAAGCGGCGGCCGAGGCATCGGCGAGGGGAACACCGGCGATGCGCACGGCGCGGCGCAGGGCGGAGTCCATGAACAGCGTGCTGCCCGCGAGGCTGCCGTTGGAGACGAGCCGCGCAACGCCGTCGGTGACCCGCACCTCGAGATCGCCAAGCACATAGGTGCCATCACCGGCGCCCGCGGCAGCCATGGCGTCGGTGATGAGAGCTGACCGCTCGCGTGCGGTCGTCATCGTCAGTGACACGACCTCCGGGCCGAGGTGGTGGCCATCGGAGATGAGCTCGACAGTCACACGAGGATCGGTGAGCAGGACGCCCACCGGCCCGGCGGCACGATGCAGGAGCGGCGGCATGGCATTGAACAGGTGCGTCGCGACGGTGGCTCCGGCATCGACCGCCGCCCGGGCATGGTCGGCATCGGCGCCGGTGTGCCCGAGGGCCGCGATCGCTCCCGTGGCGACGATGCGTTCGATCGAGGTCACCGCACCCGGCAGCTCGGGAGCGATCGTCACCATCGAGATGCGTCCCTCGCCGATGTCCATGATGCGCGCCACCTCGTCGGGGTGCGGATCTCGCAGGGTCGCTGGATCGTGCGCACCGCAGTAGTTCGGGGATATCCACGGGCCCTCGAGGTGGATGCCATTCAGCGTGCCGTCATCGACAAAGGGGATGAGCGCGCGGATCTGCCGCTCGAGATCGTCGTAGGTGGCCGACACCAGGCTGGCGTTGGTCGTCGTCGTGCCGTGCGCGAGGTGCGTCTGCGCGGCTCGGGCGATCTGCTCGGGGTCTGCGGAGGTGTACGACGCCCCGCCTCCACCGTGGCAGTGCATATCGACGAAGCCGGGGAGGACAGTGCGCCCGTCGAGCTTGATGTCAGCTGGTGCGGAGTCGTCGTATCCGATCCCGACGATGCGATCACCCTCGACGCTGATCCAGCCGCGCTGCAACTCTCCGTCAGCATCGAGCAGTTGTACACCGCCCAGCGTCAGTGACATGTCCCGAATCTACGCCGTTCCTCGCGGGGGTAGGGTCGCTCGCGTCCGACACCCCCGGAGGTTCCCGTGCCCAGCCTCGCCGACTACCCCCGCTACCCGCTGCTGTTCGGCCCCTCACCGATCCATCGACTCGACCGGCTCACGGCCGATCTGGGCGGAGCGACCGTGTGGGCCAAGCGCGACGACTGCAACAGCGGCATCGCCTTCGGCGGCAACAAGACGCGCAAACTCGAATACCTCGTGGCCGACGCGCTCGCTCAGGGCTGCGACACCCTCGTGTCCATCGGCGGCGTCCAGTCGAATCACACTCGCCAGGTGGCGGCGGTCGCGGCACGCGTCGGACTTAAGTGCGTGCTCATCCAGGAGAGTTGGGTCGACTGGCCCGACTCGGTCTACGACAAGGTCGGCAACATCCTCATCAGTCGCCTGGCTGGCGCCGACGTGCGCCTGGTCAAGGCGGAATTCGGCATCGGCTTCAAGGAGAGCTGGGAGCAGGCGCTGGCCGAGATCGAGGCGCGCGGTGGCAAGCCCTATGCGATTCCCGCAGGCGCCTCCGACCATCCGCTCGGTGGCCTCGGCTTCGCTGGCTGGGCCTTCGAGGTGGCCGAGCAGGAGAAGGATCTCGGCGTCTTCTTCGACACGATCATCGTCAACTCGGTGACGGGGTCGACGCAGGCAGGAATGGTCGCGGGCTTCGCCTACCTCGAGCAGGAAGGCGCGCGTCCGCGCCGCGTCATGGGGATCGATGGATCGGCCAAGCCTGCGACGACGCACGAGCAGATCACGCGCATTGCCAACGACACCGCGAGCAAGATCGGCGTGCGCCGCGAGATCACGCTTGATGACGTCGAGCTCGACGAGCGCTTTCACGCCGGCATTTACGGCATCCCCGACGAGACGACACTGGCCGCCATGAAGCGGGCCGCGCGTACCGAAGGCATGGTCACCGACCCGGTGTACGAGGGAAAGTCGATGGCCGCACTGATCCACTGCGTGGAGAGGCGCGAGATCGACCCTTCCTCCCACGTCCTGTTCGCCCATCTGGGGGGACAGCCAGCCCTCAACGGCTACAGCGCGCTCTTCTCCTAGGCTGGCGAGCATGTCCATGCCGGCTGGTTGGTACGACGACCCGTTCACCGACCACCTGCAGCGCTATTGGGGTGGCGACTCCTGGACCAAGGAGACGCGCCCGCGGCCTGACCTCATGCCGCCGACTCCCCCGCCGGTGCCGGGCGCAACACCCACCGACCAGCGCTACATCAACTACCTCATCCCCTCGATCATCGCGCTCATCTGCTGCGCATGGCCGCTGGCGATCCCCGCGGTCATTTTCGCGGTGCAGGGCAACTCGGCGGTCAAGCGCGGAGACATGGCGACCGCGCTGCAGAAGGCCAACCGAGCACGCCTCTTCATCATCCTGTCGATGATCCTGGGCGTCGTCGTCTGGATCTACCTCGTCTACACCGTGTCGACGACCGAGATCCCCCAGCCGCAGCAGGACACAATCAACCCGTTCAGCGCCTGATCAGCCGCACAGCGACTTGATCAGCGGCACCGGGTCCTCGTAGCCGCCCGACCACCCGTAGGGACGCACCTCAAGATGCAGGTGCACCGCACCGGGCGAGCCCGTGTCACCCATGTAGCCGATGAGCTGGCCCGCCGACACCTTGTCGCCGTAGCCGACGAGGATCTTGTCGAAGTGGCCGTAGAAGAACATGCCCTTCGAGCCGGTGATGTCGAGGATCAGCGAGCCGTTGGACTGGTAGCCCGAGCGCGTGACCGTGCCCGACGTGATCGAGTAGATCGGCTCGCCGCGCGAGCCCATGAGGTCGAGGCCCGCGTGGGTGCGACCGCCCGGGCGCGGAGCACCAAGGCCATCGCCGTAGTAGAAGTCGGCGACCGGGCAGACCATGCCGTTGGCGCCGGAACCCGAGGCCGCGGACTCGTCGTACCCGCCACCACCATTGCCACCGCCCCCGTTGCCATTGCCCCCGTTGCCATTGCCCCCGTTGCCATTGCCCTTCTTGGCGCCGGGACCGAAGACCGTGCCGTAGGCAGCATGCGCATCGGCAGCAGCTGACGCGGTGGTGGTGCCCAGCGCCGCCCAGGTGTAGGTCGCGATGACGCCCGTCGTGGGGATGCCGTTGTCCGACTGGAATGAACGAACCGCTTCCGCGGTCTTGGGACCGAAGTAGCCCGTGGCGGGCTTGACGCCCAGCGCACGCTGCACGACCGCGACGGCCTCGCCGCTGTCGGTCTCCTCGAGCATGGGGGGCTCGCCCGAGGCCGCACTGCGGGCCTTGCGGGGAGAGGGAGTCTCCTGCAGGTCAGCGGGCTCGGCATCGACGTAGCCATCGGGTGTGCCTGCCGCGTCGAGGGCCGTGGCGACGGTCTCGGCGCCGAGGGCCGACCACGTGAACGTCGCGATCTGGCCAGTCGCGGGCAGGCCGATGCTCGCCTGGTACTCCTTGACGGCCTTGCGCGTCTTCGGACCGAAGTAGCCGGTGGGCTCGACGTCGAGCGCGCGCTGAGCGGCAGCCACGACCGAGCCGTAGTCACCCTCGGACACGACCGGGAGTTCCTCGGCCGGCAGGGGTGCCGGCTCGGCCGCATCGGTCGCGGCGGCCTGGTCGGACTCCGCGTCCTCCGCCACGACGGGCTGTTGCGTCTGGGACGACGTGTCCGGGTCGGCGGCGTATCCGGGGGCGGCCGGAGCGGGGGTCGCCATCGAGGCGATGCCCGCGGTCTGGGGGGCGACGTCGGCAGCTGGGCGGAGGACGAGGACGGCGCCCACGACCACCACGAGGGCCGTTACCGTCACCGTGACCGACAGGCGGCGCATCCGCAGTCGCCGAGCCTCGGCGGCGCGGCGGGCCTGGCGGGCGGCGCGGCGCTCCTCGGGGGAGAGGGCGGGGCCCTCCGACTCGTCCGACGGGCCTGACCGGTCAGTCCACATGGTCATGGGACCCTAGCCGAAGGTCACATTTCTGTCACATCCGCCTCACACGCCCCACACGGTCCTTGACCCCTGGCCCCCGGGCGTTTCACGGGGGACCGATGAGGCACTCAGCACCCGCTAGCGTGACCGCTATGCGGTACGACGGGACCATGCTCATGACGGAGCAACTCGAGGCGTGCCGGGCCTTCTATCGGGACCTGCTGGGGGTCGACTCCGAGCCGGGGGCGGGCTGGGCCAACTTCCCCCTGGCCGACGGAACCTTCCTCGCCCTGCACACCCCGTGGCGCCCGGGCATGACGACGACGGGGGGCTCCCAGGTGCTGCTGCTGCGGGTGGACTCCCTCACCGCGGAGAGCGCCCGGCTCACGGCCCTCGGCATCGAGTGCTCCGAGCCCCATGAGATCCCCGGCGGCGCGGTGGTCACGCTCACCGACCCCGACGGCCGCACGATCCAGCTGATCGAACGGACCTAGCGGGCCAGCACCAACAGCACACCCGCGACGACCTCGATCACGAGGTAGAGAACGACCACTTTCGACAGCGACCGGTCGATCACCGCAGAGACGACGCGACCGACCGCCATGCCGAAGAGCGCCACCGCGACAGTGATCGCGATGCCAGCGCGAAGATCTGGGCTGGTGACGGCGACGACAAGCATCGCGGCCACCGCCAGGCCAAATCCGCCGTACACGGCGCGCACCTCGCTGCGACCCTCGGGAGTCAGTGCCGGAATGCCGAACTGCCGGGTGACAACCGTGGGCCGCACAAGCGCGCCGATGCCCATGAGCGCGAACGCCACGGCCACGGCACCGAGGATCACGGGGGCGAGGCTCTCCGTCACACGCTCAGCATCCCTCAGTCCGCCGCATCCCGGAAACCTTTGGCGCGTCTACCGCTGCCGGTAGAACTCGATGACCCCGTCGAGGAGCTGAGGCCATGGCGTGGGTTCCATCCCGAAGGCTCGGCGGGCGGCGGTGTCGTCCATGACGAAGGGGCGATCCCACTGGTGGTTGGTCTCCGCCATCTCGCGCATGACCGGATTGAACAGCCCCAGCACGGCCACCATCGCGCCGGGCACCTGCGACACCTTGACGTGTGGCACGCCAGCAGCGTCGGCGAGCTCGTCGACCACCTGACGCTGAGTGCGCGGAGCATTACTGGGCACATGCCACGCAAATCCCCAGGCACTGGGCTCGCTCGCGGCTATCACCATCAGGCGCGCGACATCGATGGGCGATGTCCACGTGTGCGGCTGGTCGACGGGACCCAGCAGGCTGACGGACTTGCCCTGCAGGACCTGCGGCACCACGCGGGCCGACGAAATGCGCGTCTGATCACTCGGGGCGATGTAGTCCGAGCCGCGTACCTCGGTGGCGCGGATGGTGCCGGCATCGTGTGCGGCTTTAGCGTCACGCCACATCTGCGCGCGCACACGGCCCTTGGTGCCCGTCGCCGCCAAGGGGAGCGACTCCGCCATGGGCCCGTTGACCGGGCCGTATCCGTAGAGGTTGGAGCAGGTGACGAGCACGGCTCCGGTGCGCTCGGCGTACCCGATGAAGGCGGACGCCATGGGGGGCCAGTCCTGCGCCCAGCGGTGATACGGCGGATTCGCGCAGTTGTGGATGGCGACGGCCTCCGGGGCGGCCAGCATCAGGGCGTCCAGCGACGACGCGTCGGCGGCGACCCGACGGACACCTGGGTGGTCAGGGCCCGATCCGCTGCGCGTCACCACCACGACGTCGTCGCCGGCAGCAGCCAGTTGGCTCGCGAGCGCCGACCCGACGCTGCCGGCTCCCACGACCAGATGAGTACTCACGAGGTTGCCCCTTCGCGTGACGCCATTTCAGCCTTCGCGCAATCCGACGCGGGCATGCAGCTTCTTGAGCGGTCCCGGTGCCCACCAGTTGGCCTTGCCGGCGATGCGCATGAACGCCGGCACCAGGAAGGCGCGGACCACCGTGGCGTCGAGCAGGATCGCCACCGTCACGCCCAGGCCCAACTGCTTGATGTTGGTTGCGGAGCTCGTGAGGAACGATGCGAAGACGATCGCGATAAGCAGGGCAGCGGCGGTAATGATGCGGCCGGTGCGTTGCAGGCCGAAGGCCACTGCGTTGGTGGTGTCCTGGCCGGCATCGTGCTCTTCCTTGATGCGCGACAGCATGAAGACCTCGTAGTCCATTGACAGCGCGAACGCGATGACGGCAATGAGCACGATGGTCGGGACGTCGACGGTGCCGGTCACGGTGTAGTCGCCCGTCAGCCACTGGAGATGGCCGCCCTGGAACACCCACACGAGCACGCCGAGCGTGGCGCTGAGGCTGAGCAGGTTGAGCAGGAACGCCTTGATCGGGATGAGGATGCTGCCGGTGAAGAGGAAGAGGATGACCATCGTCGTGATGGCCAGCCATAGCAGCACGATCCACGTGCGGCTGATGATGCCGCTCGTGACATCGCTCCATTCCGCGGCCAGGCCGCCAACGAGCGTCTCCTGCGCGGGTGCCGGGATATCGCGAATGTCCGCCACGAGAGCTTCACCCGCCGGGTCGATCGGCCGGACGCTGCTCACCGCCTCCAGTCGCACCGCATCGGCAGTTGTCCACGTGGCAGAGTTGGGATTCGGTGCCACCACAGCACCGTCGACGACGACGTCCGTGGGTGTCGTCACGCGTTCGACGTCGGGCAGGAGCGAGACCTGCTCGGCGTACGCGAGGACGTCGGCATCGCCGCTCGGCTGACGGAGGATGATGTTGTACGGCGAGGTGTCGTTGCCCGGGAACCGCTCCGCGAGGACCTGACCCGCCTGGGCCGCCGGATTGTCGGGGGGCAGCGCGCGGTCATCCACCTGCCCGAACACCGCACCGAAGGCGGGAGCGGCCAGCGCGAGCAGAACGGCGACCGTGGCGATGAGGACCGGCCAGGGGTAGCGCATGACGAAGCGCGCGATGCGGGACCACGCGCCGTCGTCCTTCGGCGCGAGGTCCCCGCGTCGCACCTTCAGGCGGTTGACGTTGCGCCCGAGGATGGCCAGCAGCGCCGGGATCGCGGTGAGAGCCCCGGCGATCGCGAGAAGGCTGACGGCGATCCCCGCGTAGGCGAACGACCGCAGGAAGAACTGCGGGTAGATGAGCAGCGCGGAAAGCGCAAGCGCGACGGTGATCCCCGAGACGAACACCGTCTTGCCGGCGCTGCCCACGGTAGCCGCGACCGCATCGGGCACGGGTTTACCGCGACTCAGCTCTTCTCGGAAGCGGCTGATGATGAGAAGGGCGTAGTCGATACCGAGTGCTAGGCCGAGGCCGGTCACGAGGTTGAGTGAGAAGACCGAGACATCGGTGAAGGTCGAGACGACCCACAGGGCGAAGAACGAGCCGAGGATCGTGCCGCCCGCCACCAGGAAGGGCAGGCCGGCGGCGACTACCGACCCGAAGACGAAGAGCAGGATCAGCGCCGTGATGGGGATGGCGATGGACTCGGCGCGCGCGAGGTCGCCGGTGATCGTCGTGGTGAAGGCGTTGCCGACGACGTCGCCACCGAAGGCAAAGACGACGAGGTCGCCCTGTTGGCCGGTGTATTTCTCGACGATGTCGGCACTGATCTGCTCGGTGTCGGCACCCTCGTCGGCGAAGACCAGGGCCCGTGTCGTCAGGCCGTCATCGCTGAGCAGGGACGGCGCCCCGCCGGTCGACCAGTAGGACACGACCTCGGAGACGCCATCGACCTGGGCCACGCCGTCGAGCAGACCCTGCGCCGCCGTCGCACCTGCCTCGACGCCGTCCGGCGACTCGATGGCCAGGATGACCGCGGGGTCTCGCGTGCCGAATTCATCGGCCAGCGCGGCGGCGGCACGAGACGAGTCGCTGCCCGGGTCTTGAAAGCCACCGCTCTGCATCGCCCCGAAGACCCGCACGCCGAAGACCCCGACGATGACGAAGACGATGAGATAGCCGATGAGTACCGGCCAGCGGTGTCGGGCGACCCAGCCGCCGAGTCGATAGAACGTCGGAGGCTTCGAGTCACGTGTTGCCTGCGCGGTGTCGGCCATGGTGATCAGCCCACCGCAGCGGCGGCGGGACGGCCTCCGCGGAGTAGGAGCCAGATGCCGATGGCCAGGAACCACAGCTGCACGACGGTGGTGCCGAGGAAGATGAGCGTGCTGGCATCGATGCCGATCAATTCGACGGCCGTGGCGAGGATCGACAGCGCGGCGATGAGGCCGAAGATGCCGAGCCAGGCCGGCATGGCCTTGGTCTTCAGCACAGCGATAGCGAACAACCCGATGGATATCGCCGCGAAGATGCTCACGCCGAGCGCCTCACCGATCGTCCCGCCGAAGGAGTTGAGCGCCTCGAAGGCGACCGAGATCGCCGTACGCTCGCTCTCATCGGCGGTGGCGGCGTAGAGCTCGGCGAGCACGGGGACCGGCACCAGCCAGCGAATGATGCCGATGCAGCGGGCCACGGTCGACGCGATGGCGAACCCCGTGATCATTGACCCCAGGCCCATGGCCTTGCGGCTCTTGGCGTACCGGACGAGCAGGATCATGGTGATGGCGAAGAGCACCGAATAGATGAGGTAGGAGACGTAGCCGAGGCGCACCCCGCTCTCCTGCTCGAGGATGCGCGGCAGGGCGATCTCGGCGGGGTCGCTCAGGCTTTCGGGCCAGTTGATGGCCGCGCCGAGCACGGTGAGGGGCACGAAGAGCAGGAGGCCCTGGACCAGGCTCAGGGCGCCGGCCCAGCGAGCCAGTCCCTTGCTGTCGGAGGCGGACGAGGGCGCCAGGGCGCTAGACTGAACACTGTTCATACTGGGAGGCTGGCAGGCCAAATGAACGTTGTCAATATTCAGAAGTCGACGGCGCGCCCCTATCACCACGGGGCCCTTGCCGAGGCCATGGTCGATCAGGCCCTGGCCGACGTTCGCGCCAGCGGCGCTGAGCACCTCTCCCTGAGGGGAGTGGCCCAGGCCGTCGGGGTCTCGCCCAGTGCGGCCTACAACCACTTCGCCGACAAGGAGGCCCTCCTCCAGGCTGTCGGGGCCTGCGGCGTCGCCGCGCTCGATGAGCGAATGGCCCGGGTGCTCGCGGCCCATCCCGGCGACGACGCCCAAAGCGCGATCGACCGACTCCAGGGCCTCGGCCGCGCCTACATGACCTTCGCTCTTGAAGAGCCCCACCTCTTCCGACTCGTTTTCGGCCCTACCTGCCAGAAGCAGATGCAGGAAGCCGAATGGTCCGGGCCCTATCTCAAGCTCAACGCCGCGTTGGATGAACTCGATGCGCTCGGGCTGCTGCGCCCCGGTGTACGCCCGGGGCTCGACGCCACCATCTGGGCAGCAACGCACGGAGCGGCATCACTCATGATCGATGGAGGCCTGCCACCAGAGGCCAGTGACGCCCTCATCGATTCGATCGAGCGCCTGATCCTCAACGAAGAGTAGGGGCGCTCCTCCCAAATCCCGCGCATCATCAACATGCAGATGGGGACACCCGTAAGGGTGTCCCCATCTGCAGGGCGGTGGCGGTGGGATTTGAACCCACGGTGAAGTTGCCCCCACACACGCTTTCGAGGCGTGCTCCTTTGGCCGCTCGGACACGCCACCGCCGAAAAGGGTACACAGACCCCGCGGTCAGCCCCGCAGCCGCTCGAAGAACTCGCGCACGACAGCCCCGCACTCATCGGCGAGGACACCGCACACGACCTCCGGTCGATGCGGCAGCCGTCGATCGCGCAGCAGATCCCACGCCGACCCGGCAGCGCCGTATTCCTCATTCCACGCGCCGAAGACCACGCGATCGACGCGCGACAGGTACGCCGCCCCGGCACACATCGGGCAGGGCTCGAGGGTGACGATCAGGGTGCAGCCAGCCAGGTCCCAGTCGCCGCGCGCGACCGCAGCCTCGCGAAGGACGACGACCTCAGCGTGCGCGGTGGGGTCCGACAGGGCCTCGCGTCGATTAGCTGAGGCAGCGAGGGTGTCGCCATCGGGGCCGAGCAACAGGGCACCGACTGGCACGTCGGGATCATGGGAGAGGAGCGATTGCCGGGCGAGGGCGAGCGCCTCCTGCATGGCCGTCACATCGGCCGGGCGAAACTCCACGCTCGTATCAGTCCTTGTCGATGGACTCGAGC
>NBNH01000113.1 GCA_004379115.1 Actinomycetales bacterium mxb001
CATTATTACCAGGGATTTAAGTTCAGTTTTAAGAAGACAGTTAACGCGTTGTGCTCTAGGAACGTGTCTAAACTCATCAACAACAATAAAAAGAACAGAGCGATCAGGATTGCCTGTATTAACAGCGCCGCGTGAGGCTTCAGAAAAGGCGTGTTTAAAAGACTCAGTTATAGACTCTTCGGTAGAGGAGCCTGGTTGAAGCCAGAAGACACCGGTAAAATAGCGGTCACGGTCAGAGAGACGGACATCTAATGAAGTGCAGTGAGCGCATTTACCGCAGGGGTTGATATCGTGGTCTGGTCTATCTAAACAGCGCATAGCCCTAATAAATAATAGAGCTAAGGATGTTTTACCGGTGCCACTAGGACCGGTAAAGAACAGACCCCTAGGTAAAGCAGACACCCCTTTGCGTACAACTTCTTTTAGGTAGTCCACGTCGGGATTACCAAACTCTGAGTCTGTGATGTAATCATCCCAGCTAAGAGGCAACATATCATAAGAAGGGTCTTGCATAGAGTATATACACTTGAAAAGCAATTAGTTATAGCTTTAGAGATAATAACTATTACAAAGAATAGCAGAAGCTGGAAGAGTGAAAGGGATTAGCTCTTCATTTTGTACTAGAAAGGATTTTTCTGTCCCATCTTCATAGCAAAAAACTAGATAGTTATCAAAACCGTCTGTATAGCTTTTAGAGATTTGTGGTTTAGTCATGGTTTGTTGAATTTAAATTTTGTTCGTTTTCATTGTTAGATACAGGATATAAAGTCATAACTCCTTCAGAGTTGACAACGACTTTATAGTAAACTATTTTACCATCTATATAGTCAACGTAAGAACCGTTAATATCTTCTGGCATAGGTTAAGGTATTTCAATTAGAAAAGATACAGTGGTAGCAGGTTTTAGAAACCCGCTGAATATCGACAAGATCGACGCAGTAGTTATTAGCTAAAGTTAGGCATTTAGATTCAGCCTCATCGTTATGGAGAGCGTAAATAGGTTCAGACCAAGTAAAAGGGTGGTCCTCCGGGTCTTTAAGGTAGGGATAAACCATTTAAGGAAAGTGGGTGGGCGGAATATGGAAGTACGATAGAAGAGGCTAGAACAAGCTAGAAGAGGCTAGAACAAGCTAGAAGAGGCCAGTTAATAAAAAAAGGTAGTCGCGGGGCTACCTTTTTCTGGACTTCAATTTTTATTGTTGTTGTCCTTGTTACTA
>NBNH01000114.1 GCA_004379115.1 Actinomycetales bacterium mxb001
GCCTGGCACCAGGGCCATGAGCGCCAGCATCAACATGAGGCGAAACTTTAATCGGGCGCCGAAAATCTGCTCGCGATGATCCCGCCAGAGTCGGTAGAGCTGTATACCAATCACGGCGGCCATCGCTAAACCGAGCACAACATTGAGACCTACCAGCCAAAAATAGTGTCGTGCGAAAAAGTCGGTATTAGCCGATGCCTGTGTCAGTAGAAACAGTAACGCTACTGAGACCAACGTCATGATGAACATCGCCAGGCGCATTATTTGGCTCCGGAGACGGCGGGAACCGTCAGACGATAACTACGCCAGTCACTATCGAGCCGCCAATCCCGATCGCCGAACGAAACCACCTGGAACGGTTTGGGTAGAAAAGTCGGATCAAGGCGGAACCGGATGGCCACTTCAATGGGATCCCCTGTCTTTGCCTGCTCCGGCGGCAAACGCCACTCGGCTGGTCGCGCAATATAAGCGACTGCATCTTCCAGCTTCATGAAATTTCGGCCACCCGTGGCGTCGCTGACCCGGTAATTACGCACAAGCGCGTTGTACGTCAGACGACGATCGACGCGTGCACGATAGACGATTTCATCGATCCAGTACCAGCGTGCGCGCTTAAGCTCGGCTTCCATCTGAAAGACCAGCGGTATGCCATGATTGACCGCATCGATCAGCGCCGGGGTCAGCGTCAGTGAGAAATTGCCTGTCAGCACGACGGCTTCTTCGTTCTGGACAATCGTCGGTGCCCGCAATTCTGCGCCCGCTGCAGCTGCGGACAAGCTCTGCACGCTCAGGCATATTGCCAACAAACTGCAGAATATGGTGCGAACGAGGCGCAGACTCATGCCGGTACCTTTTGTAGCAGCGCATAGTAAAAACCATCGTGCCGGGCATCCGGTAGCAGATAGGTTTCACTCAGTACCAGTGCATCGGGCATTCGGGCGACGAAGGCTGCAATCTGCTGGTTGTTTTCCTGCGCGAAAACCGAGCATGTTCCGTAGAGTAACTTGCCGCCCGTTTTAAGGCGTGGCCAGAGCGCATTCAATAATTCTCTCTGCGTGCGTGACAAAGTGTAAATGTCATCTTCGCGACGCAACCACTTCGCATCAGGATGCCTACCTGCCACACCAGAGCCGGAGCAGGGCGCATCGAGCAAAATCACGTCGAAGGGTCTTTTTGCCCACGCGGCGTTCGTTTGCGCAGCGTCAGCACAAATCACCTGGATGCTGCGATCCGCAGGAAAACGCGCGGGATCCAGTACTCGCTGGAGCGCCGCGCATCGTTCTCGATCGGCTTCCACCGCCGTCAGTTCAATCGCAGCGTGCTCGAGGAGGTGTGCGGCCTTGCCCCCCGGGGCAGCGCAGGCATCGAGGACGCGCATACCGGGTTGCACGTTCATCAGCTGCGCCGCCTGTTGCGCCCCCAGATCCTGTACCGACACTAGACCCTCGGCGAACCCAGGCAAACTTTCTGCGGCCTGAGGGTGCGTGAGCAGTATTGCGGTTGGCGCATCGTCGGGTAAGGCGTCTTCAATGGCTACACCAGCAGCTGACAATTGTTGCCGATATGTGGCCACATCGGTCCTCAGGCAGTTTGCACGCAGACCCATCGGGGGTTTTCGGTTACCGCCGGCAATGATCGTTTGCCACTGCGTCGGCCAGTCCGTTTTTAAACGCTGCAACCACCACGCCGGATGTTGATGTTGTGCCTCGTCATCCGCCTTAATCGCGGAGTCCAGTTGCTCACGTTCGCGCAAAGCGCGGCGTAGGATCGCATTCACAAAACCGCGGTATCGCCCGCCTGATAACGTGGCAGCCGCCTCGACTGCCTGATCCACACCGACATGCGCTTTTTCAGGATGCATCTCTAGCCAGCACAACGCCACGCGCAGGAGGCTGCGTAACGCATCTTCCGCCGTTGGCCGATCGAGCAGCTTCGACAACGCCACATCACCCCGACGATAACGGCGCAAGGTCGCGTAGGTCAGATCGATTGCCTGCGCGCGTACTGCATTGGTCGGTAAATTCTGTAGACGCAGCCTCGCCAGAACCGCTGTCAGACTGCAACCAAATGCGATGACCTCTGTCACGCAATCGGCGGCGGTCTTGATCGCCCAGGCCAGCGAGTCGGGTTGCAAAGGCAACGGGGCACGCCGAAATTGAGACTCTTGCGCTTGCTGATGTGACCCCGACGGACGACCGCCCGTGCGGACGCGCGGCGACCGGTTATCGGGTTCTGATCGACTGGGTGGACGACTCCTCATTGATTTGAGTGTAGCATGTTTACAACACCACAAAAGGCCTCTGTGCGGCATGAAATTTTCCCGGTTTTTCTGTTCATTCATCTGCTTGCTGGCATTACCCGCCTCGCTGGTTCATGCATGGAACGGTACAGGTCATCAGGAGGTGGTTGCGGTTGCCTGGTCTGCGTTGGATAAACCTACTCGCGCCCGTGTCGCGCGCGTGCTGCGAAGCCAGCAGCTCATTACCGGCACCAGGGATAAATCCGGCGAAGCGGCCTGGATGGGGGCGGCCCTCTGGCCTGATCAATTGCGTGATCGCTCAGACACATCCTCATCCGATACGCCGCCGGGAACGCTAAAAGAATGGCTGCGTCGCGCGACGACAGGCGAGCACACGCGTCGCTGGCACTTTGCCGATCGGAACGTGGCACAGGCTTTTAGCCAGCAACGCCCACATGGCCTGCTCGAGCCCGCTCTAAATGCACAGATACGCCTCCTCGGCGATGCCACAGTCTCGGCACACGATCGCGCCATCGCGCTGGCCTGGGTTAGTCACCTAATCGCCGATGCGCATCAACCACTGCATTGCGCCAGCCGCGCCGTACCCGGCCAACCGGGCGAACTGGATGCGGGTGGCAATCTCGTCACCGTGATTGATGCCGGCCGAAAGCCGCCGGATCCGATCAGCCTGCATCGCTGGTGGGACGAACTTCCTGGGCAAGCGCGACCCGGAAGTGCACGGTTCAATAAAGCGCTGATCCGGCTGCTGGAACACGCGTTGCTGGTGACTGAAACCGAACTGACCCAACCGCCGCTCGGCTGGATCGAAGAATCCTTCAACATCGCCCGTAACCAGGTCTACCCCGGACTTTTACCAGATGCCGACTTGCCGGGCACTTTTATTATTCGGCAGGATTACTGGCTGAATGGGCGAGAAACCTCCCAAGCGCGACTTGCCCTCGCCGGGCGCCGACTGGCCTATATTGTTGAGCGCGCGCTGCGCGACCTACCTCAGGCGCCTTAGTTCATTAACCACCGCGCGCCATGGCCTCCAGTCGGGCAATACGTTCGGCTGTCTTGGGATGCGTCGAAAAGAGGCTATCGATCGCGCCACCGGCCAGCGGGTTCATGATCATCATC
>NBNH01000115.1 GCA_004379115.1 Actinomycetales bacterium mxb001
CCCCGCAGGCATGCCGAGCTTGCCCTCCCACGACGAGTCCTCGGCATTGGGCTCGATGCGCGTGAGGCCGGTTTGCTCGATCGAGGAGATCTCCAGCACGTTGGGGGAACTGTCGCGTACGAGCAAGGTGACGGCGATGCCGGCGAGGGCGACGGCGCCGATGATCGCGATGGCCAGCAACGTCAGGCGCGGACCGCGTCGCGGCGCATCCGCTCCCTGCTCCAGGACCTCCATGCCCGACGTCACCGCCGATGCCGGACGTACCAGGCCAGGCCGAGCGCCACCGCGGTGATAGCTACGCCCGCACCAGCCACGGCAGCTGCGCGACGGCGCTCCACGGGGATGCGCTGGC
Organism: Actinomycetales bacterium mxb001; assembly: GCA_004379115.1. Taxonomy (GTDB): domain Bacteria; phylum Actinomycetota; class Actinomycetes; order S36-B12; family S36-B12; genus Mxb001. The sequence goes on from NBNH01000115.1 coordinate 353, forward strand.
GCAGGGCTACGGGTCGGCGGAAATCCAGGATGGGCCAGCCGCGCTCGGTGGCAGTGCGACGCAGTTCGGCGTCGGGGTTGACGGCGGTGGGATACCCGACGACCTCGAGCATCGGTAGGTCGGTGATGGAGTCGGAGTAGGCGAAGGACTGCGCGAGGTCGTAGCCGCGCTCAGCGGCAAGGTCCCGCATGGCCTGCGCCTTGCCCTCGCCGTAGGCGTAGAAGAGGATCTCGCCCGAGTATCGGCCATCGACGATCTCGAGTTGGGTGCCGACGGCGATGTCGACGCCGAGCCGCTCGCCGATCGGCTCGACCACCTCGGTGCCTGATGACGAGATGATGATGACGTCGCGTCCCAGTGCGCGGTGCTCGTCCAGGAGTTCCATGGCCTCGTCGTAGATCGCCGGGTCGATGATCTGGTCGAGGGTCTCCGCCACGATCTCCTGCACCTTGGCGACATCCCACCCGGTCACGAGCGAAGACATGTAGCGGCGCATCGTCTCCATCTGGTCGTGGTCTGCTCCGGAGGCCAGGAAGATGAACTGCGCGTAGGCACTGCGCACGACATCGGACCGGCTGATGAGTCCACCGCGGTAGAACGGACGAGTGAAGGCGAGGGCGCTCGACGTCGCGAGGATGGTCTTGTCGAGGTCGAAGAAGGCCGCGGCCCGCGTCACGCGCTCACAGTACCCGCGAGACGCGTGATCCACAGGTCGGCGATCCCGCACTCATCCACAGGTCGACGCTGGCATTCCGCCGTGGCCGGGGCCGCGTCGACCCTGTCGACATGCGCAATCTCCCCCTCGTTCTCACCACCGACGACCTGCTCCTCGACGAGATCCTGCGTGTGGCCGCGGTCGCGGGCACCGACGTCTTCGCCAGCGATCTCGGCACCGATAGTGCGTCTCGGTGGACGACATCTCCGCTGGTGCTCGTCGGAGACGATGCACTCGAGCGGTTGCCGTTGCTCGGCTGGCCGCGTCGCTCAGGCGTCCTGGTGGTGGCGAGCGAGCGCCGCTCCGACGACGCTCGCGTGTGGCGCGGCGCCGTGACGATCGGTGCCGAGCACGTCGTCGTGCTCCCCGAAGGTGAGCGCTGGCTCGCCGATCGCCTTGCTGACCTGCAGGAGGCTGCCGCATCTCCTGCCCACCTCGTCACGGTGTCGCCCGGGCGCGGGGGCGCAGGGGCGTCGACCCTCGCGATCCTCCTCGCGCGAGCTGCGCGCGGCGAGGCGGTCCTCATCGATCTCGACCCGCTGGGTGGAGGGCTCGATGCGCGCACCGACCTGCGCGATGCCGCCGGCCTGCGCTGGCCCGATCTCGCTGCGGTCACCGGGCGGCTGTCGGCGAGTGCCCTTCGCGGTGCTCTTCCGCGCGATGGCCACGTGGCGGTCGTCTCCGCTGCCGACATCGATCCGGTGCCGCTCTCCGCGGAGGCCTGCTTCTCCGTTGTCGACGCCGCGATCCGCGGCGGTGGTCTGGTCGTTGCCGACACTCCGCGCGACATGGGTCCGGCGAGCCGACTCGCGTGGGCGCGCAGCGATCTCGCGGTCGTGGTCGTGCCCGATGATCCGCCGGGCATCCTGGCCAGTCGCGCGATGGTCCGCGCCGCATCCGATTCCGCTGCTCGCATAGCCGTCGTCGTGCGCCGTGGGCAACGCCCCGGCCTGCACCCCGATGACGTCGCCGATGAACTCGGCGTCCCCGTCGTCTCCACGTGGCGACACGATCGTGCGCTTGCGCGCGGTGACACAGCAGATCTCCTTCACGCACGTGCCCATCGATCGATCACCGTGCCCGTCCTCGCCCTGCTCGATCGCCCGGCGAGCGAGAGTCGCGTGGCATGAGCGCGCCCCTGGTCGATCGTGTCCGCGTTCGCCTCGTGGAGTCCACGGACGCGTCCGCCATCCGCGCCTCTGCCGTTGCCCAGGCGCTACGCGATGAGGGGGTCGTGCTCAGTGCCGACGACCTCCTTCCCCTAGTCGGTGCCCTTCACGACGAACTGCGCGGCCTCGGTCCGCTCCAATCGCTGGTGCGAGATCCCGAGACCACGGATGTCCTCGTCAACGCCGCGGGCGACGTCTGGATCGATCGCGGGCGAGGTCTCGAGCGCGTGGCCGATGTGGTTGTCGCACCCGCCGATGCCGTGCGGCTCGCGCAACGCCTGGCCGCCCGGGCCGGGCGGCGCCTTGACGAGGCGTCTCCCTTCGTCGATGCACGCCTTCCCGAGGGTGCGCGTCTCCACGCTGTCCTGGCGCCCATCTGCACCGGGGGCGCCGTGATCTCCCTGCGGATTCCCCGACGAACGACGTTCACCGTCGCGGAGCTCATCGACACCGGCACGATCCACCCGCGCGTGGCCGTTTGGATCGACGCGCTCGTGCGCGCCCGCCTGTCCTTTCTCGTCACCGGAGCCACCGGTTCGGGCAAGACGACGATCCTGGGATCGATCCTCAGTCAGGTCCCCCATGATGAGCGACTGCTGATCGTCGAAGACTCGGCCGAGCTTCGACCCGAGCATCCGCACGTGGTGAGCCTCGAGGCACGTCCGCCCAATCTCGAGGGTGCCGGCCAGGTCACCCTGCGCGATCTCGTGCGTCAGGCGCTACGCATGCGGCCTGATCGCGTCGTCGTGGGGGAGGTACGCGGGCCCGAGGTGATCGACCTGCTCGCGGCCCTCAACACCGGTCATGAGGGCGGGTGCGGCACCGTGCATGCCAACTCACCGGCCGACCTCCCGGCACGGCTGGAGGCTCTCGGGCTCATGGCCGGGCTGCCTCGCGATGCGGTGCACGCGCTCGCCGCCGCAGGGCTCGATGCCGTGATCCACGTGGCCCGCACGGCGACCGGCCGTCGTGTCACCGGCATTCACGTGCTGCGACACAGTCGTCGCTTCGTCACCGCTGAGCCTGCCGTGATCCGGTTCGGTGACGACGTGACGTTCGGCTCCGGAGTCGACGAGTTGGCCAGTCGCATTCGCGCACGCGGCGTCGAGGTGCCCGATGCCGGCTGAGGTGCTTGCCGCACTCGCCGCAGCAGGTGCGCTCGTTCTCGCCCTTCGCCGTCCGTCGGCGCGTCGACCCGGCGACATCGACGGCGCTCGCACGCGCATCGGGGCGATCCTGCGCCGGGGGCGGGCACGACTCACTCCATCGCGCACGAGTCGGCAGCGCCGCGAGGCGGTGCGCGAGGCGGTCGCCGCACTCGTCGCCGAACTCACGGCCGGGCATGCGCCGTCGCGCGCGCTCGAGCGTGCCTTCGCCCCCGTCGATCTCGCGCCGCGGGCGCGAGCCGCCGTCGCCTGGGGAGGCGATGTGGTCGCGGCCCTGCGCAGCGACGGCCGATCTCCCGGATGCCAACTCATGCTGCACGTCGCCGCGTGCTGGAGCGTGGCCCACGGCACGGGTGCCGGGTTAGCCGCTTCGCTCCAGGCTGCCGTCGATGCCGATCGCGACGACGAAGACGTGCGCACTCAACTGGGCGCCCACCTCTCCGCACCACGGGCGACGGCGCGCATGCTCGCCGGGCTTCCGCTCATCGGCCTCATCCTCGGCGTCGCGATGGGAGGCGATCCGCTCGCGTGGCTGCTCACGACACCTCTCGGCTTTGGATGCCTCGTCGGTGGCGTCGCGTTCACCGCTGCGGGCTTGATCTGGACGTCGCGCATCGCAGCTCGCGTGGAGGCGCTGCTGTGATCCTGGCGGCGTGCTCGGCCGCGCTGGCGGTCGCTCTGCTGATTCGCCCGTCACCGTCACCGCGACGATCGCTGGCTCCTCGGGACCCTCGTGCTCGTCTCTCGCTCGCCGATGCCCGCGTCGCCCGCGTCGTGTCCATCGCCGTCGGCCTTGTCGTCGTGATCACCTGGGGTGGCTTGCTGGGCATCGTCGCCGGCGTCCTCCTGGCCGTCCTGCTCCCGATGGCGCTCGGGCGCCTGGAGTCCCGCACCGCACGCGACAGGCGCGAGGCCCTCGGGCGTCAGGCGGCTCCCACCGCCGACCTCTTGGCTGCCTGCCTCGCCTCGGGGGCACCCGTGTCGTCGTCGGTGCGGGCTGTCGCCGAAGCCGTGGGCGAGCCTGTCGCGTCGCCGCTGCGCGCACTCGTGGATGCGCTCGACCTCGGCGCCGACCCCGCCACTGCCTGGCGCGCGCTAGCCGCTGAGCCGGCACTGGCGCCTCTTGCGCGTGCGGCCTTGAGATCGAGTGAGACGGGAGCACCGCTGAGTCAGGTCTTGCGCGGCACCGCCGTCGACCTTCGACGTGAGCAGCGCGCGCGGGCCGATGCTGCGGCGCGAGCGAGCGGCGTCAAGGCGGTCGGCCCCCTTGCTGCCTGCTTCCTTCCCGCGTTCCTGCTCCTGGGCGTTGTCCCCGTCGTCGTCTCGCTCGCGCTTCCGCTCATCACGGGGTCGCTGGGCACCTAGACATCGGGTGACGACGACCGACGCCGCACCAGCATGACGCCGGCCACGATGAGGCAGGCGATGGCGAAGACGGCACCACCGGCGGCGAGGGCGATCACCGCCAGCGTGCCGACGCGATCGGCCGGTCCTACGGCCGCGTTGACCGGGCTGGTCTTCGGTGAGGCTTGTGGAGACGGCGCATTCGTCGGCGCGGACTGCACCGACTTCATCCAGGCCTCCGCGGGCAGCTCGACGCGCAGGATCCGGTCGTCGGACTCGCCAGCCACGATCAGCGCGCGACCATCGGGCGTCCAGGTCATCGCCTCGCCCTGCACCTGCTCGGGCAGCGTCAGGCGCGTCACCACGGTCCCCGGCGGCTTGCCGCGGTAGATCCGCACCTCGCGGTAGTCGCGGACGGCATAGCGGGAGCCGTCGGGCGCCATGGCGGCGTCTGTGACGAACCCCGATTCCTCGCCGACCTTGCGCACCGACGTGACACCTCCCGGCCACAGTGGGCGCGGGACTGCGAAGACCGATCCGCCGAGCAGCCCCTTCGACACGATCCACAGTTGGTCAATGCGTGGGTCGGCGATGAGGCCTTCGGCGTCCTGGGGTGTCGAGTACTTCAGCGAGTAGCGAGTGGCGTTGACGGTCGCGTTGCCGAGCGATCGCGGTTCGCGGACCTCGTAGATCGACACGCTGCGTCGCACCCCGGTGTTGTCGCCGATGTCAGCGACCCACAGCACGCGCTCGCCCTTGACGTTGACGCCCGCGGCCATGGCCTCGATGTCCTTGGCCGCGATCCCACGCAGTGTCAGGACCGCAACTGTTTCGCAGGTGGTGGTGTCGAGGCCATAGAGCCGAGCTCCGTCACCGGAGTCGTTGTGGGTCCACAGGATCCCCTCGCGCGTGGGTGAGAACGCGAGTCCGCTGATCTCGGTGAGCCGGTCATCCGAGATCCGGCAGACGACGGAATCGGCAGCCTGCGCGGCAGGGGCACTGAGACCCGTAGCGAGGACGAGGCCGAACAGCCATGCCATCGCCCATCGCATGCGGTCAGCGTATGTCGGCGCGAGTCCCCAGGGACGTGGGCAACGGTCGGTCCACAGTCAGAATCCGAGCCCTGTGCCGAGCCGTCATCGAGGTCCAGCGTGTGCGCGTGCTCCACCGGAGCGCACGCACCGGCCGTCTGCCGGACTAGGAGGCTCCATGCACTACCTCATCGCACGCGCCCGGGTCTCGAAGTCCCTGTCGCGCCTGACGCGCGAAGACGCGGGCATGACCACGGCCGAATACGCCGTCGGCACTGTCGCCGTCACCGGCCTCGCCGGCATCCTCATCAAGATCCTCACCAGCGACGAGGCCCGCAATCTCATCTGGTCGCTCATCACGCGAGCCCTGTCGATCTTCGTCGGGGCCTAGTCATGCGACGGCCGCGGACCTCCGACACGGGGAGCGTGCTGCTCGAGACAGCGATCGCGATCCCGGTCCTGCTGGCCGTCACGGTCGCCCTGGTCTGGGTGGCGTCGCTCGGCGCGACCTACGTGCGCGCGCTCGACGCCGCCCAGACCGCGGCGCGGCAGGCTGCTCGCGGTGCCGCGCTCCCGGACACCGACGGCCTGAGCGTGTCCGTGGCCGGCGGCCTGGCGCGTGCGGTCGTCGTCCGACCGGTGCACCTGCCCCTGCCCGTCTTTGGTCAACTCAGCGTCGATGTCACCGCCGAGGCCAGCGCGCTGGTCGAGATCGGTGTGCTGCCGTGAACGACGATCGTGGATCCGGCACCCTCCTCGCAATGCTCATGGCACTGGTCCTCACCGTGAGCGGCACGGTGTGCTGGGCGATCGTTGCCATGACAACGGCCGGTCAGCGCGCCGCGGTGTCCGCAGATCTCGCCGGTCTCGCCGCCGCGCAATCGGGTTGCGAGGCCGCTGCTGCGGTGGCATCCGCCAATGCCGCACGCCTGGATCGTTGTGCACTCGAGGGTGTCGATGCCAGCGTCGTCGTATCGGTCGACGCGCCCGCGATGCTGGGTCCGCTGGGCTTCACGCTCCCGAGGCCGAGCGCGTCAGCCCGCGCCGGCCCCCGGTGACCCGCGCAACAGCACGTCGAGCATGCGCACTGCGCTGGCCTTGTCGAGCGGCTCGTTGCCGTTGCCGCATTTGGGTGACTGCACGCACGAGGGGCACCCGCTGTCGCATCGACAGCTGGCGATGGTCTCGCGGGTGGCCGTCAGCCACGTGTGGGCAGCGTCGAATCCGCGGTCGGCAAACCCGGCACCGCCCGGATGGCCGTCGTAGACCATGACGGTGCACCGGCCCGTGTCGGGATGCAGGGGCGTGGACACCCCGCCGATGTCCCAGCGGTCGCAGGTCGCCACGAGTGGCAGCAGTCCGATCGACGCATGCTCAGCCGCGTGGGCCGCGCCCGCAACGTCGATGTCGCCAAGCGAGGTGATCTGCTCATCCGACAACGTCCACCAGACGCCGCGCGTGCGCAGCATGCGCTCGGGCATGTCGAGAGGTTCTTCACCGATGATCTCGCCGGTGGCATAGCGACGTCGCAGGTAGCCGACCACCTGCGACGTGACCTCGACCTCCCCCCGCGCCAGTCGCCCGTTGCCCCAGGCGACCTCCTCGTCGGTGCTGATGATGCGGTAGTCGGCGACCTCGGATGCCGTCGTCGAGAAGTCGACGTCTTCACGACGCACGAAGGCGACCGCTTCGACCAGGTCGAGCGCGGTGACGACATAGGTCTCGCCCTGGTGCACGTAGACCGCGCCTGCGTGCACGGTGGCGGGTGCGCGCGCAGCCTCGACGGTGCCGAGCAACCGTCCGGTGTCGTCCTCCACGAGCCGGATCGGCGTACCCGCCTCGCCCCGCAGGTCGATCCGGTCGGCGGGCGATTCCTTGGAGGTCCAAAACCACCCGGTGCGGCGCCGGCGCAGCAGTCCGTCGGCGGTGAGGGATTCCAGGAGCGGCACCGCCGTCGGGCCGAACCACGCGGTCGCGTCGTCCTCGGTGAGCGGCTGCTCCCGCGCGGCCGCCAGGAGGTGCGGCCCGAGCACATGGGGGTTGGCCGGATCTAACACGACCGTCTCGACGGGCTGATCGAAGATGACACCGGGATGCTCGAGGACGTAGCGGTCGAGGGGATCCTCTCGAGCAACGAGGACACCCAGGGCTTCACCCTGCCGACGTCCGGCGCGTCCCCACTGCTGCCATAGGGATGCGCGCGTGCCGGGCCACCCGGATACGAGCACCGCATCGAGTCCGTTGATATCGATGCCGAGTTCGAGTGCATTGGTCGTCGCCAGCCCCATGAGTCGACCGTCACGCAGATCGGCTTCGAGTGCACGGCGCTCCTCGGCAAGGTAGCCACCGCGATAGGCGGCGACGCGCGTGGCGAGGTCACCGTCGACTTCGTCGACCGAGTCGCGCGCCAGCATCGCGACGGTCTCGGCGCCACGGCGGGAGCGCACGAAGGCGAGGGTGCGCACGCCCGAGCACACGAGGTCGGACAGCAGGTCGGCGGTCTCGGCGATCGTCGACCGTCGGGGCGCTCGATCGCCCTTGTCGGCGATCCCGACAGCCTCGGGCGGCTCCCAGAGCACGGCGGTGAGGGCGCCATGGGGTGCGCCGTCGGTGGTGATCGCGTGGACGGGCGCCCCGATGAGCCGCTCGGCGGCGCGCTGGGGGTCGGCCATGGTGGCCGAGGCGCACAGCACCACGGGGCTGGCGCCGTAGATGTGCGCGACGCGCAGGAGCCGGCGGACGACGACGGCAACGTGCGAACCGAACATGCCGCGGTAGTGATGCGCCTCATCGAGCACGATGTAGCGAAGCCCGCGCAGGAAGCGCGACCACGCCGTGTGTCGGGGCAGCATCGAGCGATGCACAAGATCGGGATTGCTGAACACGTAGTTTGCGTGCGAGCGCACCCAGGTGCGCTCATCAGGAGGGGTGTCGCCGTCGTAGGTGGCGGCACGAATGCCGGGAAGTTCGAGCGACTCCAGCGCGCGTAGTTGATCGTGCGCGAGCGCCTTGGTGGGGGAGAGGTAAAGCGCGGTGCCACGGTCGTCGTCGAGTAGGTCGCTGAGCACCGGCAACCACAGCGCAAGCGTCTTGCCCGACGCCGTGCCGGTGGCGACGATGACCGGGTCGCCGGCATGTGCGCGCTCGGCCGCCTCGACCTGGTGCGACCAGGGTTCGGCGATGCCGCGACCGGCGAGCGAGTCGATCAGAGCGGGCGACACCCAGGCCGGCCAGGGCGCGGGGGACCCCGGTCGCTCGGGCAGCCGACGGACGTGGCGGGCCTGGGGTCGGCCGTCGATCACGGCATCGGGGGAGGGCATCGAAGCCATCCTCCCCTCTCCCCCTGACGGCCGTGTACGGCCCTTGCGTAGGATTCCGCGCAGTTTCGGATCGTTACACGATCCATGGCCCATGCCTCGAGGAGACCCATGCCCAGCCCTCTGTCGATCGAACTCACCGGGATGAACCTCATCACGGTCATCGTGGTGGCCGTGATCGCCGTCCTGGCGCTCCTGGTGGCCTTCGTCCTGGTGCGGGAGGTCCTCTCGGCCAGCGAGGGAACCAGCCGCATGAAGGAGATCGCCGCCGCGGTGCAGGAGGGAGCGGCCGCCTATCTCAATCGCCAGTTCAAGACCCTGGCGATCTTCGCGGTCGTCGTCTTCTTCGTGCTGTTCCTGCTTCCCGCAGAGACCATGAACGAGCGCATCGGTCGCAGCATCTTCTTCCTCGTCGGCGCTGTCTTCTCCGCGATCACCGGCTACATGGGCATGTGGCTCGCCGTTCGCGGCAACGTGCGCGTGGCTGCCGCCGCCAACGAGTCCGGTGAGCAGAAGGCCATGAAGATCGCCTTCCGCACCGGTGGCGTCGCCGGCATGTTCACCGTCGGCCTCGGCCTGCTCGGTGCAGCGATCGTCGTCCTCGTCTACAAGGGCGAGGCCCCCAAGGTCCTCGAGGGCTTCGGCTTCGGCGCCGCACTCCTCGCCATGTTCATGCGCGTGGGCGGTGGCATCTTCACCAAGGCGGCCGACGTCGGCGCCGACCTCGTGGGCAAGGTCGAGCAGGGCATCCCCGAGGACGACCCCCGCAACGCGGCGACCATCGCCGACAACGTGGGCGACAACGT
>NBNH01000116.1 GCA_004379115.1 Actinomycetales bacterium mxb001
GTGATGGTGACGACGACCTCTTCGGCGGTCGCAATGACGACGCGATCTCCGGTGAAGCCGGTAATGACTACATCGAGGGCGAGCAGGGCAACGATCAACTGAAGGCGGGCACCGGCAACGACGACCTCGTCTCGGCCGAGGAGGTCGCAGAGAAGGATGCCCTCGTCGAGTGCGGCACCGCATCGGGCCAGGACTCCCTCGACATCGACCCGTTGCTCGACGTCACGCGCAATTGCCAGGGCATCGGCAGCGCGGTCGCCCCGACCAATGTGAAGGCAACCGGGAGCATCGACAGCAGGGCGAGCGCCATCATCAATGCCACATGGTCAGCCGCCTCGGGCGCCGAGGCCTACCAGGTCGACTACTCCACCGATGGCGGCACCAACTGGTGGTCCGTGACGCGCGTGAAGTCGCCCGCTCTCACCGGCTGGAACGCCGGATCACTGCGCGGCACCATCACCCTCCGCGTGAGCGCGGTGAAGTCCGATGCTGTCAGTTCCGGGGTGCTGAGCAATACGTTCTCGCTCGGCAGCGCGCTCGACACACCTACCAACGTGAGGGCGACGGGTTGGGCCAATGAGGAGACCCTCGACAACGGCTTCCGGCTCACGTGGACCACCGCGCAGGCGCCCACGTCGTACGACGTGCAGTACCGACTGTGCGCCAGCAGCGCGTCGTGCGGCGACTGGACGTCGGCGACCGTCAATGGTGCCGCGACATCAGCGGAATACACCGTGGCATCTGCTGGCTCCTACGAGGTGCGCATTCGTGCCGTCGGGACCGCGGGTGCGGTATCGAATTGGGCCACGACCACGGCGAACGTGCCCACGGGTGCGGTCACCACGGTGACGGGGGTCAATGCCTGGGGCTCCGCCGATGCGTTCATGGTGCTGTGGACGTCATCGAGCCTGGCGACCAAGTGGCTCAAGGGATACCGCATCCAGATGCAGTACAACGACCCCAACGGCAGCGTCAGCCAGTGGGAGGACGTGCGGGAGACCACCGGAACGCGCACCGCTATCCGCCTCACTACGAAGTCGCTGGGCACCAAGGCTGGCGACATCGTGCGGTTCCGAGTGATCACAGTGCCCACCTACGGCGCTGATTCCCGCGCCTCCAATCCGTCACCTCGACGACAGCAGACCAACACCGTGCCAGCTCCCAACGACTTCGCAGCGACCTATGACGCGCTCACGGACTACCTCACCATGACGTGGAAGAACCCCGCGATCACCACCAACGGTGGCGCCAACGTGGGTGGCTACGAGTTCGCCTACATGTGGCCCGGATCCACGACGTGGACCCAGCTGGGCTCCCCACTGTCCTACGACCCCGAGAGGGCGGTGTTCTCGTTGGAGAACGTGCCGCGCGGGACCTTCAAGGTGCGGATCCGCTCGATCGGCTGGCCGGACTCCCTCTACTCGGACTGGACCTTGACGAGGTCCGTGCGCAAGTAGGCGCACGAGGCCTAGCGAGAGTGGGCAGAGACGAACGCCCATAGGGCCCGGCTGGAGTCCAACTTCATGTACGGCGGCCCCATGTAGTCGTCGGCCCACGGGGACTGCGCGGGGTGACCCATCCAGGCATGACCGGCACCCTCGACGGCCAGGAACTCGACGGAGATCCCCCGAGGGCACGCCCTCCAGTTGCTCAGGACCAGGTCGCGATTGGCCGCGTCACGCGTCTGCTCGGCACGGGCGCGGCAGCCGTCGGCTACCGCGAGGGTCTGCGCGGCCTTGCGCGGCGGCGCGAAGGTGAAGTTCGCGATCCCCGATCCCTTGCCACCGGCGATCGGCACATTGGTGTCGGCAGTCCCGTGGATCTGCATCGCCGACACGGGGCGCCGTGGTGCACAGCCCGTCGTCTCCAGGGAGGCAGATTGCGCACCGACGGCCGCGAAGACATCCGAGGCATCACAGGCCAGGCGCAGGGCCATGATGCCGCCGTTGCTGTGACCGACGGCGTACACCCGTGACCGATCAATCGACTGAGCCTTCGCGACGTCTTTGACGACCGCGCGCAGGAAAGCGACGTCATCGACGTTGCGGGTGACCGCTGGGCCGCAGCACTTGCCGCCGTTCCACGTGCGCGCACCGCCGGTGCCGTCAGCGAATCTCGTTACGCCATCGGGATAGGCCACGATGAAGCCGTTAGCCGTTGCCAGGCCGTCGAAGCCGCTGTTGGTCTCGAACTGAACGCCGCTCCCCAGACCACCGTGCAGGGCGAGCAGCAAGGGC
>NBNH01000117.1 GCA_004379115.1 Actinomycetales bacterium mxb001
GATCGCGATGCTCACGCCGACATCCTGCGCATCCTCGACGACGAGGGCGCTCCGGCGCGCGTCGTCTTTCATTGCTTTTCGGGTGATGCCGACATGGCGAGACACTGTGCCGATCGCGGCTGGCTCTGCTCCTTCGCGGGGGTCGTCACCTACAAGAACGCCGACGACCTGCGCGAGGCCCTGCGCGTGCTGCCCCGTGACGGTTTCCTCGTCGAGACGGATGCGCCCTACCTCACCCCGGTCCCGCATCGAGGGGCCGTCAACGCCTCCTACCTGATCCCGCTCACGGTGCGAGCGATGGCCGAGGTACGCGGCGAACCGCTCGAGCAACTCTGCGACGACCTGTGGGCCAACTCCCAGCGTGCCTTCGGACCCCTGTAGTCGACATGGCCGACGGACTCCTCGGGGCGGCAGATATTCGGGCCCTGGCCGAGCGCTGGGGAGTGCGGCCCACCAAGCAGCGGGGCCAGAACTTCGTGGTCGACGCCAACACGGTTCGTCGCATCGTGCGCCTGGCGGAGGTGGGTCCCGGTGACGTCGTCCTGGAGGTGGGTCCCGGGCTGGGAAGTCTCACCCTCGGACTCCTGGCGGCCGGTGCTGACGTGATCGCCGTCGAAGTGGATCCGATTCTCGCTGCGGCCCTTCCCGAGACGGCTGCCACGCACCGCCCGGACGATGCGACCCGCCTCACGGTGATTGCGGACGATGCGATGCGGGTGATGACACTGCCAGCGGATCCCACGTCGCTCGTCGCGAATCTGCCCTACAACGTCGCCGTCCCCATCGTGCTGCACCTGCTGCAGACGTTTCCCAGCATCGAACGCGGTCTTGTCATGGTCCAGGCCGAGGTAGCGGACCGCCTCGTGGCAGGTCCCGGCAGTCGGGTCTACGGGGTGCCCTCCGTCAAGCTGGCGTGGTACGCCGATGCCGAGCGGGTCGGTTCGGTACCCCCGAGCGTGTTCTGGCCGGTACCCCACGTGGACTCGGGGCTCGTGGCCTTTCGTCGACGCCCCGCACCCGCATCGATTGCCTCGCGCGAGCAGGTCTTCGCATGCGTCGACGCGGCATTCGCACAACGACGCAAGACGCTGCGCGCCGCGCTATCGGGGTGGGCGGGGTCGGCCGCAGCCGCCGAGAGCGCTCTCATCCTGGCCGGGGTCGATCCCTCGGCTCGTGGCGAGGCCATCGACGTCGGGGCGTTCGCGCGCATCGCCAGTGCTCGGCCCGTCTAGGGTCATGCGCGTGGGCAGCGAGGTGCGGGTCACGGTTCCGGCCAAGATCAACCTGAGCCTGTCGGTGGGCCCACGGCGGCCCGATGGCTACCACGACATTGCCACCGTGTTCCATGCCGTGGGCATCTACGACGACGTGACGCTCACCCCTGCCCCCGATGGATCCGGTGTCACGGTGCGGATGGTCGGCGACGCGACAGAGCAGCTTCCGACCGATGACGGCAATATCGCCGTGCGTGCGGTCCGCCTTGCCGCGGCGCGTGCGGGTCGCCCGGACGATGTGCAGCTCGAGATTGCCAAGGCGATCCCGATCGCCGGCGGGATGGCCGGAGGCAGTGCCGATGCCGCCGCGGTCCTCGCGGGATGTGCCGCCCTCTGGCCGAACTCCCTCGATGCCACCGCGCTCCATGACCTCGCTAGCCAACTCGGCTCGGACGTTCCCTTCCTGCTGGAGGGCGGCACCATGATCGGCACCGGACGCGGTGAGGTCCTGACGCCGGTGCTCGCCCAGGGCGGATTTCACTGGGTCATCGCCGTCAGCGATGCGGGATTGTCGACGCCCGCCGTCTATGCCGAGCTCGATCGTCTCCGCGAGGGCCGAGAGGTGCGCCCTCCCGCTGTGGCCGATGACCTGTTGCGCGCACTGCGCGGGGGAGACGCGCGGGCGCTTGGCCGCTGTCTCCACAACGATCTTCAGGAGGCCGCGCTGTCCCTGCGTCCCTCGCTCAGCCGCGTGCTCGAGGCGGGTTCTGACCTCGGTTCCCTGGGCGGAATCGTCTCGGGCAGCGGTCCGACCTGCGTGTTCCTCTCGCGTGATCGCGAGCATGCGCTCGACATCGCGGTCGGCCTGACGACCACGGGCCTGGTGCGCGTGGTGCGACACGCGATATCGCCGGTGGAGGGTGCTCGGGTTATCGCGGGTTGACGGTGGTCTCTTCGACGTCGAAGGGCAGCACCAGGGCCTTGAGAAGCGTGGCGAGGTGATCGCGCTCTGCGGGCGCGAGAGCTGCCAGGAGGTGACGCTCGCTCGCGAGCAGGTCGTCAAGGGCGGCGTCGACTCGCTGCCGACCGGCTGCCGTCAGGCGCACGCGGATGCTGCGGCGATCGGCCGAGTCAGGCAAGCGCTCGATGAGTCCCGCTGATTCCAGCCGGTCGAGCCGATTGGTCGTCGTGCCGCTCGACACCAGCGTGGCAGCGCCGAGTTGTCCCGGTGACATCTCGTACGGCGTCCCGCTCCGACGAAGGGCCGCGAGGACGTCGAACTCGCCGGCTTCCAGGCCGTGCCGCGCGAACGCCTCGCGTCGCGCGAGGTCGAGGTGGCGCGCCAACCGGCTCACCCGCGACAGCACCTCGAGGGGGGCGACGTCGAGGTCGGGTCGCTCGCGGCGCCAGGCCCGCACGATGCCGTCGACGCTGTCCGCGGTCATGGCGTCAGCCTAGGTGATCTCTCGATGACGAGATTCTCGGTGACTGAGAATCTCGGCCAGCGAGCCAGTCGCTCAGCGGGGCGACTGGGGCTTGGGGTCGAGGTGGGCGAGGCCGTTCCAGGCGAGGTTGACGAGGTGAGCCACGACCTCTTCCTTGCGGGGCTTGCGTACATCCAGCCACCACTGCCCGGCCTGCGCGGTCATGCCGACGAGCATCTGGGAGTACATGGGGGCGAGTTTGGTCGAGATGCGATGCGCCGCGAACTGATCGGCGAGCAGGTGCTCGACCTGTCCGGCCACGTCGGCGAGCAGGCTGGCGAACGATCCGGTCTGCTGTGACACGGGAGAGTCGCGCACCAGGATGCGAAACCCATCGGGGTTGCTGTCGATGTAGTCGAAGAGGGCGAGGCCGGCCTGCTCGAGCAGTTGCCGGGGATGGGTGCCCTTGAGTGCACCGCTGATCATGGCCAGGAGGTGATTCATCTCGCGATCGACGACGACCGCATACAGGCCCTCCTTGCCGCCGAAGTGCTCGTAGACGACGGGCTTGGAGACCTCCGCCTTGGCGGCAATCTCTTCGACGCTGACGGCCTCGAAGCCCTTCTCGGCGAAGAGGGTGCGGCCGATCTCGATGAGCTGCTCGCGCCGCTCGCGCCCCGACATGCGCATGGCGTGCCTAGGGGAGGGAAGGGGTGACGTCGGGGTCGGACACCGGTGTCTCGGGCTCGGACCATCCGCGCAGTCGGCGACGCATGGCGGGATCCTGGAGCTTGGCAGCCAGTCGAGCGGGGCTCGGCCAGCGCACGTCACGGGCCATGCCCAGTCGTTCCATCGCGCGGATCGTCGCCGCGCTCAAGTCGACCTGCCCCTTGAGCACGCCGTGGCGCGCTGCGGTCGGCTCGGCGTGGTGGAGGTTGTGCCAGGACTCGCCCAGCGAGGGAAGTGCCAACCAGCGATTGTTGGTCGAGCGATCGCGCGTGACGAAGGGGCGCTG
>NBNH01000011.1 GCA_004379115.1 Actinomycetales bacterium mxb001
GCCTGGCACGCCGCGACGACGTCAGCCGTCGTCGCGAGCGGAACCTCGGTCACGACGTCGTCGAAACGCGCGGGATTGCGGGAGGTGTAGGTCGTCATGCGCCGATCCTCCCACCGCGGTCAGCGGGTCCGGCGCGAGCCCCGACCGGTCGCACTCATCCGACTCTGACAGGCTTGCCGCGTGAGCGCTGAGCACACCGTCGGCACGGCGATGCTCCATCTGGTCGCCTCCCAAGGCATTCCCGTGGTCTTCGGCCTGCCAGGGGTGCACAACCTGACCTTCTGGTCGAGTGATGCGCCCGTGCGCGTTGTCGGAGTACGCCATGAGCAGGCCGCCGTGTATGCCGCCGACGGCTACGCCCGGGCCACCGGCCGACTCGGCGTCGCCTTCTCGACCACGGGGCCTGGTGCGGTCAACGGCGTGGCGGCGTTCGGCGAGGCGTGCATCAGCGGCTCGCCCATCCTCCTGATCTCCAGTGACGTCTCCAGCGCGCTGCGCCACCCGGACGGCCCGCGCGGCATCCTGCACGAGATGGCCGACCAGGCCGCGCCCTTCGCGGCCTTCGGCGTCCGCGCCGTCACCGCGACCTCCGGTGAGGAGGCGCTGCGGGAAGTGGCAGCGGCGCTGTCGCGCGCGCGCACCTCGCCCGGACAGCCGACCTACCTCGGCGTGCCATCCGACATCCTCGGCTCGACATGGAATGCGGCACTTCCGACGGTGCCATCGGCTCCGGCAGCCGTGTCAGCGGACGACGACGACGTCGATTCGCTTGCCGCGCTCGTGCGCGAGTGTCCGCGGGTCGTCATCTGGGCCGGTGGCGGCGTTGCTCAGGCCGGCGCTGCCGGCGAGCAGGCAGTTGCCTCGCTAGCCGAGCGGCTGGGCGCACCCGTCGTCACGACGTACGCCGGCCGGGGTGTCATGGCCGGACATCCCCTGACCATCGAGACGTCGGTGCACGAGCCCGAGGTCGGCGCGCTCATCGGCAGCGCTGACCTGCTGCTCGTGGTCGGGTCGGGCTTCGACGCCATGAATACGAAGAACTGGAAGATGCCCATGCCGTCCCGGCGTGCCGCCATCGGCCTCGGCGACGAACTTCCGCGCACGATCACGTGGGATGTGCTGGTCCGAGCCGACCTCGTAGCGACGCTCGGTGCCCTCGATGCACGACTCGGCGACGTGCAGCGTTCGCCGTGGAACGACGTACCGCTGCGCGCGAGTATCCGTGCGCGGGTGAGCGCCGATGAGCGAACGGCCGCGGCCGTCGAGTTCGTCGAGGCGGTCGAGACATGGCCAGCCGACGGCGTCATCGTCACCGACATGTGCATTCCCGGCTACTGGACGAGCAGCCATGCAGTGCAGCCACGGCGGCGGCGACTGCTCAACCCGGTGGGCTGGGGCACGCTCGGCTTCGCGCTACCCGCAGCCATCGGCCCGGCAGCGGCGGGCATGCGCACGCTCGCGGTGTGCGGCGACGGCGGTCCGATGTTCGCGCTGGGAGAGTTGGCGACCTACGTGCAGGAGAAGTTGCCCATCACCCTGATCGTGGTCGACGACGGCGGATACGGCATGTTGCGGTTCGATCAGAAGGTCTTCGGTCACGAACACCGCGGCGTCGACCTGGTGACCCCCGACTGGGCACTACTCGCGCAGTCATTCGGCATCCCCTTCACAGAGGTGAGCGACGGCTCAAGCCTGCGCGCTGCGCTGGCCGAGTCGGCGCGGCGCGATGGCCCGTCGCTGATCCTGCAGCGCGCGGAGTTCTTCCCTCCCGCGTCGACGAGCCCGCGCTGGTTCGAGGCCATCCCCGGCAACACCGAAACCGCCTAGGCGCCCCACCCGATCTCACGAAGGCACCATTCTTCGGGAGATATACGTCGAAAAGTGCCCTCAAACTCCCGAAGAACGAGCGCTTCAGCCAGCGACAACGCCCGTGGTCTCCCCGGCAGGGACATCGGTGGGGCAGATCGCTGTGGACGGTCGCTGCGCGCGCAGGGGCCCATGCTGCACTCTTCGGCCATGCGGCCGCGCGACACTGACTCGCTGAATTCGCTGGCTGCTCGCCGTGGCGGAGTCATCAGGCGAACGGAGGCACATCAAGCAGGCTTCGATGACCGGGCCATTAGTGCGCGCATTCGTGCCGGCGCTTGGCAGCGTGTCGGTCGAGGCCTCATCGTCCTAGACCATGCGACATCTGGCGACATTCAGCAAGCCTGGCTGCTCCAGGTCAATCTCTCCGACGTTGCCGTGATTACCGGACCCCTGGCCGCACGTCTAGGTGGATGGAACATTTCTGGCTCAGATTTGATGGCGGTTGACATCGAACATCGACTTCCGGGAATTCCCAATATCCGTCTACTGCGCCGCGCTCAATTGCCCCGCTGCAGCAGGACAGGAGGCCTGCGCTTGGCACACCGTCAGGAGGCACTGGTCGACACCCTCAGCGTCGTACCCATGTCAAGAGCCATCGAGATTCTTGACATCGCGCTTCAGCACCGCTGGATCGCTCCCGGCCAGTTCGATCTCATGGTGTCGGAGCGGAGTGGGCGAGGGCGCCGAGGGGCCACGCAACTTCAACGGCTTCGGCAGCGTGCAGCCTCTGGGTCCCGGTCTGAGGCAGAGCAGCGCATGGCCCGGTTGCTGCGCACAGTGGGATTCGGCCCATGGGTGCCCAATCACCCCGTCGTTGACGCAAGCGGCGCCGTCCGGGCCGAGATCGACTTTGCCGATCTCACGTTGCGCATCGCCATCGAGGTCGATGGGCGCGCGCACCACGTCGACCGACGCTCATTCGAGCGCGATAGAGCAAGGCAAAACCTCTTGGTCTCCGCTGGCTGGACTGTCCTTCGGTTTACCTGGGAGCAGATCGTCCACGATGCCGCTGGCGTCATGCAGACCATCCGCGCCACCCAGGCGCTCCTGCTCACCCGATAGGCACCATTCTTCGGGAGATAAACGTCGAAAAGTGCCCTCAAACTCCCGAAGAACGAGCGCTAGCCCTTGCGGCCGATGATGAGGTCGGCGACGAGGCCGGTCCACCCGGTTTGGTGCGACGCACCTAGGCCCGCGCCGTTGTCGCCGTGGAAGTACTCGTAGAAGAGCGGGTCGTGCCAGCGAGGATCCTTCTGGAAGCGCTCACTCCCACCGAACACCGGTCGCGTGCCGTCGGGCTGTTCAAGGAAGAGCGAGACGAGTCGGCGACGGATCTCATCGGCGACCTGCTGCAGATTCATCATCACGCCGCTGCCCGTGGGGCACTCAACGGTGAAGTCGTCACCCAGATACATGTGGTAGCGCTCCAGCGCCTCGATCACGAGGTGGTTGATCGGGAACCAGACGGGGCCGCGCCAGTTGGAGTTGCCGCCGTAGATCGGCGTCGTGGACTCGGCCGGTTCGTAGTCGATGCCGTACTCCTGGCCATCGACATTGATCTGGTACGGCGCCCCTTCCAGGCGCTTGGACACCGAGCGCAGCCCATGGGGCGACAGCATGGAGTCCTCGCTGAGGACCTCCATGAGCACGCGCCGCAGTTGGTCGGGATCGACGAGCGTCAACAGGGCCTTGCGCCCCTCGGTCGACTCCTTGATCGACAGGAAGCCAGCACTCACCTCGTTGTCACGCTGCTCGATACCGTGCCGGCGCAGGAAGTTCGCCAGCCGAGCCTGGTAGCGCGGCGACTGAGCCAGTCGCGACGACTGATCGAGGACCGCTCCGGCGAGGACTGGGATCACACCGACGAGCGAACGCACCTTGATCGGATCTCGGGTGCCATCCGGGCGCACCAATTGGTCGTAGAAGAAGCCGTCCTCGGTGTCGAACAAGCCCACGTCGCCGATGCCATCGGTGATGTCGGCGAAGTGCTCGAGGAACTTCAGGGCCATGGGCGCGTACGCGTCGTCATGCGGGGCGATCCGCAGGGCCATGCGGATCATCATGATGGCGTAGAAGGCCATCCACGCCGTGCCGTCGGACTGCTCGATGAGGTAGCCCTCGGGCAACTGCGACCGATCGATCGGGCCGATGTTGTCGAGGCCCAGGAACCCACCCTCGAAGACGTTATTGCCCTCGTGGTCGACGCGATTGACCCACCAGGTGAAGTTGATGAGCAGTTTCTGGAAGACGCGCTCGAGGAAGTCGATGTCCTTGGATCCATCGATCTCGAAGACGCGGATGGCTGCCCACGCGTGCACCGGCGGGTTGATGTCGTCGAAGTTCCATTCGTATGCCGGTAGCGCACCGTTGGGATGCATGTACCACTCGCGCAGCATCAGCATGAGCTGGTACTTGGAGTACTCCGGATCGATGTGCGCGAAGACGACCGTGTGGAAGGCTAAGTCCCACGCCGCAAACCACGGATACTCCCATGAGTCCGGCATCGACAGGACGTCGTAGGCGTCGAGGTTGCGCCAGCGCATATTGCGCACGTGTCGATGACCCGGAGGAGGAGGGGGCTCGTCGGGATCGCCATCCAGCCACCGGGACACGTCGTAGCGGAAGAACTGCTTGCACCAGATCATGCCCGCGAAGGCACGTCGCATGACGTCGCGAGCATCTGGCGACGTATCGGCCGGGGCCAGGGCCGCGTAGAACTCGTCGGCTTCGCGCTCACGCGTCGCCATCAACTCGGTGAAGCGATCGCCGGACCAGCCGGGATCGGGATGGTCGCCATCGCTGGGTGACCACAGCCGCAGGCGCATCTCGACGGTGGCCCCCGCCGGCACGTGGAGCGTGTACCACCAGGCCGACTTCGTTCCCTGGTGCTGGGGATTGACCGTCGCCAATCCCTGGACGACGTGGTCGTTGATGCCGTCCTTGGGATAGGGCTCGTCGAGGGGTACGCCAAAGAGCCGCTGCGTGTTGGTGCGGTTGTCGCAGAACAGGGCCTGGGGCACCGTGCCATCAGAAGCAGCATCGGCGTCGAGGTGATAGCGCCCAAGACGCGCATGGTCCGCGACGATGGTGCCGGCGTCGAGCGCAAACTGGGGGACGGTGCGCTGCTTGCCCCACGACCACGAATCACGGAAGACCATCGTGGGAAGGATGTGCAGGGTGTCAGCGTCGGGACCGGCATTTGTCACGCGGATGCGCATACCGATGTCGGTTGGATCGTTCTTCGCGTAGGCGACCTCCACAACCCAGTAGCGGTCGTCGTCGAAGGCTCCGGTATCGAGCAATTCGTATTCCGGGTCCTGCCGGGTGCGCGCACCGTTGACCGCGATGAGGTCGTCATAGGGAAATGCCGACTGGGGGTAGTGGTAGTGGGCGCGCAGCCAGGAGTGCGAAGGCGTGGCATCGTCGTACCACCAGTAGTCCTTGGCGTCCTCGCCGTGGTTGCCCTGCCAGCCGTCGAGACCGAAGAAGCGTTCCTTCAGGTGCGAGTCGCGACCGTTCCACAGGGCCAGTGACAGCGCCATGTCCTGGTGGAGATCGCTGATCCCGAGAAGGCCGTCCTCGTTCCACCGGAAGGTCCGCGAGCGAGCGTGGTCGTAGGGGAAGTAGCGCCAGGCGTCGCCGTTGTCGGAGTAGTCCTCGCGCACGGTGCCCCATGCCCGCTCGGCGAGGTAGGGGCCCCACAGGTACCAGGGGCCGGCCTCCTCGGGGCCGAAGCGGTAGTCACCGCACTCGGCCACACGAGCCGCTTCAGCCGGCGGGCGGGCATCGGTCACGGAGCGATCCTGCCCCATGGATGCCCTCCGCCTGCAGGGGATCGAAATCCGACGGGTGGATGCCTGCCCCTGGCCCTGACACGGGAGCGCTCGGTAGGTACCTTCTACAGCGCGGCACGTGAAGGGAGAGCGAAATGCGACTGGCCCGCGGGGTGGTCATCGCCGTCAGCGGCCTTGCCCTGACGCTCGGCTTGGCGTCGCCCGCGATGGCCCAGGGGCTTCCCCCTGATC
This sequence comes from Actinomycetales bacterium mxb001, assembly GCA_004379115.1. Taxonomy (GTDB): domain Bacteria; phylum Actinomycetota; class Actinomycetes; order S36-B12; family S36-B12; genus Mxb001. The sequence goes on from NBNH01000011.1 coordinate 5,895, forward strand.
TGCCACTTCAGTACCACGACAAGAGCCAGACGGTCGCCAAGGCCCAGTACCGCCTGGACTGGCTCGGCTACGAGATGCGCACGAAGGAACTCGACAACGACTTCTACGGTCGCTCGACCATGGCAGCCGTCAAGGACTTCCAGCGCAAGTTCTTCCTGCCGATCACGGGCAAGATCAACAAGGACACCTGGAAGGTGCTCGGCAGGGTGGGTGACGACGTCGGCAAGTTGCCCAAGGAGTGCCTCTCCGAGCGCCAGGTCCTGTGCATCGACAAGACCTCCAAGCTCCTGCGCTACGTCCTGAAGAAGAAGGTCGTGCAGACGCTCGACGTACGATTCGGCGTGCCCGGGCTCGACACGCCCACCGGAAGCTTCCGCGTGTACTACCGCGATCGCTACGCCACCTCAGGCATCAACGGCCCTGACCAACCGCGTGCGCCCATGCCGTATGCGCTGTTCTTCAATGGCGACATCGCGGTGCACTACTCGCCCACTTTCGCGGCGAGCGGCTACTACCCCGGTGGTGGTTCGCACGGTTGCGTCAACGTGGCCGACCTGAAGGGCGTCGCGTGGCTGTTCGACCAGATCCCCGTGGGCACCAAGGTCTACGTCTACAACGGCTGAGTGCCACGTGATTGACTGCGGGGCATGACCGACCGGCTCCGCGTCCTCCTCGTCGGCTACGGCCTCGCCGGTCGCGTCTTCCACGCCCGTCTTATCGACGCCGAGCCCGGGCTCGAGGTCACCGCGATCGTCACTGCGGACCCCGAGCGCGTGGCCCAGGCCCGTGCCGATGTGCCGGGAGCCCGGATCATCGCCACGTTCGAGGAGGCGCTGCGCACGCCGGACGACTACGACCTCGTCGTCGTGGCCACCGCCAACTCCGCGCATGTGCCCCAGGCCACCGCGGCTCTGCAGGCCGGCTTGCCGGTGGTCGTCGACAAGCCCTTGGCCGGCACGGCAGAGCAGGCGCAGGCCCTTATCGATCTTGCTGCCGCTCAGGGGCGGCAACTGCATGTCTTCCAGAACCGGCGCTGGGACTCCGAGATCCTCACCGCGCGTCGTCTCATCGACGAGGGCACCCTCGGTCGCGTCCACCGGCTCGAGTCGCGCTTCGAGCGCTGGCGCCCGCAGCCCAAGGGCGGTTGGCGCGAGACGGGGACCGCCGATGACCTGCCCGGCCTCCTCTACGACCTCGGTGCGCACCTGGTCGACCAGGCACTGCACCTGCTCGGTCCGGTCGAGGCGGTCGTCGCGAGCGTACGCGCGGTCCGCGACGGCATGCAGACCGATGACGACACCCAGGTGTTCCTGTGGCACACCTCCGGTGCGGTGAGCATCCTCAGCGTCAGCGCGGTGGCTGGCAGCATCGAGCCACGTCTGCGGGTGCTGGGCACGCAGGGTGCCCTGGAGGTCACCGGACTCGACACGCAGGAGGACGCCCTGCGGGCGGGTGCCTCGCTGCTGGATGGGCAATGGGGGGTCGACACCGGAGCGGCCCACCTCGTCACGGCCGACGATCCGCAGCGCCGTCCGGTGGACCGTGCTCGCGGAGCATGGCCGGAGTACTACCGGGCGGTCGCGCGCTCTCTGCGCGGTCAGGGGACTCCCCCGGTCGATCCACGCGACGTCGTGGCGAACCTTCGGGTCATCGAGGCAGCCGCGCAGTCGGCGCGCGATCGAGTCGTCGTGCGACTAGAGCCGCCCGCCGGTCACGTCTAGCTGGCCTTCTCCGCGCGGGCCAGGACGCCGATGGGGTCAGCCAGCAGGCCGCTGAAGGCCACCTCGGACGCCCCGATGAGAGCTCCCTCGGCGCCTAGTGCTGCGCACACGACGCGAGCCTGTTCACGCGGTGCGGGTAGCGCACCGTCGACGAAGCGGTCGACGACCGTCGGCTGGGCGGCGTAGACGGCCCCGAGGTGACCACCGAGGACGATCGTCTGCGGGTTGGCGATATTGACGAGGTTGGCCAGGCCCAGGCCCAGCCACTGCGCGACCTCGGCCAGCGCCTGCTGCGCCTGGGCGTCGCCGCCGGAAGCTCGATCGAGCGTCTCATTCAACGTGGCTGCCCCGGACTTGCGCAGGATGGCGTCCTGGCCGATCTCGGTCTCCCAGCATCCGATAGCGCCACACCGACACACGCCGCCCGCAGGGTTGACGCGCATGTGGCCCACCTCGCCGCCGTAGCCACCCGCACCAACAAGCGGCTGGCCATCGATGAGGAACCCACCGCCGACACCGACGTCGCCGCTGAGGTAGATCACGTTGTCGGCATCAGCGGCCGCGCCCCGAATCTGCTCCGCGAGTACGCCGAGATCGGAGTCATTGCGTACGGCAACCTGGCGCTCACCTCCGAAACTGGAGCGAAAGCTCTGCGCGACCCGATCACCGAGAGGGACGTCTACCCAGCCGAGATTGGGGGCAAAGCGCACAAGACCGTCGTCGGTACGCACTACGCCGGGTACGCCGATGCCCGTGCCCACCCACGACGCCAGCCCGGGCCCTTCAGCCAGGACGTGCCGGGCAATCTCGCAGACCTGGTCGAGAAGTTCGTCCTGGGACTCTCCCGCGTGGCGCTGCTCGCGACGGCTGAACACCCTGCCGCCGAGCCCGACGACAGCCGCCACCGTGCGTTCGACGCGCATGTCGAGGGCGAGCACGGTGGCCGCCTCCGCGACAGGCTCGACGCGCAGCGACGGGCGTCCGACGCCGCCGCTCACGCCCGCGGATTCGCGCACGACGCCGCCGTCGACGAGTTCGGAGACAAGGTCGCCCACCGTGCTGCGATTGAGACCCGTAGTGGCCACGATCTGCGAGCGTGACTGGGCACCTCGGCGATGCAACAAGGTCAGCACGAGGGACAGGTTGGACCTGCGCACCTCGTCCTGCGTCGCCCCCGCAAGCGAGCTCACGTCACCACCTGTCGCTAAGCGCCTGTCGTCGATGCTCGACGCCGGGAGATGGCGTCGACGCTCGCGGCAACGAGGAGGACCAGGCCGGTCACGACGAACTGGAT
>NBNH01000118.1 GCA_004379115.1 Actinomycetales bacterium mxb001
GTACAGCTCGCTCGACAACACGGACGATCAGACGCTTGGCGGCATCAAGATGGTCTTCTACCGAAACGCCAAGTAGAAGGCTAGATGCCGGCTGAGAGGCCGAAGTCGATCGACCAGTTGGCGCCCGTGATCGCGGCCGCCTCCGGTTGAGCCAGGAACCACACCACTTCGGCGACTTCGTTCGGCCGAATGAAACGCGCGCGACCCTTCTGCGCGTAGCCGTCGAGTAGTCGTCGGAGGTAGCCCTCGGGATCATCCCCGCCGAAATCCCTCGCCTGCCCCAAGAGCATGGGGGACTCGACATCGCCAGGACATACGGCGTTGACCCGCACTCCTCGCGGAGCGAGCTCGAGAGCGAGAGCTCGCGTGAGGTTGCTGACTCCACCCTTGCTCGCGCTGTAGACCGCAGCGCCCGCGTTGCCCTGGAGCCCTGCGTCGCTGGAGATGTTCACCACGCTGCCGCTCGCCTCGATGAGATGGGGAATGGCGGCGGACGTCACGAAGTACAGGGCCTTGAGGTTGACGCCGACGACGCGATCCCACTCGTCCTCGCTGGTGTCTTCAGCGCGACCCTCGGTCCATAGGCCCGCGCAATTGACGACGCAATCGATTCGACCGAAGGTGGCCGATGCCTGAGCGACCATCTCGCGGATCTGGTCGACATCGAGGAGGTCGGCCGGGATCCAGGCGTCGGCGTCGGCCCGAGTCCCGGGCCGATCGGTACCAATCACGCGCCAACCGCCAGCCGCAAAGCGTGCGGAGACGGCACCTCCAACACCTCCAGCTGCCCCCGTGACGAGTGCCACCGGCGTGTCGCTCATGCCCGCTCCTCGGCGATGGAGTTCCCACCGTCGACGACGAGGCACTGGCCGGTCGTGTACGCCGCACCAGGAGTGCAGAGCCACGCGATGGCAGATCCCACCTCATCGGGGGTCGCGCTGCGGCGCACGGGCGTGCGCAGGCCCTGCTCACGCTCGTGATCGGTCTGCGATGCGGTGGCAATCCAGCCGGGAGCCACCGCATTGACGGTGATGCCATCGGTGGCAAAGTCGAGAGCGAGCGATCGCGTGAGCCCCACCATGCCGGCCTTCGCCGCCGCATACGCCACTTCGCCCTGCATCGCCATCGTGGGCCCCGTCACGCTGGCCACATTGACGATGCGTCCCCACCCGTTGCCGCGCATGTGCGGGATTGCAGCGCGCGAGACGAAGAAGGCGGAATCGAGATTGCGGGCCAGCGACGCGCGCCACTGCTCAGGCGACATCGCGAGGATTCCGCCAGACTCCGCAACGCCCGCGGTGGTGATACTTGTCATGCCAGCGTTGTTCACGACGATGTCGAGGCGTCCCCAGTGACCTACGGCATCCCCTACGAGTTGCTCGGCCTGACTGGGATCCGTGAGGTCGGCTACCGCTCCCCTCGCACGACAACCCTGCGCAATGAGCTCCTCGGCACGTAGTTGGGCGCGGTCCGTGGTCGCGGTGATCTCCACGGCCGCCCCCAGTGCGGCCAAGATTCGCGCAGCGGCAAAGCCGATACCCGACTCGCTGCCCGCGCCCGTCACGAGCGCAACCCGCCCGGCTAGATCAAAGGCGGGCAGCATCAGCCGGCCAGGCGGTGAACGGCCTCGACAAACAGGCGGGTGTGCAGATCGACGTCGGCCGCCGTGGTTGTCGGGCACATGAGCGCCATGTTGTGGAACGGCGTCATGAGCACGCCGCGGTTGGCCATGAACAGGTGCAGGTACTCGTCAAGATCGCCGTCCTCGGCATGGGCCGACTCCGTGCCTGTGCGCGGGGCGGGGCGGGTGAATCGGTATTCGGCGCGCGCACCCAGTTGGACGATCGACCACGGGACGTCGTACTGCGTCAATGCGTCCTCGACGCCCTTCGTGAAGCGGGTGGCGAGCGTGATCATGTGGTCGAAGGCAGCGTCAGTGAGCACCTCGCCCAGCGTCGCCCGCATCGCCGCCGTCGACATCACGTTGCCGGCCAGTGTGCCCCCGACTCCGCCCACATCGATGAGGTCGGCGTCGGGATGGTCATTGACGCGCTCGGCGATGTCCTGGGTGATGCCGTAGGCCCCGGTGGGAATGCCGCCACCGATGCTCTTGCCGATGACGAAGATGTCGGGCTGCAGGTTCCAGGCCCTGGTGCATCCTCCCGGTCCGGCAGAGATGGTGTGCGTCTCATCGATCAGCAGAAGCGTGCCGTACTTCGTGCACAGTTCGCGCACGCCCTCGAGGAAGCCCGGCTCGGGCAGCACGATGCCGATGTTGGTGAGAGCTGGCTCGGTGATGAGAACCGCAACGTCGCCGGGAGCGAGGGCTCGCTCGACGGAGTCGAGGTCGTTGAACTCCACGGCTCGCGAGGTCGCATTGATGTCATTCGGTTGGCCCACGTTGCCCTCGCGGATGAGGGTCGTGCCGTCCGGGCCCATGACGACGAACGTCTCGTCGACGGCGCCGTGGTAGCAATACGAGAACGCCGCGATCTTCGGGCGCCGCGTCACCATGCGCCCGAGTCGCAGTGCCCAGCGATTGGCGTCGGTGGCCGTGAGCGCAAAGGACCACAGTGGCAAACCGAATCGGCGAGTGAGATCAGCGGCCACCCATTCGGCGTCCGCGCTCGGCATCATCGTGGTGATGCCGCCCTCGACACCGATGCGCTGGTGCACGGCCTTGATGGTGGGCTCGGGCGAGTGGCCCGCC
>NBNH01000119.1 GCA_004379115.1 Actinomycetales bacterium mxb001
CCGTGATGGCCGTGACCGTGGCTGTGACCGGCCTCCGGCTCCTCGTCCTTCTTCTCGACGACGAGCACCTCGGTGGTGAGGAGCATGCCGGCGATGGACGCAGCGTTGGTCAGGGCGGACTTGGTCACCTTGACCGGGTCGATGACACCGGCGGCGATGAGGTCCTCGTAGGTGCCGGTCGCGGCGTTGAGTCCCTGGCCCACGGGGAGCTCGGAGACCTTGTTGACCACGACGTAGCCCTCGTCGCCGGCGTTCTCGGCGATCCAGCGCAGCGGCTCAACCGCGGCCTTGGCCACGATCGCGACGCCGGTTGCCTGATCGCCGGAGAGCCCGAGCCCACCGGACAGCGACTTGCTGGCATGCACCAGCGCAGTGCCGCCACCGGCCACGATGCCCTCGTCGATCGCGGCGCGCGTCGCGGAGACGGCGTCCTCGACGCGATGCTTCTTCTCCTTGAGCTCCACCTCGGTGTGAGCGCCGACCTTGATGACGACGACGCCACCGGAGAGCTTGGCGAGTCGCTCCTGGAGCTTCTCGCGATCCCAGTCGGAATCGGTGCGCTCGATCTCCTGGCGGATCTGCGTGATGCGGTCGACCACGGCCTGCTTGTCGCCACCGCCATCGACGATGGTCGTGTCGTCCTTGGTGACCACGACGCGGCGAGCGTGACCGAGGACCTCGAGGCCCACCTGGTCGAGCTTGAGGCCGACCTCGGGGGCAACGACCTGGGCGCCGGTGAGAATGGCGATGTCCTGCAGGATCGCCTTGCGGCGATCGCCGAAGGCCGGCGCCTTGACCGCGCACGACGCGAAAGTGCCGCGGATGCGGTTGACCACGAGAGTGGACAGGGCCTCACCGTCGACGTCTTCGGCGATGATGAGCAGCGGCTTGCCGGTCTGCGCGACCTTCTCGAGCACCGGCAGGAGCTCGGACACAGCCGACACCTTGCCCTGCACGAGCAGGATGTTGGCGTCTTCGAGGACGGCCTCCATGCGCTCGGCATCGGTGACGAAGTAGGGCGAGATGTAGCCCTTGTCGAACTGCATGCCCTCGGTGAACTCCAGGCCCATTTCAGCGACGCTGGACTCCTCGACGGAGATGACGCCGTCCTTGCCGACCTTGTCGAAGGCGTCGGCGATGAGCGAGCCGACCTCGGCGTCCTGGGACGAGATGGTGGCGACCTGGGCGATCTCCTCGCGGCCCTGCACCTCGCGGGCGGCCTTCGAGAGCTCGTCGTTCATCGAGGTCACCGCGGAATCGATGCCCCGCTTCAGGGCCATGGGATTGGCTCCGGCCGCAACCTGGCGCAGGCCCTCCTTGACCATGGCCTGGGCGAGCACGGTCGCCGTGGTGGTGCCGTCGCCGGCGATGTCATTGGTCTTGGTGGCCACCTCCTTGACGAGCTGGGCACCGAGGTTCTCGTAGGGGTCTTCGAGCTCGATCTCCCGGGCGATGGTGACGCCGTCGTTGGTGATCGTGGGCGAGCCCCACTTCTTGTCGATGACGACATTGCGGCCGCGCGGCCCCAGGGTCACCTTCACGGTGTCGGCAAGCGCATTGACGCCGCGCTCAAGGCTGCGGCGAGCGGTCTCGTCGAACTCAAGGATCTTGGCCATGAATGGTCCTTCTGCTTCTTGTTCTGATGGGAAACGTAGGGCCCTACGTGCGCGCCGGGCGGGCTGGCCGCCCGGCGTCGCACGTCAGGTTGCCCGTCAGAGGCGGCTGTGCCACCTCGCCGGGCAGGGGGAGTCGCTCTTACTTCTCCACGACGGCGAGCACGTCGCGCGCCGAGAGGATGAGGTACTCCTCGTTGTTGTACTTAACCTCGGTGCCGCCGTACTTCGAGTAGATGACGACGTCGCCGATCTTGATGTCGAGCGGAATGCGCTTGTCGCCGTCCTCGTCGAAGCGGCCGGGGCCCACCGCCAGGACCTTGCCCTCCTGGGGCTTCTCCTTGGCGGTGTCGGGGATGACGAGGCCAGACGCGGTCGTCTGCTCGGCGTCGAGCGGCTGGACCAGGATGCGGTCCTCGAGCGGCTTGATGGAGACCGACACGGTGATGTCCTCCGGGTAGAAAGGATGGGTTCTCGAGTCGCCCCGTCGTCGCGGTGCCGGTTTGACCCTGCGGCGCCCGCCGACCTAGCAGTCTGGCCGGTCGAGTGCCAGGAACCAGACTAGGGGGTCCGTTAGCACTCCGTCAATTCGAGTGCCAGCCCCCCACGGCCTGCTGCCCCCTAGGGTCGGATCGTGATCCGGCCGGCGGACCTGCGCAGCCCTGAGGCCACCGCGCTCGAGGCTGACCTCGCCGGCACCGACCCCCTTGCGGCGATCACCGCCGCCCGCCGGGCCCATCCGTCTGTCGACCCCGAGTTGATCTCGGCCCTGGCCAGCCAGGCGCGGCTGCGCGAGCGGGCCCGCGAGCGGCTGGGTGCGTGGGCCCAGGACATGGTGCTGACCGATGCGGGTCTGCAGCAGGCCTCGCGCGCACCCGTTGCGATCTATCGCGGTGCGGAACTGGCCCGTCGCCTGGGTCGCTCGGATGTGACCATCGCCGACCTGGGCTGTGGCCTCGGCATGGATTCGCTAGGGCTTGCCTCCGCGGGTTTCGATGTGCGCGCCTTCGAGTCCGATCCGTGGACCGCGGAAGCCGCGCAGTTCAATGCCACGATCATTCCCGGTCGCATCACCGTGGAGTGCGCGGATGTGCTGACCGTCGACGTCGTTGGCAGCGCGGCAGCGTTCTGTGATCCGGCGCGACGAGATGAACACGGCCCATCCAATCGTGCGGGCACGCGCGCGCGCGGGTACGCCGATCCAGCACAGTGGTCACCACCGTGGTCGTGGGTGCGTGCACTCGCCGAGCGCCTACCCGTCGTGGCCAAGGCAGCACCCGGTCTCTCGAGATCGCACGTGCCCGACGATGCCGAGCGGGAGTGGATCGCCTGCGATGGCGAACTCGTGGAGACATGCGTGTGGTTCGCCCCACTCGCCGCGGCCACGCGGCGGGCGACCGCCATCGACCCTGGCGGACTCTCGTCCATCAGCGACCGCGATCCCTCATCCGACGCGCTGGCCGAGCCCCGTGCCGTGCTCGCGGAGGCGTCGGAGGCCGTCGTTCGAGCCGGGCTGCTGGCGACCCTCGCCGCACGACTGGACATCGCGGCCGTGCGCGACTCATCGCGCTGGCTGACCGCTGATGCGCTCCTGCGCGATCCGCTGCTGCGGTGCTGGACGGTCGAACGCGAACTACCCGCTGACCCCGTCGAGATGCGGGCGGCGTTGCGGGGTCGCGGATCTGCGACATGGAAGACGCGGGACATCGACATCAGCGCGGATGATGTCGCCGCGCGCGTGGGGCACCGGCCGGCCCGCGGAGGCACGCCGGTCACCGTGGCATGGGTGCGCGTCGATGGACGACCGCGTGCCTACGAGGTCACGTCGACGACGTGAGGCTGCGGGAGATCCCCGCGATGGCGGAAGGGCCCACACCGCAACAACCGCCGATGAAGCGCACCCTGTCGATCTCGGCCCAGGCGCGCACGAGGTCGTCGCCGGATACGCGGCTCTGGCCCTGCCACCCGGTGAGTGGGTCCCAGGCGCGGCCGGCATTGGGGTAGGCCACCAGGGCGAGGTCGGTCACCGCCGACAGGCGCTCCAGGAGCGGGGCGACGTACTCGGGCGCGGTGCAGTTGACCCCGATCGCCAGGATCGACGGGCACTCCCCCGCGACGGCCGCCGCCTCCTCGATGGGCTGGCCGGCACAGGTCGAGTGGTCATCTCGGCAACTCAGCGACAGCCACGCCGGCACGTGGGGAAAGCCGGCAAGTGTTTCGACGAGTGCCCCCACCTCCTGGACATCCGGGATGGTCTCAATGGCCAACAGATCGGGCTCGGACTCGACGATGACGGCGAGCCTCTCGGCATGAAAGTCCACCAACCGATCATGCGAAACGCCGTAGTCGCCGCGGTATTCGCTTCCGTCATGACGGATGGCACCGAAGGGGCCCACGCTTGCGGCCACGAGTGCACCTGAGTGTGCGGCCGCAGCTCGAGCAAGGGCAACGCTCGCGCGAAGTGCCTGATCAGCGGAATGGGCTGTGCGACCATCGGCGACGAATCCCTCGCGCGACACCTGATAGCTCGCGGAGATGAGGACCCGAGCACCTGCCTGGGCATAGGACTCGTGGACCGCACGGACCTCGTCCGGCTGGTCGATGAGCACGCGAGCCGACCACAGCGCATCGGACAGATCGTGACCGCGCGCCTCCAACTCCGTGGCGAGACCGCCATCGATGGGATGCACGCCCCCGGTAAGCAGATCGGCCAGGGCGGTCAGATGTACTCCTCGAGCGGGGCCGGGGTCAGGCCCTGCTGACGGCCGAGTTCGAGGATCGTCTGGAGCCCCTCCGCGAGGTTGTC
>NBNH01000012.1 GCA_004379115.1 Actinomycetales bacterium mxb001
CTGCACCGTGATGACCGGACCGAAGATCTCGTTCTGGATCATCTCGTCGTCCTGCTTCAGGTGAGCGACCACCGTCGGCTCCACGTAGAAGCCGCGATCGCCCTGGCGCTTGCCGCCGGCGACGACTTCGGCGTGGCTGGGCACGCGATCGAGGAAGCCGAGCACGCGATCGAGCTGCGCGGCATTGTTGACCGGAGGGACGAGCGCCTCACCGGTCGGGCCGTCCTCGAACGTCGTCGCCGTGCCCTTGGCCTGCTCAGCCAGTGCCGAGACGAAATCGTCGTAGATGCCCGGACCGACGAGCATGCGGGTGGCTGCCGTGCAGTCCTGGCCGGCGTTGAAGTAGCCGGCCACCGCCAGCCACTCCGCCGCGGCCTCGACGTCGGCGTCATCGAAGATCACGATGGGCGCCTTGCCGCCGAGCTCGAGGTGGACGCGCTTGACATCGCGGGCAGCCTCGCCGGCGACCTCCATACCGGCCCGGACCGAGCCCGTGATGGCCACCATCTGGGGCGTCGGGTGGGAGACGAGGAGGCGGCCTGTGTCGCGGTCGCCCGTGATCACGTTGAGCACACCGGGGGGCAGGATCTCGGCCTCGGTGATGAGCTCAGCCATGCGTACCGTCGACACGGGCGTGGTGTCTGACGGCTTGAGCACCACGGTGTTGCCGGCGGCGATGGCCGGGGCGTACTTCCAGACGGCCATCATCATCGGGTAGTTCCACGGAGTGACCTGTCCGATGACGCCGATGGGCTCGCGACGAATGATCGAGGTGAAGCCCTTCATGTATTCGCCGGCCGCACGACCTTCGAGCACTCGAGCAGCCCCGGCGAAGAACCGGATCTGGTCGACCATCGGGGGGATCTCCTCGGATGCCGTGACCGCGATCGGCTTGCCGGTGTTCTCGCTCTCGAGGGCCACGAGCTCATCGGCGTGCTCCTCGAACAGGTCGGCGATCGCCAGCAGAGCCTTCTGCCGCTCGGACGGGGTCGAATCACGCCAGGTCTCGAAGGCGTCGGCAGCCGCGGCGTAGGCGCGGTCGACGTCCTCCTGGCCCGACACGGGTGCCGCGGCGAAGACGGTCCCCGTGGAGGGGTTGACGAGGTCCTGGGTCTGCCCGCTCGAGGCGGCGACCTTCTCCCCGCCGATGATGTTGTTGAGGACTCTGCTCACGTCAGTCCTTTGCCACCCGGGGCCCGCCACCTCGGCCGGCCTGGAGGGCTCACGCTAGCGCTGGATCCGACCGGCCGGGCAGGGACTCCTCTAGTCTGCTGTTCTACCCACTCCGGCAAGGGACCCATGACTACCGACCCGCAATTCGTGACCGAGCCCGGCAGCGACCCGCTGGCCGAGTCCGCGCAACGCCACCTGTGGATGCACTTCACGCGGCACTCCGTCTACGAGTCTGGCGAGGGCCACGTGCCCGTCATCGTGCGCGGGGAGGGCGCCTACATCTGGGACGACCAGGGGCGGCGCTACCTCGATGGCCTCGCGGGCCTCTTCGTCGTGCAGGCCGGACACGGTCGCAAGGAGCTCGCGGCGGCCGGTGCCCGACAGGCAGAGGAACTCGCCTTCTTCCCCGTCTGGTCCTACGCCCACCCGCGCGCCATCGAACTCGCCGAGCGACTGGCCCACTACGCGCCCGGCGACCTCAACCGCGTCTTCTTCACGACGGGCGGTGGCGAGGCCGTCGAGAGTGCCTGGAAGCTGGCCAAGCAGTACTTCAAGCTCACCGGCAAGCCGATGAAGCACAAGGTGATCAGCCGCACCATCGCGTACCACGGCACCCCGCACGGGGCCCTCTCGATCACCGGGCTGACCAGCGCCAAGGAGTACTTCGAGCCGCTCGTGCCCAGCGGCATCAAGGTGCCCAACACCAACTTCTACCGGGCTCCCGAGGAATACCGCTACGACGAGAAGGCCTTCGGGCTGTGGGCTGCTGAGCGCATTCGAGAAGCCATCGAGTTCGAGGGCGCCAATACCGTCGCGGCCGTCTTCCTCGAGCCTGTCCAGAACTCCGGTGGATGCATCCCGCCACCTCCGGGCTACCTCGAGCGGGTGCGCGAGATCTGCGACGAGAACGACGTCCTGCTCGTGGCCGACGAAACCATCACGGCGTTCGGTCGCATCGGTGACATCTTCGCGATCAAGCGGTTCGGGGTGCAGCCCGACATCATCACGTGCGCCAAGGGCATGACCTCCGGCTACGCCCCCGCCGGCGCCATGATCGCGAGCGAGCGACTGTTCGAGCCCTTCAAGCACGGCAAGACGTCGTTCCTGCACGGCTACACCTGGGGCGGCCACCCGGTGTCCAGTGCGGTGGCCCTGGCCAACCTCGACCTGTTCGAACGTGAGGGCATCATCAATCACGTCCGCGAGAACGAAGGGGCCTTCCGGCGCACCCTCGAGAAGCTCTCCGACCTTCCCATCGTCGGCGACATACGCGGAGCCGGCTTCTTCTACGGCATCGAACTCGTCAAGGACAAGGAGACGCGCGAGACGTTCGACGACGACGAGTCCGAGCGCCTCCTGCGTGGCTATCTCGACAAGGCACTGTTCGCCAACGGCCTGTACTGCCGGGCGGATGACCGTGGCGACCCCGTCGTCCAGCTCGCGCCACCGCTCATCTGCGATCAGTCCCACTTCGACGAGATCGAACAGATCCTGCGCCACGTCCTAACGGAAGCGTGGGCTCGGCTATGACCGAGGCTCTTCCCGCTCCCGGCTCCACGCCCCGCACGCGCGTGAAGCGCATCCCCGAGAAGGCCGTGACCGAACGCGACGTCGCCTACGCCATCCTCGACGCCGGCCTTGTCGCGCACGTCGCCGTCGTCACCGACGGCCAGCCCTATGTCGTGCCCGTCGGCTACGCCCGTTGTGGCGATGACATCGTCTTCCACGGGTCCAGCGCCTCGCGCCTGTTCAAGACGCTGGCCGCGGGAGCCCCGACCTGCGTGACGGTGACCCTTCTCGATGGCCTCGTACTCGCGCGCAGCCTGTTCGAGTCCTCCATGCACTACCGCACCGTCATGGCCCTGGGTACCTGCCGCGAGCTCACGGGCCAGGAGGAGATCGACGCCCTCCTCGACCTGTCCGAGCACCTGATGCCCGGTCGCATGCAGGACGCCCGCCAGCCAGCGCCCCAGGAACTCAAGGCCACCACGACTCTCGCCCTGCCCCTCGACGAGATCTCGGTCAAGGTCGGCAATCGTCCGCCCGAGGACGTCCCGGAAGACCTCGTCGATCCGGTGTACTCACGGATCTGGGCGGGCTGGGTGCCCATCACCGAGTCCTACGGCGAGCCGGTCGCCGACGAACTCGCCGCCGGCATCCCCGTCCCCGACTACGTCACGCGGTGGCGACGGGCATGACGTCGCTGTGGTGGGACACACTCCCACCCGATCTGCTCGCGCCGATGGGCCCCCGACTGGAGGGCGATGTCGATGCTGATGTCGTCGTTGTTGGCGCTGGATACACCGGCCTCTGGACGGCGTACTACCTGCTGACCACCTTGCCGGGCATACGCGTTGCCGTGGTCGAGGCTCAGCACGCGGGGTTCGGGGCGAGCGGTCGCAATGGCGGCTGGGCGTCCGCGCTCTTCCCGGCCTCCCTGGAGGCGGTGGCACGCGTCGGCGACCGCGACGGTGCGATTCGCCAGCAGCGCACGATGTTCGACACCGTCGACGAGATCGGGCGCGTAGCAGCCGCCGAAGGATGGGATATCCACTGGGCCAAGGGGGGCACGGTCGTGGCGGCCCGCACCCCATTGCAGTGGCAGCGGGCGCAGGAGGAGATCGCGCACTGGCGCGCGTGGGGTTTCGGCGACGACGACGCGACGCTCCTCGGCGCCGACGAGACCCGGCGTCTCCTCAATGCCACCGACGTCATCGGGGCGACCTACACCCCACACTGCGCCGCTATCCACCCCGCGCGCCTGGTGCGGCATCTGGCGCGCACCGTAGTCGCGCGCGGTGGGCGCATCTACGAGCAGAGCCCGGTGACGTCGCTGGCACCCGGCATCGTGCGCACGGCACACGGCAGCGTGAAGGCCACGCACGTCGTTCGTGCCACCGAGGGCTACACGTCATCGCTTCCCGGCTATCGCCGTGCCATGGCACCGGTGTATTCGCTGATGATCGCCACCGAGCCGCTCAGCGCGGCTGATTGGGATCGCATCGGCCTGGAGGATCGCGCGACCTTCTCCGATGGGCGCCACCTCATCATCTACGGTCAGCGCACCGCCGACGGGCGCTTTGCCTTCGGTGGCCGCGGCGCTCCGTATCACTTCGGCTCGCGCATCAAGGCTGAGTACGACCGGGACCCGCGCGTGTTCGCCGAACTGTGGCGGTGCCTCACCGATCTCTTCCCCCACCTGGCTGGCCGAGCGGTCACCCACTCGTGGGGTGGTGCGCTCGGCGTTCCCCGCGACTGGTTCGCCTCCTGCGGGCTCGATCGCGCCACCGGCGTGGCGTGGGGTGGCGGCTACGTCGGCGATGGCGTCGGCACGTCCAACCTCGCCGGCCGCACCCTCGCCGACCTGCTGTGCGAACGCTCGACCGATCTCACATCGCTGCCCTGGGTCGGCCACCGGTCGCCCAACTGGGAGCCCGAGCCGATCCGCTGGTTCGGCGCCAACGTCGGACTGCGCGTGATGGGCAGCGCTGATCACGTAGAGGCACGCACGGGCAAGCCCGCAAAGCGCGCGAAGGTGTTCAGTCGCTTCCTGGGCGAGTGAGCCTTAGGTGGGCTCGCAGTCCGTGGCGATGATGTTCTGGACGTCGGCGGGCGTCACCGAGGTCTGACCCGTCCACGTCGCGACATCGTCGAGAACCTTGCGCTCCTTCTCGGCGCGCGCCTCCGGGCCGACGACCTCCTCGGCCTCCATCCAGCGACGCTTGGTCTCCCAGCCGAGTTCGCGCTGGCGCAGCGCCTTTTGCACCTTGGTCATCTGGTCGTCTGTCGCGTCGAGGCGCCACACGCCGCGCAGTGCCTCGGGCAACTCCAGTCGGTAGTCGTGGCCGCCTTCGACGAAGACACCGGGAGTCGGTGCCAGCGCGTTGAGCATGTCGATGAACGTGGCGAAGAAGGTCGTGACCGGCCACCAGACGGTGTGGCGGGGCGACCCCGGCGGCCGCTTGCCCCACGGACCCAGCCACGCGGGCCGCTTCCAGAGCACCGGGGTCCAGAACTTGGGGATCGGATCGTCGCCGTTCTGCAGCAGCAGGTAGCGCACACGCGCCTGCTCGTCGGGCGGCAGCTGCGTCCAGTCGCCGACCCAGCGCGGAAGGTAGATGTCGCCGGGGCCCACCGCCGGTGGCGCCGACACCGTGCGGTCACCCCACAGCTGCTGACGCCACTTCGTCGCCTCGGGCGTACCGATCCACAGCGCCGCCTCCAGGCCGAGGCTCTCGGGCCCGAAGACCCCCATGCCCTCGAACATCTCCTCGCTCACCTGCGAGCCCAGGCTCTCGCCGAACAGGAAAACGCGCGGGCGATCCTTGGGGTCCATCGCGGCCAAACGCTGCGCGATGCCCGCGAAGACCATGCGCGTCTGGTCGGTGCCGAGCTTGACGTCGGTGAGCGACAGCGACGACGGCAGCACGGAGTACTGGATAGCGAGGCTCGCGCAGTTGCCGCGGGTCAAGTACTCGAACGTCTCACAGGCCACGTAGTTGACGTAGCCCGAGCCCGTCGGTGACCAGAGCGCGACGTAGGGCCGCTCAAGGGCCTTGGTGCGATCGATCTCGTCGAGCAGGACCTGGGCGCGGCCCTCCTTCGTCGGCGCACTCGACAGGCTCGCGTAGACGCGGATCGGCTGCATGGCGGGCTCGCCCATGATCGACGAGATGCCCTCGGGCCTGAGCACCATGCTCAGCCAGCGACGACCCTCGCGGCTCTGATCGGCCCACGCGCGGCCGGAGACGGGCGAGCCGGTGATCTCGGGGATGTCCGGCGGCACCGCGTGCGCCGGCTCCATGCCCTCGCCGGCGGTGTTGAGTTGGCGATCGACGAGCTTCAGGGCCATGGCGCCGGCTACACCCGTGGCCACGAACGACAATCCGCGGGCGACCGTGGCGTGGTCCTCGGGCTCACCGCCGAAGAGCGAGGCGACGCCGCGGCTCCACAGTCGCGTGAGGCGCGATTCGGCCGCGGCGAGCCCGAGCAGGGTTCCGGTGACTGCGAGACCGATGCCGGTGGCGGTGAGCGGATTGACCGTGAGGTCCTGGTCCTGGGCGAGGTCGCCCCCGCGGTCCGAGCGGAAGGGCCCGAGCTCGAGCGCACCGATCTGCTGGCCGAACAGTCGCGTCACGCCGTACACGCCACCACCGAGCGCGGCGACCGTGCCGGTCGTCGTCAGGACGCGGACCGGGGTGCTCGGGATCTCCTCGATCGCGCGCGATGCCATGCCCGAAGCTGCCGCGGCGGCCAGTGCCCCTGAAGCCAGGCGTGCCGCCGAGCGCCACGCGGGCTCGTGCTCGCGCCACGCGAGCAGGCGATTGGCGGCCACTGCTCCGAGCACGACGAGCGCGTCGCCGGCCACCTGGCCGCGCTTGCCACCGACGCGCGAGCCCAGGGAGCTGAGCGCACTGTGCGCCGCGACGCCCCAGGAGTATCCGGCCAGGCCGGACACCCCGGTGATGATCCCCTGGTCGACACTCTTCCTGGTGAGCAGATTGGGCTGGTACGACATCCCGACGTTGACCGCGGCGAGCATGAGGCCCGCACGGGAAGACGGATCGAGGTCGTGGGGCACCCGAATGCGAGAGAGCAGTGACATGCCGCACATCCTGGCGTATGGCCCGGTGGCATGGGCATGCGCCTCCGGGGACCCCTGGAATACTGGCGGGGCCGGACACTCCGGCCCCCACCCCGGGAGGACCCGTGAGCAGCGCACCCCGCCAGCCGCTCGAGCTCTTCGCGATCGACCACCTCCTGAGTGAGGAAGAGCGGGCGATCCGCGATGTCGTCCGCGACTTCGTCGACCGGCGCATCAAGCCCGAGGTCGCCGACTGGTTCGAGGCGGGCACCATCCCGGCACGTGAGCTTGCGCTCGAGTTCGGCGAGCTCGGCGTCCTCGGCATGCACCTGGAGGGCTACGGCTGCGCCGGCACCAACGCGGTCTCCTACGGCCTGGCGGCGATGGAACTCGAGGCAGGCGACTCCGGGATTCGCTCGCTCGTCAGCGTGCAGGGTTCGCTGGCGATGTTCGCTATCCACGAGTTTGGTAGCGAGGAGCACAAGCAGGAATGGCTGCCGCGCATGGCGAAGGGCGAGGCCATCGGCTGCTTCGGTCTCACGGAGGCCGACTTCGGTTCTAATCCGAGCGGCATGCGCACGAGCGCCAAGCGCGACGGAGACGACTGGCTCCTCAATGGATCCAAGATGTGGATCACCAACGGCACGGTGGCCGACGTGGCCATCGTCTGGGCCCAGACCGACGACGGCATCCGTGGATTCGTCGTCCCCACCGATACCCCGGGCTTCAGCGCCCGTGAGATCCACAAGAAGATGTCGCTGCGCGCCTCGCTCACGGCCGAGTTGGTCTTCGACGGGGTCCGTTTGCCCGCCGACGCCGTACTCCCCCACGTGCAGGGACTCAAGGGTCCGCTCGCCTGCCTCAACGAGGCACGCTTCGGCATTGCCTACGGCACGCTCGGCGCCGCGCGTGACTGCCTCGAGACCGCCATCTCCTACGCGCTCGACCGCGAGCAGTTCGACAAGCCCATCGCCGCCTATCAGATGACGCAGCAGAAGTTCGCCGACATGACGCTCGAACTCGGCAAGGGAATGCTGCTCGCACTGCACCTCGGGCGCCTGAAGGACGAGCATCGGCTCAAGCCGGAGCAGGTGAGCCTGGGCAAGCTCAACAACGCCCGCGAAGCCCTCGCCATCGCACGCGAGTGCCGCGGCATCCTAGGCGGCAACGGGATCACGCTCGAATACCCCGTTATCCGACACATGAACAATCTCGAGTCGGTCTACACCTACGAGGGCACCAACGAGATGCACACGCTCGTCATCGGCCAGGCCCTCACGGGAATCCCGGCGTTCCGCTAGGGAGCGCTCGGCGGAGGCAGCCGATAGGTCGCCGGCGTGCGATCGAACCGAATGGGATGAGCCACGGTTGGCGTGCCATCCGCGTCCACGACCGGCTCCAGCCCAAGCCGCTCGGCGAGCGCGAAGGCCTGGGCGATGTCGTTGATCGGCCCGCAGGGCACGCCTGATTGAGTCAGCCGGTGCTGCCATTCATCGGCACCGGCGCCGGCGAGCAGGGCTACCAACTGCTCGTTCAAGGCGACCCGATGGGTCACCCGATCGGGGTTGGTGCGAAATCGCGGATCCTCGGCCAGACCCGGCGCACCCAGGACCTCCGCGAGGGAGGCGAACTGCCGGTCGTTGCCCACGGCGATGATGAGCGGTCGGTCGGCGGTGGCATAGACCTCGTAGGGCGCGATCGACGGGTGCGCGTTGCCCAAGATGCCAGGAACCACGCCGGCACCGGCGTACGCCGACGACTGGTTGACGAGTCCCGATAGGAGTGACGACAGCAGGTTGACCTCGAGTCGCTGCCCCTCACCCGTGGCATCGCGATGATGCAGCGCCGCCAGGATGCCCACCGTCGCGTGGAGTCCGGTGATGACATCGACAAGGGCGACACCCACCTTGGTCGGCTCACCGGGCCCAGGACCGGTGACACTCATCAGGCCGCCCATGGCCTGCACCAGCAGGTCATAGCCGGGCAGGTCGCGACCCGCGCCCGAACCGAAACCGGAGATGGTGCAGAACACGAGTCCGGGATGCTCCGTGCTCACGGTCGCGTAGTCCAGGCCGAGCCGCTCGAGGGTGCCGGCCTTGAAGTTCTCGATGACGATGTCGGCTCGCGCGATGAGATCGCGTGCCGCCCGCACGCCCTCCGGGGTGCTGAGGTCGATGCCGACGGTCGACTTGTTGCGGTTGACGCCGGCGAAATAGGTCGACAGGCCTGACGCCGTGTACGGCGGTCCCCACGCTCGAGTGTCATCGCCAGCGCCGGGCCGCTCGACCTTGATGACCTCCGCGCCCATGTCGCCGAGCAGCATCGTGCAGTAGGGACCGGCGAGTACGCGGGTGAAGTCGGCGACGACGATGCCCTCGAGCGGGCCGCTGGTCATGAGCTCTCCCCTCGGAGGAGTGGACGCAGCACATCGAGGACGCTGGCATCCTCGATGGTCGACGGGATCGGCTCCTCGCGCCCGTCGGCGATCCCGCGCATCGTGCGGCGCAGGATCTTGCCCGAGCGCGTCTTGGGAAGTGCGGGAACGATCGCCACCTGGCGCAGGGCCGCCACGGGACCGATGCGATCACGCACCATCTCGACGATCTCCTCCTGGAGGGCCGCCGGATCGGCATCGATTCCGGCCTTCAGGACCACGAATGCCCGTGGCACCTGGCCCTTGATCTCGTCGTGCACGCCGATGACCGCGCACTCAGCGACCGCGGGATGGGTGGCGACGACCGCCTCCATCGAACCGGTCGAGAGGCGATGCCCGGCAACATTGATGACGTCGTCGGTGCGTCCCATGACGTAGAGGTAGCCGTCGTCGTCGAGGTAGCCGCCGTCACCCGTGGAGTAGTAGCCGGGGAAGGCGCTGAGATAGGCCTCCACATAGCGGTCGTCATCTCCCCACAGCGTGGGCAGCGTGCCCGGCGGCAGCGGCAGGCGCACGACGATGTTGCCCTCGGTGCCCGCGGGCACCTCATGGCCGTGCTCGTCGACCACGCGAACGTCGAAGCCGGGCACGCGCACCGACGGCGACCCGGGCTTGAGCGGCATCGGGTCGAGACCCCGCAGGCTCGACGCCATGGGCCAGCCCGTCTCGGTCTGCCACCAGTTGTCGACGACGGGTATGCCCAGGTGGTCGGAGGCCCAGGCGAACGTGTCGGGGTCCAGTCGTTCCCCCGCCTGGAAGAGCGTGCGCAGTGACGACAGATCCCGCTCGCGAATGAATCGGCCCGCGGGATCCTCCTTCTTGATCGCCCGGATCGCCGTGGGCGCGGTGAACATGCCATTGACGCGATGCTGCTCGACAACGCGCCAGAACGCACCGGCATCGGGAGTCCCGATGGGCTTGCCCTCGTACATCACCGTCGTGCACCCGGTGATGAGCGGCGCGTAGACGATGTAGGAGTGGCCCACCACCCAGCCGACATCGGAGGCCGCCCACCAGACATCGTCCGCGGTCACGCCGTAGACGTTGGGCAGCGACCAGGCCAGAGCCACCGCATGTCCGCCGTTGTCGCGCACGATGCCCTTGGGCTTACCGGTCGTCCCGGACGTGTAGAGAATGTAGAGCGGGTCGGTAGCGCGCACGGTCACCGGAGCGGCAGGTTCCGCCGATGCCATGGCGTCGCTCCAGTCGACATCGCGCTCCCCCATGCTCGCGGTCGCTTGCGGGCGCTGCAGGATGACGCAGGCGTCCGGCTCATGCTCGGCGAGGCGCAGGGATTCGTCGAGCAGGGGCTTGTATTCCACGACCCGGGTGCCTTCGACGCCGCAGGACGCTGAGACGACGACCTTCGGAGCAGCGTCGTCGATGCGCGCGGCAAGCTCGGCGGGCGCGAAGCCCCCGAAGACGACCGAGTGAACGGCGCCCAAGCGCGCGCAGGCCAGCATCGCGATGGCCGCCTCCGGCACCAGTGGCATGTAGATCACGACCCGGTCGCCCTTCTGCACGCCGAGGGACCGCAGGGCTCCGGCGAAGCGTGAGACCTCGTCGAGGAGTTGGGCGTAGGTGAACGTCGTGACCTGCCCGGTCACCGCGCTGTCGTGGATCAGCGCGAGTCGATCGCCCCGGCCAGCACCGACATGGCGATCGAGGGCATTGGCACAGGTGTTGAGTTCGCCGTCGGGGAACCAGCGGTAGAGCGGCGCACGGGCATCATCGAGCACCCGCGTGGGCGGGGTGACCCAGTCGATCAGGCTGGCCGCCTCGCCCCAGAAGGCATCGGGTTCGGCCAGGCTGCGTCGCCGCGCGTCGTCATACGCCCTGCCCACGGGGCCGAAGGTACCGCGTCAGGGCAGCTCGAGGTTTGCAGCCCCGGGCTCCTTGTTTTGCTTGACTCGCTGGGTGATCAGTCGCACCGTGAAGGCGATGATGCCGAGATCGACGATCATCTGAACCATCGACACCGACCGCGCCAAGATGGTGACGGGAGTGATGTCGCCGAAGCCGACGGTGCCCAGCACTGTCACGGTGAAGTAGTAGGCCGTAAACAGGTCGAGGTCCTCCGAGAAGGATCGACTGTTGAGTTGCGAGATCTGGTAGTACGCGTTGGCGAAGACGGTGATGAACATGATGGCGCCGACGACGAGGGTCTCCCATGCGCGAACCGTCGGGAAGTCAGCGCGCGCGATCATCTTCATCTGATGGCGAAAGTAGAGCACGTAGAGGACGACCCAGAGCAGGATGTATGTGAAGAGGAACGGCAGCCGGACGGCTCCGGGCACGGCCTCGACGTTGATGGCGACCGAGACGAGCACGGCCGTCGTGGCGATGAGGACGGCACGAACCACGGCAAGGGTGGCGGCCTCACCCATGGTGACCGTCCGGGGCCGTTTCGCCTGGCTGCCGTCCGGGCGCTGTGCGTCGGCTGCTTCGCTCACCCGCTCATGGTGCCGCGGCGGCCAGCTGACCGCAGGCACCGTCGATCTCCCGGCCCCGCGTGTCGCGCACCGTCACCGGCACGTGGGCCTCCTCGAGCGCCCGGACGAACGCTCGCTCGTCCTCCGGTCGGGAGGCGGTCCACTGCGATCCTGGCGTGGGGTTGAGGGGGATGAGGTTGACGTGCACGAGGTGGCCGCGCAGGCGCTTCGCGAGAAGTTCGGCCCGCCACCGCTGGTCGTTGACGTCCTTGATGAGCGCGTATTCGATGCTCACGCGCCGGCCGGTGCGCTCCGCGTAGTCCCAGGCCGCATCCAGCACCTCGGCCACCGGGTAGCGGGTGTTGATGGGCACGAGAGTGTCGCGCAGTTCGTCATCGGGGGCATGCAGCGAGACCGCCAGACGCAGCGGGAGGCCCTCGCCGGCGAGCTCGCGGATGCGCGGGACGAGCCCGACTGTCGAGACGGTGATTCCGCGTGCCGACATGCCCAGGCCCTCGGGCACCGGCTCGACCAGGCGGTGGATAGCGCCCATGAGCGCTCGGTAGTTGGCGAGCGGCTCGCCCATGCCCATGAAGACGACATTGCTCACGCGCTCGCGGTCGCCGGGGAAGGCACCGCTGCGCACGAGCCGCGCTCCGGCCAGCACCTGCTCGACGATCTCGGCGGTCGACAGGTTGCGGGTGAGGCCGGCCTGCCCGGTCGCGCAGAACGGGCAGTTCATTCCGCAACCCGCCTGGGACGACACGCACATGGTGATGCGATCGCGATAGCCCATGAGCACGCTCTCGACGCGGGAGCCATCGTGCAGTCGCCAGAGCGTCTTGACCGTGGCACCGTCGTCGCATGTCAGCGTCTGCACCGGCGTCAGCAGATGCGGTAGCAGAGGTGCGATCGCCTCGCGATCTGCCGGTGACAGATCGGTCCAGGTAGCGGGATCATCTTCCAGCCGACCGAACCAATGGCGTGACACCTGATCGGCTCGGAACTCCGGGAGGCCCAGCGCCGCCACCGCGGACCGGCGTTCGCTCGCATCGAGGTCAGCCAAGTGGACGGGGGGCTTGCCGCGCGCGGGCGCGTCGAAGACGAGTTCACCGGGTGCGGGCATGCGATCAGTGTCGCATCGGATCAGGTAGCGCCGAGGAACAGGGCGAAGAGTGCCCAGGCGGCGAAGGCGTTGATGACCAGCGAGTCGAGTCGATCCATGATGCCGCCGTGCCCGGGCAGGAAGGTGCCCATGTCCTTGACGCCGAGGTCCCGCTTGATCGCACTCTCGGCGAAGTCACCGGCCGTGGCGGTCACCGTGAGCACCGCTCCCATGATCAGGCCCTCCCACCAGGGAGCATTGAAGATCCAGATGAACGCCGAGACTCCGATCGCGCACTGCACGATGAGCGATCCGGCGAACCCCTCCCAGGACTTCTTGGGACTGATCTGGGGGGCGATCGGATGCTTACCGAAGAGCACGCCGGTGGCGTATCCGCCGATGTCGTTACCGATGGTCAGCAGGATGAACACGATGATGCGCCACGGACCATCGTCAGCGGCGAGCATCAGCATGGCGAATCCCGCCATGAGCGAGATGTAGCCCAGCAGGAACACGCTGGCCGTGACATCGCGGACGTAGCCCTCGGTGCCCCGGCGGATACGCCACAGCAGCACCGCTGCGACTCCGGCGCCCAGACAGGCGAGCATCGCCTCGGTCCCCCACACGTAGGCGCAGACCATGATGGCGACCGTGGTCGCGTAGACAGGGGTGCGTGCGATCCGGATATCGCGCTGCGCGAACGCGGCGGTGAGTTCGTGGATGGCGATGAGCAGCGCAGCGCCAGCCAGCACGCCGAACAGCCACTTGACCCAGATGAGGCTCAGGACCACGAGGGCGGCGAGGACGACTCCGGTGGCAATGGCCGCCGGGAGATTACGTCCGGCACGCGAGGCCTTCTTCGCGGCAGGTGCACTGCCCGGGTCGGCGGGGGCGTCACCGCCCGAAGGGGAGGTCATCGCTAGACCTCGAGAAGCTCGGCTTCCTTGTGCTTGAGCATGTCATCGACGTGCGCCACGGTCTTCTGCGTCGCCTCGTCGAGGTGCTTCTCCGCCCGCTTGACCTCGTCCTCGCCGACCTCGTGGTCTTTGACAAGCTTGTCGAGTTGGTCCTTGGCGTGACGGCGGATGTTGCGGATGGCGATCCGGGCATCCTCGGCCTTAGTGCGCGCCACCTTGATGAAGTCCTTGCGGCGCTCCTCGGTGAGCTGGGGCAGCGCTGCGCGGATGACGACGCCGTCGCTGGTGGGGTTGACGCCCAGGTCGGAGTCGCGGATGGCCTTCTCGATAGCGGCCATCGAGCCCTTGTCGTAGGGGGTAATGACCATCAGACGCGCCTCAGGCGACTGGAAAGACGCGAGCTGGTTCACCGGGGTGGGCGTGCCGTAGTAATCGACCATGATCTTGGCGAACATCGCGGGGTTGGCACGGCCGGTGCGAATCGTGGCGAAGTCCTCGCGAGCGACTTCGACGGCCTTGTCCATCTTCTCCTCGGCTTCGAGGAGGATCTCATCGACCTGATCGCTCACGGCGCCTCTCCGTTTCGGGCACGACCTTCGGCGTGCTTCGTCACCAGCGTTCCGATCCTCTCACCCCGGACCGCACGGGCGATGTTGCCCTCGGTGAGCAGGTCGAACACGAGGATGGGCATGTCGTTGTCGCGACACAGGCTGATGGCTGTCGCATCAGCGACCTTCAGGTCGCGTGACAGCACCTCGTCATGGGTCAGCCGGTCAAAGCGCACCGCCTGCGGGTTGGTGCGCGGATCGGAGTCGTAGACGCCATCGACGGCCTTAGCCATGAGCACGATCTCCGCGCCCGTCTCCAGGGCCCGCTGCGCGGCCGTCGTGTCCGTGGAGAAGTAGGGGGCGCCTAAGCCCGCGCCGAAGATGACGACGCGGCCCTTCTCGAGGTGGCGAATGGCACGGCGCGGTACGTAGGCCTCCGCCACCTGGCCCATAGTGATCGCGGTCTGCACGCGCGTGTCGACGTCCTGCTTCTCGAGGAAGTCCTGCAGGGCCAGGCAGTTCATCACCGTGCCGAGCATGCCCATGTAGTCGGCGCGCGCCCGGTCCATGCCGCGCTGCGACAGTTGCGCGCCGCGGAAGTAGTTGCCGCCGCCGATGACGACCGCCACCTCGGTGCCGTCGCGGACGATGCCCGCGATCTGGCGCGCGATCGACTGCACGACGTCGGGATCGACGCCGAGGTCACCGCCCCCCGCGAATGCCTCGCCGGAGAGCTTGAGGAGCACGCGACCCCAGCCGGCATCGGGTGCCTCCGGCCACGTGTCGATGGTGCCCTCGAGGGAAGGCTGGACCACCCGAGCAGCATCCGCTGTCGAGCCCTGGCCAGCCATTCGACCTCCTCGGGACCGCACGCGGCGGTCTGGTGCGCAGTCTGCCCTATGTCGAGTGCCTAGCCCTGCCCGACCTCGAAGCGAGCGAACGCCGTCACCGTGGTGCCAGCAGCCTGCAGGACCTGGGACACGGACTGCTTGGAGTCCTGGACCGAGGGCTGCTCGAGCAGGCAGGAGTCCTTGTAGAAGCCCTGGAGACGGCCGTCGACGATCTTGGGCAGTGCAGCCTCGGGCTTGCCCTCCTCCTTGGCCGTGGCTTCCGCGATGCGACGCTCATTGGCCACCACGTCGGCCGGCACATCGTCGCGCGACACGTAGGTGGGGCGCATGGCCGCTACCTGCATGGCAGCCGCGCGCGCCGCATCTTCGCTGCCCTCGTAGGACACGAGGACGCCGACCTGCGGGGGCAGATCGGAGGAACGGCGGTGCATGTAGGTCGCGACCGGAGCCTTCAGCAGCGCCACTCGGCCGAGCTCGAGCTTCTCGCCGATGATGCCCGCGAGGTCGGAGATCGCCTGCTCGACGGTGCGCCCGTCGGTCATGGTGACCGACAGCAGCGACGAGTCACCGATCTGCATGTTGCTCGCGGTTTCGACGATCGTGCCGGCCAGCGCCTGGAAGTCCTCGCTCTTGGCGACGAAGTCGGTCTCGCAGAGCAACTCGACCATGGCGTTGCCCTGGGCAACGACGAGCCCGTTGCTCGCGGTGCGCTCGGCTCCACGCTTGGCGGCCTTGGCAGCGCCCGAGATGCGCAGCGACTCGATCGCCTTGTCGATGTCGCCGTCGGACTCCTCCAGCGCCTTCTTGCACTCCATCATCCCCGCGCCCGTGAGATCGCGGAGCTTCTTCACGTCAGCGGCCGTGATGTTCGCCATGTCAGTTCCTTCGTGCTCGTGAGCGCGTCCGTGTGGGCGCGCGGTCGGGCGCGGCGTCAGCCGCGTGGGTGGTGCTCCGTGCGGAGCGCTTAGGCCTGGGGGGCCTCGGTGACAACCTCGACGACCTCAACCGTCTCGGTGCCTCCGCCGGCGAGAAGCTCCTGCTCCCACTCGGCGAGCGGTTCGTCAGCAGCGACGACGGCAACGGCGTCGTCACCCTCGCCGCGTGCACGACCGGCGCGGGCCATGAGACCGTCGGCCACGGCATCGGCGATCACGCGGGTGAGCAGGGTCACCGAGCGAATAGCGTCGTCGTTGCCGGGGATCGGGAAGTCGATCTCGTCGGGATCGCAGTTGGTGTCGAGGATCGAGATGACCGGGATACCCAGCTTGCGCGCCTCGCCGACCGCGATGTGCTCCTTGTTGGAGTCGATGACCCACACGGCGCTGGGCAGCTTGGCCATGTCGCGGATGCCGCCGAGGGTGCGATCGAGCTTCACGCGCTCGCGATCGAGGGTCAGCAGTTCCTTCTTGGTCATGCCCGCGGCCGCCGGGTCGGTCTCGAGGGCCTCGAGTTCCTTGAGGCGCTGCAGCCGCTTGTGCACGGTGGAGAAGTTGGTCAGCATGCCGCCGAGCCAGCGCTGGTTGACGTAGGGCATGCCCACGCGCGCGGCCTGCTGGGCGATCGGCTCCTGCGCCTGCTTCTTGGTGCCGACGAAGAGCACGGTGCCACCGCGGGCGACGGTCTCCTTGACGAACTCGTAGGCGCGGTCGATGTAGGACAGCGACTGCTGCAGATCGATGATGTAGATGCCATTGCGCTCGGTGAAGATGAAGCGCTTCATCTTGGGATTCCAGCGACGAGTCTGGTGTCCGAAGTGGACACCGCTCTCCAGCAGCTGGCGCATCGTGACGACGGCCATCGGGCACTCCTTTGTGCGGTGGGCGTACCCACCGCTGTCGGTTGTCGGCCCTCGCCGGGTGGCGAGCGCCCCTGGTGCCCCGGTGCGGCCTAGCCCGGCGAGCCGGGACCGACGGCCTACCCCCTGGCGGGGTGGGGACACGCGATGTATCCGGGCGAGCCCGGACCAGTGGTCGAGTCTACGGGGTGGAGAGGGGTGCTTCGTCCCCAGGGCGCCGAGGGTCCGTTGGTCCGCAGCGGCGGCGTCCGGAGGCCGAGGCGGCCTCCGCGGGACCACGGTCGGCCCATGATCGCCACCCTCCTCCTCGCCAGCGCCCTGAGCTGGCAGGCACCCCTGGCCGCTCCCCTCCTCGTCGAGCGCCCCTTCATCCCGCCGGCCGCCGCCTGGGCGCCGGGCCACCGAGGGGTCGACCTGGCCGCCGCGCCCGGGACCCCGGTGAGTTCGGCCGGGCCGGGCCGCGTGGTCTACGCCGGCCTCCTCGCCGGCCGCTACGTCGTCTCGATCGAACACGACATCGAGGCGGCCGGTCTGGGCCGCGGCTGGCGAACGACCTACGAGGGCGTGCGTCCGCGCGTGCAACGAGGCGACGTCGTTGCGGCGGGCACCGTGATCGGCGTTGTCGATACGCGCGGGGCGCACTGCCGGTGCCTGCACTGGGGTCTGCGACGCGGGACGTCGTACGCCGACCCGCTCCTGCTCCTGCGGCGGCCGATCGTGCTCAAGCCCTAGGCGCGCGGATGCGCCTGCTCGAACGTCGTGCGCAGGCGCTCGACCGACACGTGCGTGTAGACCTGCGTGGTCGCCAGGCTCGCATGGCCCAGGATCTCCTGCACCGCACGCAGGTCGGCACCACCTTCGAGCACGTGCGTGGCGGCGGAGTGACGCAGGCCGTGCGGGCCGATATCGGGCGCACCCGGCACCTCGCGGACGAACCGGTGCACGACCTCGCGGACCGCACGTGGATCGATGCGATGACCCCGGGCGCCCAGGAACAGCGCGTGGCCGGACGACTCGCCCGCCAGGCTCGGCCGCCCGTGCTCGCGCCATCGGTCGATCGCGCGCAGCGCGGGCGCGCCAATCGGCACGACGCGTTCCTTGTCGCCCTTGCCGATGACACGCATGGTGCGTCTGCGCTCATCGACATCGTCGATATCGAGGCCCACCAATTCGCTCACGCGGATCCCACTGGCGTAGAGAACCTCGAGCATCGCCGCATCGCGTAGACCCAGCGGATCGTCGGCCATCAACTCCGCGAGGTCGAGGAGTTGGGTCGCCTGGTCGGCGGTCAGCACTGACGGCAACCGCCGACCGCGCTTGGGACTGGCCAGTCGTGAGCCCGCATCGGTGTCGGACAGTCCACGGTTGGCTGCCCACTCGGTGAAGGTGCGCACACTGGAGGCACGGCGCGCGAGCGTGGCCCGCGACAGCCCTCGGCGCTCCTGATCGGCGAGCCAGCCGCGCAGGTCGAGGAGGCGGATATCGGCCACCTCGGACGTGCCTCGGGAAGCGGCGAAGCGCAGCATGCCCTCGACGTCGGTGACGTAGGCGCGCACGGTGTGGGCACTGCGGCCCCGCTCACCGGCCAGGTGTTCCTCGAACCGCGCGAGAGCCTGCGAGAACGCCTCGGGCAGCGCTTCGTCGCCGGACGCGGATGCGGTCACCCACCCATGGTGCGGGGAGGACCCGCGGAGGCTCGGCTGCCACGCCGCCAGCCAGCCTCCATGCGCTCGATCAGGCCCTCGGCTTCCAGCACACCAAGGGCGGCTAGGACATCGGATTCCACGAGACCGGCCGTCCGCGCGATGCGTGCGAGGGGGACGGGGCGGCGCACGGGCACGGCATCGAGCACGCGCGCCTCACGCGGGCCCATCGCGTCGGCGGGCCAGTCGTCGTCGGGTGTCACGGCCGCCGGGTCGATATGACGCAGCACGTCGCGCGAGCCGGTGACGAGGTGTGCGCCGATATCGCGAATGAGCGCATGGCACCCGGCCGACTGGGGTGATGTGACGGGGCCGGGCACGGCCATGACCGCGCGTCCGAGCGCGTGGGCCTCGCGCGCGGTGGTGCCACTGCCCGATCGGAGGGCGGCCTCGACGACGACGGTGCCGCGCGCGAGGGCGGCGATCACGCGGTTGCGGGTGAGGAAGCGCTGACGCATCGGGGCTCCGCCCAGCGGTGTCTCGCTGACGAGCAGGCCCTGCTCGCGGATACGGGCGATGAGGGTCTCGTGAGCGCGGGGGTAGGGGATATCGACTCCCCCGGCCAGGATGCACACGGTGGCGCCCCGCGCATCCAGCGCTCCGCGATGGGCAGCGGCATCGATGCCGAAGGCACCGCCGGAGATCACCGACCACTGCTCGGTGGACAGGTCGCTCGCCATCGCGCGCGCTACGCCCTCGCCATACGGGGTCGACGCCCGCGCGCCGACCATCGCGAGGGAGAACGCGGCGAGACGTCGCAGGTGAGCGGCGCCAGCGACCCACAGGCCGAGCGGTGCGCGGGTCAGGAGGTCGTCGAGTTGCGTGGGCCACTCGGCATCGCCCGGGACGACGAAACGCGCACCGCAGCGATCAGCGCGATCCTCGATCGGCGCGACCAGCGCATCGACGCGTCGGGAGCCCTCGCCGATGCGCACCCGCATGGCCGCAGCCCGGCGCAGGCGACTCGTGCCGGAGAGGACGGCATCGACGACGGTGGAGGCACCCTGCTGGTCCACCGCTGCCACGAGGTATTCGTCGCCGGGCTCCGACCATGCGGTGAGCAGCATGCGGGCTCGGCGTTCGGACAGATCGTCGCTCATGCGGCCTCCGGCCCACGCAGTGCGATGGCGCGGGCGATGTCGTCGGAACCTGGGCGCACCCGATCGGCCAGGTCAGCGAGAGTCCAGGCGACCCGAAGCACGCGATCAGCGCCGCGCAGTGTCAGTGCCCCGCGTGCCACGGCCCGCGACAGGATCGACGTGGCGCGCTCCTCAGCCGGCCAATCGCGCCGAAGCGCCGGCCCGGGAACGTCGGCGTTGACCTGCCAGGCCGTGCCGTGCCAGCGCGCACGCATGCGCTCGCGTGCCTGCCGCACGCGCTCGGCAACGACCGCGGTCGACTCCCCGTCGTCCCCCAGGGCACCAGCGGCGGGTCGCCGTACCTGCAGGCGCAGGTCGATGCGGTCAGCGAGGGGCCCGGAGATGCGCGCGGAATAGCGACGCCGCTGCACGGATGAGCAACTGCAGTCCGCACCATCTCCGAGGCCCCGACCGCACGGGCACGGATTGGCGGCGAGCACGAGTTGGAAGCGCGCTGGCAGCGTGACCGACAGATCGGCGCGTGCCACCCGCACCTCGCCCTCCTCCAGAGGTTGCCGCATGGCCTCGAGCACCGAGCGCGCGAATTCCGGAGCCTCGTCGAGGAAGAGCACTCCACGATGGGCCAGCGTGATGGCGCCGACCGTGACGCGGCCGGCCTGACCACCGCCGATGATGGCCACCGACGACGCGGTGTGGTGCGGTGCGACGAATGGGGGGCGTCGCCATAGGCCATCGCCGGGAGCCAGCTGGCCGGCGATGGATCGGATGGCGGTGACCTCGAGCGCTGCCTCGTCGCCGAGCGGCGGGAGGAGTCCCGGCAAGCGTGTGGCGAGCATCGACTTGCCAGCGCCCGGTTCACCGATCAATGACAGGTGATGGCCGCCGGCCGCCGCGACCTCCAGCGCGCTGCGTGCCTCGACCTGACCGCGTACGTCGGCAAGGTCCGGTCCTGACGTCAGTGGGTCTGCCAGGGGCTGCGGTGACGCGTCGGTCGGCGCGGCGTCACCGCGCAGGATCGCGATGAGGTGATCGAGGTCGCGTACGCCTCCGGCATCGAGATCGGGCACGAGCATCGCCTCGCCGAGGTTGGCCTCGGGGACGAGCAGTCGCAGACCGCTTCGACCTCGCACCGCGAGCGCGGCAGCGATGACACCCGGCACCGCGTGCAACCGTCCGTCGAGGCCGAGTTCGCCCAGGACGCACACGCGGGCCGCGGCCTCCGATGGCACCTGGCGCCCCGCGGCCAGCACCGCGACAGCGATCGCGGCATCGAGCGCCGATCCGCGCTTGGGCAGGGAACTCGGCAGCAGGGCGACGGTAATGCGCGTGCGCGGCCACTCCGCGCAACTGTGCTGGACGGCTGCGCGCACCCGGTCGCGAGCCTCATTGATCGCGGCGTCGGCCAGGCCCACCACCGTCATGCCGGGCAAGCCGGAGGAGACATCGGCTTCGACGGTCACCGGCCGTGCCCGGACACCGACGATGACGGCCGATCCCGTGCGGGCCACCATCAGTCGACACCGCGTAGGTGCTCGATCACCGGCCGTGCATGGCCATCGACGAGGATGCCGACGACGTCGAGCCGGACCTGGCTGGCGTGCTCACCATGCTCCTGGAGCCATGCCGCGGCCAGTCGGCGCAGTCGGCGCACCTTGCGCGGCGTGACGGCGGCGATGGGCGACCCGAAGGCCTCGGTCGTTCGCGTCTTGACCTCGCACACCACCAGGGCTGATCCGTCCCGTGCGACGATGTCGATCTCGCCCTCGCGGCAACGCCATCGGCGGTCGACGACGGTCAGGCCGCTGTCCGTGAGATAGCGAGCGGCGAGGTCTTCTCCCCAGTTGCCCAGGGCAATGCGTGCTGACATGGCGCACCTCCGCGGGGAGCGTCGTGGACGCCCTGGAAGGGGCGACGGCCAACCGCAGATGCTGGGGACAACCTCGGCAGCGTGACCCTGGGGATTACGCGGTGGCCTGCGTGCCCGGCAGTCGCCAACTCAGGCGATGCAGCGGCGACGGACCGCGCTCGGCGAGAGCGGCGATGTGATCAGGGCTGGCGTATCCCTTGTTGCCTGCCCACCCGTAGTCGGGATGGTCTCCGTGCAACTCGACCATCAGGTCGTCGCGGGCGACCTTGGCCACGATGCTCGCGGCGGCGATCGCCGCACACTGCGCATCGCCGGAGACGAGCGTCTCGATTGGCACGCCGGGGCATGCTCGGCGCAGCCAGTTGTGGCTTCCGTCGAGCAGGACGACGTCGGGGCGGCCTCCTACGGAGTTCAGCGCGCGCACCGCAGCAAGCGCGAGTGCCCCGATGATGCCAACGGCGTCGATCTCCCGGGAGGAGGCCATGCCCACTCCGCAGTGTCGCGCCCACGACCTGATGCGTGGAGCGAGTTCGCGCCGCTCGGTTTCGGGGCATGCCTTGCTGTCGCGCACACCTCGAGGGGCCGTCGGGGTCTGCAGATCGATCACGACGACACCGACGGCCACGGGGCCGGCGAGAGCGCCACGGCCAACCTCATCGATGGCGGCCAGGGTCGCCGACGGCCCCATCGAGCGCAGGATCGCTCGCTCGCGACGCAACGTCGGCATCGATGTCACGGAGCCCCCTGCGGATCGGGCACGGAAGCGAACACCTCCGGGGTCGTCAGCACCTGCGGCGGCCACGCGCGCAGGATCACCCGCCCGATGACGTTGGCGTCAGGGACAGCCCCGTCGTTGACCTCGAGGTGGTAGCGCGAGTCGCGAGCAAGGGCCCGATCGTCGCCGAGGACGAAGTAGCTGTCGGCGGGTACGACAACGTCGAAGGTGACCTGGTCGGTGGGCATGCCCGCCGGCAGGTAGTCCTCATCGACTGCCTGTCCATTGACGAGGATTCGTCCCTGCGCATCGCAGCACTCCACGCGGTCGCCGCCAACCCCGATGACGCGCATGACGACATCGTCACCCGGTGAGGGTGCGATACCCAGGACAGCGAGCGCGGTGGAGAAGACGGAAGTCGACGGCGCAGGAATGTCCTGCCAGTTGTCTGGGTCGGCGAACGCAACGACGTCGCCGCGCGACAGGCCGGTCACCGATGACAGGCCCTTGGCGACCAGCACGCGATCACCCGCACCGAGTGTCGGCGACATCGCGGGACCGGAGACATAGAGCGGCTCCAGAAGGACGAGTCGCACGAGGATGCTCGCGAGCAGCGCGATGCCCAGGACGATGCCGGCCTCGCGGGCG
>NBNH01000013.1 GCA_004379115.1 Actinomycetales bacterium mxb001
GGCGGCAAGCGCCAGGGCGATCGCGGCTTCTACGTGGAGCCGACGGTGGTCGCTCACCTGAAGCAGGACGACGAGATGATCCAGAACGAGATCTTCGGTCCGGTCATCACGGTGCAGAAGTTCTCGGATGAAGCCGAGGCCCTCGCCTGGGCCAACGGCGTGCGTTACGGCCTGGCGTCCTCGGTGTGGACCAAGGACTTCGGGCGCGCGATGCGCATGGCCAAGAACCTGGACTTCGGCTGCGTGTGGATCAACACCCACATCCCGCTGGTGGCCGAGATGCCGCACGGCGGCTTCAAGCACTCCGGCTACGGCAAGGACCTGTCGATGTACGGGTTCGAGGACTACACCCGCATCAAGCACGTCATGGCCAGCCTGGACTAGATCTCAGCACAAGAGTGGGGGCCGCACCCGATGGGTGCGGCCCCCACTGCGTACTACTGGGGGAGCGGGCCGATCAGGCGCCGCCCTCCTTGAGTTCGACCACGATCGGCGCGAAGTCATCGCCGGTCGTGTTGAGGCCTTCTGCGGTCAGTGCCGCATTGGCAGCCTCGGCGTACTGGTTGGTGTAGGCCGCCTCGCCCGGATCCGCCGTGATGATGGTGACCTCATCGGCGTTCAGGGTGTTGAGGGCCACGCTCACGGTCTGGGCCCACAGGGCCGGGTCGATGACACCCACGCCGAGCGGCGACGGCCAGATGAGCTTGTTGACCTCGTTCATCATCCAGAGCTGGTGGCTCGCGCCGAGCTTTGAGCCGTTGGCCGTGATGATCTGCGCGCACTCCTCGGGATTGTCGCGGCAGTAGATCCAGCCCTTGAGCGACGCGGTGACGAAGCGCTGCGTCATGTCCTGGTACGCAGGATCGGCGAGGCGCTCCTCAGACGCCCAGATGGCGTCCTGGTACATCGCGGTGCCGACGTCGTTCCAGTTGATGACGGTGAAGTCCTCAGGCTTGTAGAGCTCGCCCGTGTCGGGGTTCACGGCCTCCAGGACCTGGGCGTACTCGTTGTAGGTCATGGCCTGCGCCGCGTCGATCTCGCGGTTGAGCAGCGCCTGCATATCGAACTGCTGCTGCACGAGCTCGACGTCCTTGCCCGGCTTCAGTCCCGCCTGAGTGAGACCGGCGAAGAGCTCGTACTCGTTGCCGAAGCCCCAGTTGCCGACCTTCTTGCCTGCGAGGTCGGCCGGAGTGGAGATTCCGGAGTCGGCCCACGACACCTGCAGCGTGCCTGAGCGCTGGTAAACCTGCGCCACATCGACGATGCCGGCGCCCTGCTCGCGGGAGGCGAGTGCCTTGGGCACCCAGGCGATGGCGTAGTCGGCCGCGCCCTGAGCGAGCTGCGTCTGCGGGACGATGTCGACGCCGCCTTCGAGGATGGTCACGTCGAGGCACTGCTCGGCGTAGAAGCCCTTGTCCTTGGCGGCGTAGTAGCCGCCGAACTGTGCCTGCACGAACCACTGCAGCTGCAGGTTGACGGGCATGGGCTCGGTGCATTCCTCGGCGGGTGCCTCCGACTCCGAAGGCGCCGGTGCTGCGCTCGACGACTCGGGGGCGGGTGCCGCGGAACTGGACTCGCCCGAACTCGATCCGCCCCCGCACGCCGCCAGGGTCATCCCGGCGACGGCGACGACGCCGACGATCGCTGCGAGGCGACCGCGCGGTGCTGTCTTCATGTTTCCTCCAGTGAGTTGCGTCAGGCGGATCGGGATCGACCAGCCCACGGTGTCGTCACCCTTTCGAGGAGCAGGGTGATGAGATAGAAAGCGAGCCCGACGATGATCGCGACCACCACATACGCCCAGGCTCGCCCGTATGCGGTGTTGGCTGCCGATGACGCGATCTTGCTCCCGAGTCCCTCCTGAGGACCACCGAAGTACTCGGCAACGAGAGCGGCGATGACCGCGAGGGGAGCGGCCACCTTCAATCCGGTGAAGAAGAAGGGCAGTGCGTTGGGAATTCGCAGTACCCGGGTGACCGTGCGGGGAGTCGCTGACAGGGAGCGCATCAACTCCAATTGCACGTTGGGGACCTCCGTCAGGCCGCGGTAGACGTTGACGAAGATGGGGAAGAACACCACGATCGCGGTGATGAGCACGCGGGGCGTGCGGCTCGTGATGTCGAACATGTTGTTGAGAATCGGCGTGAGCGCCACGATCGGAACCGCTGCGATGCCGGCCGCGACCGGGATCATGAGATTGCGGAACACGAAGAACCGCTGGGCCACCATGGCCAGCACAATGCCCAGAACCGTGCCCAGGAGCAGGCCCAACACGGCCGTCGTTGCCGTATAGAGACCTGTTTCGAGCATGAGGGAGAGATTGGTGATGAAGGTGGTGAAGATGAGGCTGGGAGCGGGCAGCAGATAGGGCTTCAGGTCTTGGATGACGACCAGGGCCTGCCAGGCGAGCAGGAAGAGCGCCGCCAGCAGGATCGGAGGCCAGATGGCATTGACCTTCGACTTCACGACGTCTCCGCCAACCGAGCGCCGCCCTCGCCCACGGGGGTCGCGCGGCCGCGCAGAGCCTCGCGCACCGCGGTGACCGAGTCGTAGAACGCATCCGACTCACGCGTGTCCTCGTTGCGCTCGCCCAGGTCGACCGCGACCACGTGGGTGATGCGACCGGGTCGCGGGGACATGACGACGACGCGGTTGGAGAGGTAGACGGCCTCGGGAATCGAGTGGGTGACGAAGACGACGGATGTGCCCGTGGCCTTCGAGATGCGCAGGAGCTCGTTTTGCATGCGCTCGCGCGTCATCTCGTCGAGTGCTCCGAATGGCTCGTCCATGAGCAGGATCTCGGGGTCGGTCGCCAGGGAGCGGGCGATCGCGACGCGCTGCTGCATGCCGCCGGAGAGCTCCCACGGACGGTGATCGGCGAAGTCCTGGAGTTGCACCATCTCGAGGAGCTCGAGGGCGCGGGCCTTGCGCTTGTCCTTGTCCCACCCGGCGAGCTCGAGAGGCAGCTCGACGTTGCGGCGCACCGTGCGCCAGTCGAGCAGCGCGGCCTGCTGGAATGCCATGCCGTACTGGTGCTTCTCGCGTGCCTCGTGCGGGGTCACGCCGGCCACGCTGACGCTGCCGCGTGTTGGTGGGATGAGATCGGCAATGACGCGCAGCAGGGTGCTCTTGCCGCAGCCCGACGGACCGATCAGGGAGACGAACTCGCCCTTGCCCACGTCGATGCTGACGTCGGACAGCGCTGTGACCTCGTTGTTGGCCCCCTCATTGAAGATCTTCCACACGCCTTCGGCGTGGACGGCCAGGGTGCTCACGTGAGGGTCTCCTTCGGCAGGTTGCGCGTGAGATACAGGTCAA
This sequence comes from Actinomycetales bacterium mxb001, assembly GCA_004379115.1. Taxonomy (GTDB): domain Bacteria; phylum Actinomycetota; class Actinomycetes; order S36-B12; family S36-B12; genus Mxb001. The sequence continues at coordinate 3,319 of NBNH01000013.1, forward strand.
GCAGGGCGACGAGACCGGCAGCGAGCAGGCCCACGATGACGGCGCCGATGACGGCGACGTAGACCTTGGCCGGCTGCGCCGTCGTCTCTCGTGCGTATTCGATGATGAGGCGGCCAATGCCACCGCGACCGCCCGTCGAGATCTGGGCGACCACCGTGCCCACGACGGCGGCGGCTGCGGACACCTTCAAGGCCGGCACGAGGTAGGGGATAGATGCGGGGAAGCGGAGCTTCCACAGGGCCTGTCGTGGCGTAGCGGCGTACGAGCGCATGAGTTCGACCTGCGTGGGCGTGGCTGCCTGCAGACCGCGTAGTGCACCCACCGAGAGGGGGAAGAACGCGAGGTAGGCCGCGATGAACATGATCGATTGCGTCTGGCCCCATTCGAAGGGCCCGATGCTGATGCGATTGCCGATGCCCACGATCAGGGGAGCCAGCGCGATGAGCGGCACGGTCTGGGACGCGATGACGAACGGGAGCAGGCCACGCTCGAAGAAGGCGAAGCGCTGCATGACGATCGCCAGCAGAAGACCGACGGCAACGCCGATGAGGAAGCCGCCGAAGGCGATGACCAGCGTGTAGATGGCGGCGATGAGCACGGTCTGCCACACGGGAGTGTCGGATCCTCGGACCTCGGGCTGCATCGCGCCCGACACGATCGACCAGACGTGCGGCATGGCCTGATCGGACGTCTCGAAAGGCAGGGTGATGATCGAGCCCAGGACCTTGACGCCCTCCCACAGCAGGATCGCCACGAGGACGCCGCCCAGCGCCCAGCCCAGCGAGACGAGGCCACGCTTGGCGCGTGACCCCACGGTGGACGTTCGGCTCGCCACGTCAGCTCTTCGCCAGCACGGTGTCCTGGATGGCCGGGATGATGCGCTCTCCGTACTCGAGGAGGGTGCGGTCCTTGTCGTCGTGCTGCAGGTAGATGGCGAACTGGTCCACCCCGAGCGCCTTGAGTTCCTCGAGTCGGCGAATGTGCTCCTCGACCGGTCCGATGATGCAGAAGCGGTCGACGATTTCGTCGGGCACGAAGTCGGCATGCGTATTGCCAGCTCGACCGTGCTGGTTGTAGTCGTAGCCCTCGCGACCCTTGATGTAGTCCGTGAGTGCCTGGGGCACTCCGCCGCTGTCGCCGTAGCGCTCGACGATGTCGGCCACGTGGTTGCCCACCATGCCGCCGAACCAGCGCAACTGGTTGCGCGCGTGCTCGACGTTGTCGGTGACATAGGCGGGCGCCGCCACGCAGATGTAGATGTCGTCGGGATTGCGCCCGGCGCTCGCTGCGGCATTGCGCACGGCCTCGATCGTCCAGGCGGCGATCTGGGGGTCGGCGAGCTGGAGGATGAAGCCGTCGCCCACCTCGCCGGTGAGGGCGAGCACCTTGGGACCGTAGGCGGCCACGAAGACCTCGGTGCCGGCGTCCTTGGCCCACGGCAGACGAATCGAACTGCCCTTGTAGTCCACCGCACGGCCATTGGTCATGTCGCGAAGGAGCACGACGGCATCGCGGAGTTCCGCCACGCTGACGGGCTTGCCATTGGTGACGCGCACGGCTGAGTCGCCGCGCCCGATGCCGATGACGGTGCGGTGGCCGTACATCTCATTGAGTGTCGCGAAGACCGAGGCGGTGACCGTGAGATCGCGGGTAGCGGGGTTGGTCACCATCGGACCGACGATGACCTTGCGGGTCTCGTCGAGGATCCGGGAGTAGATGACGTAGGGCTCCTCCCACAGGATGTGGGAGTCGAACGTCCACACGTAGTCGATGCCGAAGGTCTCCGCCTTCTTGGCCAGATCGACCACCCGCGAAGCCGGGGGAGTGCACTGCAGGACGACGCCGATATCCATGTCGAGCCTCTCGTCAGCGGGTTCGGGGGAAGCCGAGGTCGACGGACGATGTCGACGGATCGGGCCAGCGGGACGTGACGGTCTTGGTACGGGTGTAGAACTCCACGCCCGCCGGGCCGTACATGTTGGCATCGCCGAACAGCGACGCCTTCCAGCCCCCGAAGCTGTAGTAGGCGACCGGCACCGGGATCGGCACGTTGATGCCCACCATGCCCACCTGGATGTCGAACTGGAACTGGCGGGCGGCCCCCCCATCGCGGGTGAAGATCGCGGTGCCGTTGCCGAACTGGTGGTCGTTGATGAGTTGCACGGCCTGCTCGTAGGTGTCGACGCGCACGACCGAGAGGACGGGTCCGAAGATCTCGTCGTCGTAGACCTTCATGCCGGGCTTCACGTGGTCGACCAGCGAGACGCCGAGGAAGAACCCGTCAGACGGGAGGTCGGCCTCGCGGCCATCGACGACCACCGTGGCGCCCTCACCCGAGGCTCCCGCGAGGTAGGACGCGACCTTGTCGCGGTGCTCTCCGGTGATGAGCGGGCCCATCTCAGCATCGGGATCGGTGCCTGGACCCACCTTGATCTTCGGCAGTCGCGCGGAGATGGCATCGACCAGGCGGTCGCCGGCATCGCCCACGGCGACGACCACGGAGATCGCCATGCAGCGCTCGCCGGCCGATCCGTAGCCCGCGCTGACCGCCGCATCCGCGGCCATGTCGATGTCGGCGTCGGGCAGCACGATCATGTGGTTCTTGGCGCCGCCCAGGGCCTGCACGCGCTTGCCGTTGGCTGTGCCGGTGGCGTAGATGTACTTCGCGATCGGGGTAGAGCCCACGAAACTCACGGCCTGGATGTCGGGATGCTCGAGGATCCGATCGACGGCGACCTTGTCGCCTTGCACGACGTTGAAGACACCCTCGGGCAAGCCTGCCTCGGCCAGCATCTCGGCGATGAGCAGCGAGACCGACGGATCCTTCTCGCTCGGCTTGAGCACGAAGGTGTTGCCCGTCGCGATGGCGTTAGCGAACATCCACATGGGCACCATGGCCGGGAAGTTGAACGGCGTGATGCCGGCCACCACGCCGAGAGGCTGCTTGATCGAGTACACGTCGACGCCGCCGGACACCTGCTCGCTGTAGGAGCCCTTGAGCATCTGCGGGATTCCGCACGCGAACTCGATGTTTTCGAGCCCGCGGGCGAGTTCGCCGGCTGCGTCGGAGGGCACCTTGCCGTGCTCCTGGGAGACGAGGTTGGCGATCTCGGCGCGACGCGCGTAGACCTGCTGGCGGAAGGAGAAGAGGATCTCGGCGCGACGGCTCAGCGACGACGATCGCCACGTGGCGAATGCCGCTTTCGCCGAGGCAACGGCGGCATCGACCTCGGCAACCGACGCAAGGGCGACTGCGCCCTGCTGCTGACCGGTGGCCGGGTTGAAGACCGTGCCTGTCCGTCCGGAGGACGAGGGCACCCGGCGTCCGTCGATCCAGTGGTCAATCGTGTACACGTGACACTCCGCTTCGGTGGTGGTGGTGAGCTAGATGAGGTACTGCGATAGATCGCGCTTGAGGAACTGGCCGTGACCCTTGGTCCCGTGGAAGCCCTGCTCGTCGACGAGCACGGTGCCGCGCGACATCACGACATCGACATGACCGTCGATCTCGAAGCCCTCCCAGGCGCTGTGATCCATGTTCATGTGATGGGTCTTCTCGAGGCCGATGCTCGTGTGCCCGTTGGGGTCGTAGACCACGATGTCGGCGTCCGAGCCTGGGGCGATGGCGCCCTTGCGCGGGTAGAGGCCGAACATGCGAGCCGGCGTCGTCGAGCACAGTTCGACCCAGCGCTCGACGGAGAGCTTGCCATCGGCCACGCCTTGGTAGATCAAGTCCATGCGGTGCTCGACGGAGCCGATCCCGTTGGGGATCTTCGAGAAGTCGTTGATGCCGAGTTCCTTCTGCTCCTTGAAGCAGAACGGGCAGTGGTCGGTGCTGATGATCGACAGGTCATTGGTGCGCAGGTAACGCCACAACTCGTCCTGGTGGCCCTCGGCGCGCGAGCGCAGGGGAGTGGAGCAGACCCACTTGGCTCCCTCGAAGCCCGGTGCCCCGAGATTCTCCTCGAGCGACAGGTAGAGGTACTGCGGACAGGTTTCGCCGAAGACGTTGAGGCCGAGATCACGGGCCTCCTGCAGGGTCTGCACGGCCTGCTTGGCCGACATGTGCACGATGTAGAGAGGTGCCCCCGTCATGCGCGCCAGCATGATCGCGCGGTGTGTCGCCTCCTCTTCGGTCTCCCAGGGGCGGGTGAGGCCGTGGTAGATCGGAGCGGTCTCACCGCGAGCGAGAGCCTGCGCGACCAGGACGTCGATGGCGATGCCGTTTTCGGCGTGCATCATGATCAGCGACCCGTTGTGGGTGGCCTGCTGCATGGCCCGCACGATCTGGCCGTCGTCGCTGTAGAACACTCCCGGATACGCCATGAAGAGCTTGAAGCTCGTGATGCCCTCGTCGACCAGCTCGTCCATGGCCTTGAGGGAGTCGTCGTCGACGCCCCCGATGATCTGGTGGAAGGCGTAGTCGACGAAGCAGTTGCCGCCCGCCTTGGCGTGCCACGTGGCCAGTCCGTCCTGCACGCGCTCGCCGTAGCGCTGCACGGCGAAGTCGATGATCGTGGTGGTGCCGCCCCAGGCTGCCGCTCGCGTGCCAGTCTCGAAGGTGTCGGAGGCAAACGTGCCACCGAACGGCAGCTCCATGTGGGTGTGGGCGTCGACGCCACCCGGGACGACGTACTTGCCCGCCGCGTCGATGACGCGATCGACCGAACCCGCGAGCGAATCCGAGGTGGCGCCGGGGGCGAGGAGTGCCGCGATCTTCTCGCCGTCGACGAGGACATCCATCGCCTGGATGCCCTGGGGCGTGACGACGGAGCCGTTACGGATGAGGGTCTTCATGTCAGCCTCCCGTCAGGGTCGGGTCAGGTCGCCGTAGGCATCGGGCCTGCGGTCGCGGTAGAAGGGCCAGCGATTGCGCACCGTGGTGATGAGGTCCATGTCGAGGTCGCGGACGACCAATTCGGGCTGGTAGGCGTCGGCCGGCTCGCCGACGAACTTGCCTTCGGGGTCGACGAAGTAGCTGGTGCCGTAGAAGTCGTCATCGCCGAGGTCTTCGATGCCGACGCGGTTGATGGCTCCGATGAAGTATTCGTTGGCGACCGCTGACGCGGGCTGCTCGAGCTTCCAGAGGTAGCCGGAGAGCCCACGAGAGGTGGCGGACGGGTTGAAGACGATCTGGGCGCCGTTGAGCCCGAGTGCGCGCCATCCCTCGGGGAAGTGACGGTCGAAACAGATGTAGACGCCGATCTTGCCGACCGCCGTGTCGAAGACCGGGTAGCCGAGGTTGCCGGGACGGAAGTAGAACTTCTCCCAGAAGCCGGGCACGTGGGGGATGTGCGTTTTGCGGTACTTGCCCAGGTACTTGCCGTCGGCGTCGACGACCGCCGCGGTGTTGTAGAGGACGCCCGGCTGCTCCTCCTCGTACATCGGGAGGATCAGCACCATCCCGAGCTCTTTGGCCAGTGCCTGGAAGCGCTCGGTGGTCGGGCCGGGGATCGACTCGGCGTACTCGTAGAACTTGGTGTCCTGCACCTGGCAGAAGTACGGGCCGTAGAACAGCTCCTGGAAGCACATGACCTTGGCCCCCTGAGCCGCCGCCTGCCGGGCGTAGTCCTCATGGGCAGCGATCATCGACTCCTTGTCGCCGGTCCAGTTGGTCTGCACGAGCGCCGCTCGCACCACACTCATTGTCGCCTCCTCCACGGTGAACGCCTCTGCGTCCTCCGGTCACTCTATTGCGCTCATGCGCAGGGTTTGGGTCGGTCGGCGGAATGCCCCGGAAGCCTCGGATCACGGTTCTGTCGCGCCCCTGGGCCGACGCGCCACGAGGCGGCTAGGGTGAAGGGAGTCCCGCTGTCGTCTGGGAGGATTCGTGTCCGCAAGCCCGCGAGCAGGGTTCGTCGATGGAGCGGTGATCACCGCCCCCGGTGAGACTCTCGACGTCATCGATCCGGCTGACGGGTCGGTCGTGGAGACCGTGGGCCTGGCCGGGCACGCCGAGGTCGATGCCGCCGTGGCGGCGGCCCAGCGCGCCTTCCCCGAGTGGGCGGGAGCCACCCCCGGTGAGCGGGGGGCGGCTCTGCTCCGCCTGGCGGCCCGCGTGGAGGCCCGTGCGGCCGAGTACGCCGAGGTGGAGTCTCGCCAGACGGGCAAGACGCTGCGCCTGGCCACCGAATTCGACGTCCCGGGCTCCATCGACAACGTGGTGTTCTTCGCCGGGGCCGCCCGTCAACTCGAGGGCCTGGCCTCGGGGGAGTTCGACGCCTCCCACACCTCGGTCATCCGCCGGGAGCCCGTGGGCGTCGTGGGCTCGGTCGCCCCCTGGAACTACCCCCTGCAGATGGCCATGTGGAAGGTGCTTCCGGCTATCGCGGCGGGCAACACGATCGTCCTCAAGCCCGCCGAGATCACCCCCCTGACCACCCTCATGCTCGCCGAGGATGCCGTCGCCGCCGGGATCCCCGCGGGCGTCGTCAACGTCGTCGTCGGCCGCGGCCCCGTCGCGGGGGAAGCCCTGGTCAGCAACCCGGCCGTCGGCATGGTCTCCTTCACGGGCTCGACCCCCGTCGGCCGACGGGTCATGGAGATCGCCGCGTCCCGGGCCGCTCGCGTGCACCTCGAGCTCGGCGGCAAGGCGCCCTTCCTCGTGTACGACGATGCCGATGTCGAGGCGGTCATTCACGGAGCAGTGGCGGGCGCTCTTATCAACGCTGGCCAAGACTGCACGGCCGCGACGAGGGTCTATGTGCAAAGGCCCATCTACGACCGCGTGGTCGAGGGGATCGCCGATCTTCTCGCCTCGATCCGCCTCGGCGACCCGCGAGATCCCGACACCGACCTGGGTCCCCTCGTGACCTTCACGCAGCGCGATCGGGTCGCCGGGTTCGTTGACCGGGCCCGCGGCGACGGGGCCACCGTGGCCGTCGGGGGAGAGGTGCCGGCCGGCGACCTGGCCAAGGGGGCCTACTACGCACCGACCCTCATCACGGGGGCGGCCCAGGACTCCGAGATCGTCCAGGAGGAGGTCTTCGGCCCGGTCCTCGTGGCCCTGCCGTTCGACTCCGACGATGAGGGCCTCGCCCTGGCCAACGACACGCGCTACGGGCTGGCGGCCTCGGTGTGGTCCCGCGACGTCTACCGGACGATGCGGGCCCAGCGCGAGATCCGGTCGGGCTGCGTCTGGGTCAACGACCACATCCCGATCGTCAGCGAGATGCCCCACGGCGGGATGAAGCAGTCCGGCTTCGGGAAGGACATGTCCAAGTACTCCCTGGAGGAGTACACCGTGATCAAGCACGTCTCCTGGGACATTTCAGGCGACGCGCGCAAGGACTGGCACCGTACTATCTTCAAAGATCGAAACCGCCCGTAGGGCGCACGACAACACAGGAGAGATCATGAGCAAGCGACCGCTGTCCCCGGAGGCCTCCGCCGTTGTGGCCATGGCCCGGTCCGGGCTCTCCCGCCGCCGCCTCCTTCAGGTTGCCGGCATCACCGGTGTCGCGGCAACCGCGGCCGCCTGTGGTGCGGGCGGTGGAGGCACGGCAAGCAGCAGCGGTGCCGCTCCGGGGCCGTCGCCTGCCCAGGATCTCTCCGACACCGAGAAGTTCGTCAACTGGGCCAACTGGCCCCTCTACATCGATGTCGATGATGCGACCGGCGCCTATCCCACGCTGGAGGCCTTCACGGCCGCGACTGGCATCACGGTCAACTACACCGAAGACATCAACGACAACAACGAGTTCTTCGCCAAGGTGCGCGCGCAGTTGGAGTCGGGCCAGTCCATCGACCGCGACATCGTGGTCCTCACCGACTGGATGGCGGCGCTGTGGATTCAAAGTGGCTTCGCCGTCAAGCTCGACAAGGCGGCCATGCCCAACTCGGCCAACCTGCTGCCCAACTACACCAACGTATCCTTCGATCCGGGCCGTGAGTACTCCCTGCCCTGGTTCTCCGGGTTCGGCTGCTTCGGGTGGAACAAGGCCCTCCTCCAGGAGGCCCTGGGCACCGACACGCTCACCTCGCTCAGCCAGCTGTGGGACCCCAAGCTCAAGGGCCGCATCACCCTGCTCTCGGAGATGCGCGACACGATGGGCATCATCATGGCCGCGCAGGGGGCAGATCCCTCCAACTTCACCGACGACCAGTTCCAGGCGGCGATCGCCGAGCTCCAGGCTCAGATCGACAGTGGGCAGGTCCGCCAGGTCTCGGGCAACGACTACATCGCTGCTCTCGAGACCGGCGATGTCATTGCGGTCATCGGCTGGTCGGGCGACATGTTCCAGTTGGGCGATGATTTCGGCGTGGGCCTGCCGGACACCGGAGGCATGCTCTGGACCGACAACATGCTCATCCCCAGCGTTGCCACGCACAAGAAGAACGCCGAGGCGGTCATGAACTACTACTACGACCCCAAGGTGGCCGCCGAGGTCGCGGCCTACGTGCAGTACGTCTCGCCTGTGGCCGGGGCCAAGGAGGCGATGGCGGCGATCGACCCGGCCTTGGCCGAGAACCAGTGGATCTTCCCCAGCGAGGAGAAGCTGGCCAATTCCTTCGTCTTCATGACACTCACGCCCGAGCAGGACGTCGCCTACCAGCGAGAGTTCCAGAAGGCCATCGGCTTCTAGGTCTCGGCGCCTAGGCTGACCCCCTGACCCACGACAGGGAGAGGTGACGCAGTGGCCGCTAGTGGGGAGGTCCAGGACCTTCGGCTGGTCAACCTGGTGAAGTCGTTTGGCGACTTCACCGCGGTCGACGACCTCACGCTGACGATCCCGGGCGGGTCCTTCTTCGCCCTGCTGGGTCCGTCGGGCTGCGGCAAGACCACGACGCTGCGCATGGTCGCCGGGCTGGAGGCGCCGACGAGCGGCAACATCCTGCTAGGTGACACCGACATCACCAACGAGAAGCCCTACAAGCGCTACGTCAACACGGTGTTCCAGTCCTACGCGCTGTTCCCGCACCTCGACATCTTCGAAAACGTCGCCTTCGGCCTGCGCCGCCGCGGCATCAAGGATGTGTCGGGCCCCGTCAACGAGATGCTCGATCTCGTGCAGTTGGGCCCGATGGCGAGGCGCAAGCCCGCGCAGTTGTCCGGCGGTCAGCAGCAGCGAGTGGCGGTGGCACGAGCTCTCATCAACGAGCCCGGCGTCCTGCTCCTCGACGAGCCGCTGGGCGCCCTCGACCTGAAGTTGCGCCGACAGATGCAGATCGAGCTCAAGCGCATCCAGACCGAGGTCGGCACCACCTTCGTCCACGTCACGCACGACCAGGAGGAGGCCATGACCATGGCCGACACCGTCGCCGTCATGAACAAGGGCCGCATCGAGCAGATGGGTGCCCCGGTCGATATCTACGACCTGCCGAAGACCGCCTTCGTGGCCAACTTCCTCGGGCAGTCCAACTCGGTGGCGGGCACCGTGCAGGGGCGCTCGGGCGACGACCTCATCGTCGGGGCGCCGGGGGGCTCTTACAACGTGCCAGCCGCGCGCTCGACGCGTCAGGAGGGCGCCATCCTGCTGGGGGTCCGTCCGGAGAAGCTCTCGATCGCGACTGCCGGATCCTCAGCGGCTGTTCCCGACCGACACAACCGGGCAACCGGCAAGGTCACCGACGCCTCGTTCACGGGCGTCTCGACGCAATACCTCGTCATGACGACCTGGGGTGACGAGTGGACCGTCTTCGAGCAAAACCGCTCCGTCGATCTCCTGCAGCCAGGCGACGAGGTCGTCATTCACTGGGCTCCCGAATACACATTCGGACTCGACGTTCCCTCGGGGGAGTGACATGCCGGCACTCGCGCCCGTCGCCGGTGGCACCAAGGTCCCGTCTGGGGCTGGCGTTCAGCGCCGCGCCCGCACCGCTTACCTGCTACTGATCCCCGGCATCGCCTGGCTCGGGCTGTTCTTCGTCGTCCCGCTGGTCTCGCTGTTCTTCACAAGCCTGCAGGCTCCGACCGGCACGCCGGGCGTCTATCAGCCTGGCTTCGAGGTCGCCAACTATGTGACCGCCATTTCCGACTACTGGCCGCAGTTCATCCGGTCATTTATCTACTCCGGCATCGCGACCGTGCTGGCGCTCGTCATCGCCTACCCGCTCGCCTACTTCATCGCGTTTCGGGCGGGCAAGTGGCGAGCCCTGCTCCTCGTCCTCGTGGTCGCTCCGTTCTTCGCCTCATTCCTGCTGCGCACCTACGCGTGGCGCACGATCCTGGCCGACGAGGGCTTCATCACGACCACGCTCAACGCCCTGCACCTGCTGCCTGACAACCGGATCCTCAACACGCCGATCGCCGTCATCGCCGGACTCACGTACAACTTCCTGCCCTTCATGATCCTGCCGCTCTACGCGGCCCTGGAGCGCATCGATCCGCGTCTCATCGAGGCAGCAGGCGACCTCTACTCCTCGCCGTTCACGGGCTTTCGCAAGGTGGTCTGGCCGCTGAGCCTTCCCGGTGTCGTGGCCGGCACGCTGCTGACCTTCATTCCCGCATCCGGCGACTACATCAACGCGACACTTCTCGGATCCCCACAAGACCGCATGGTGGGCAATGCGATCCAGACCAACTTCCTGCAGTTCCGCGACTACCCGGTGGCGAGTGCGCTGTCCTTCATCATGATGGCGATCATCCTCACGCTGGTCTTCGTCTACATCCGTCGCGCCGGCACGGAGGACCTGGTCTGATGAGGTGGCTGCGCAAGAACCTGATTCCCATCATCGGCATCCTGGTGCTCGTCTACCTCTTCGTGCCCATCGCGGTCGTCGCGATCCTGAGCTTCAACAAGCCTGACGGCAAGTTCAACGTCGCCTGGAATCAGTTCTCCCTGGAGGCCTGGCAAAACCTGTGTGGCGTGCCGGGCGTGTGCCAATCGTTCGTCATGAGCATCCAGATCGGCGTGATCGCCACGATCGGCGGCACGATTCTGGGCACGATGATCGCCTTCGCCCTGGTGCGTTACCGATTCCGCGGCCGGTCCACGACCAACCTGCTGATCTTCCTGCCGATGGCCACGCCCGAGGTCGTGCTCGGCTCGAGCTTGCTCGCGCTGTTCCTCAACCTGGCCTTCCCGCTCGGCTTCTGGACCGTCACGATCGCCCACATCATGTTCATCATCAGCTTCGTCGTCGTCACCGTGAAGGCGCGACTCCAGGGAATGGACCCGCGCCTGGAGGAAGCGGCACGCGACCTCTACGCCGACCCCAAGTCGACATTCCGCTACGTCACCTTCCCACTGGTGCTGCCCGGCATCCTCGGAGCGGCACTGCTCGGCTTCAGCCTCTCCTTCGACGACTACATCATCAGCGCTTTCAACGCCGGCACGCTCGTGACCTTCCCCATCTACATCTGGGGTGCCGCACAGCGAGGAATCCCCGTCCAGGTCAACGCCCTGGCGACCCTCGTCTTCGTTCTCTCCCTCCTCGTGGTCCTCGGCGCGCAATTCGTCAACTCACGACGCCGCCGCAAGCTGGAGAGCTCCGCCGCCTGATACCGATGCCGTTTCCCACCCACGTCACTCCGCAGGCACGGGCATCTCTTGCCGATGTGCAGTTCACTCCGTATTGGCTCGACAACCCCGATCGCCCTGCGCCGCGCCCTGCGCTCACCAGCGACATCGAGGCGGACCTCGTCGTGATCGGGGGAGGCTTCAGCGGCCTGTGGACTGCCTACCTCGCGACCGAGCGTTTCCCCGAGTGGCGCGTGGTGCTGCTCGAGGGCGACCGCATCGCCGCGGGTGCGACCGGCCGCAATGGGGGGTTCATTGCCGCGTCGCTGACGCACGGCCTCGGCAATGGCATGGCGCGCTGGCCCACCGACATGGCGCGCCTGACGGCTCTGGGCATGGCCAACCTCGATGAGCTGGAGCGCACGATCGAGGCCGAAGGCATCGGCTGCGACTTCCTTCGGTCGGGCGAACTCGACGTTGCCGTGGCTCCCTATCAGGTCGAGGGACTGCGCGAGATGCACGACCAGGCAGTCGCACTCGGACTCGATCACGAGTTCCTCGACCGCGACCAGGTGCGGGCGCTCGTCGACTCGCCGACGTATCAAGCGGGTGTCCTTGATCGCCGCGGGGTCGCCATGGCCGACCCCGCTCAACTCGCCTGGGGGCTCGCTGCGGCCTGTGAGCGCCGTGGCGTGACCATTCACGAGGCCACGGTCGTCAACGACCTGGCCGACGACGGTTCGACCATGCGCGTCGTCACTGACTTCGGCAGCGTGCGCGCGAAGCGCGTGGCCCTGGGCACGAGTGCCTATCCGCCGCTCCTTCGCCGTCTGGGCCATTACGTCGTGCCCGTCTATGACTCGGTGCTCATGACCGAGCCACTCACGGCCGAGCAGCGTGAGTCGATCGGATGGCGCGATCGGTTCGGTATCGGTGATGCGGGCAATCAGTTCCACTACTACCGCATCACCCATGACGGCCGGATTCTCTGGGGCGGCTACGACGCGTCGTTCTATGGCAGTTTCAACCCCATGCATGAGCGGCAGAGCGCACCCTTCGCTCGATTGGCCGAACACTTCCGCTACACGTTCCCCCAACTCGACGGCCTGCGGTTCACGCACGCATGGGCCGGAGCCATCGACACCTGCTCGCGCTTCAGCGCTTTCTGGGGAACCGCATACTCGGGCAAGGTCTCCTACAGCGTCGGGTTCACGGGCCTGGGCACGGGGGCGAGTCGCTTCGGCGCCCAGGTCATGCTCGATCTGCTGAGCGGCGAGCGCACCGAGCGCACGTCGTTGGAGATGGTGCGCACCAAGCCCATTCCCTTTCCCCCGGAACCGCTCCGGTCGCTGGGCATCGGCATCACGCGTCGGGCCATCGACAAGGCCGACCGCAATGAGGGCCGGCGCAATCTGTGGCTGCGCACGCTGGATCGCGTGGGCCTCGGATTCGACAGCTGACCCTGACCTCTGCGCACTAAGGTGGAGGAATGGTGCGATACGGCGGACAGTACGGCCCGGACCTGACCTTTCTCGGCGTTCCGAAGTGCGACCTCGACGACCCGGCCACCTACGCCGACGCTGACGTGGTCATCATCGGCGCGCCCTTCGATGGCGGTACGTCGTACCGCAGTGGGGCGCGCTTCGGCCCTCAGGCCATCCGCATGGGCTGCTATCTCGGCCACGATGGTTCGCGCCCATCGCTGGCCATGCGCACGGATGGCCTCAAGGACCTGCGCGTCGTCGACGGCGGCGACGTTGAGATGTACAGCGGCGATGCTGCCCGATCCTGTGCCGATCTCGAGGTCGTGGTGCAGCGCGTCGCCGAGGCGGGTCCGATGCCGCTCATCCTGGGGGGCGATCACACGGTCACGTGGCCCGATGTCACCGGAGTCGCCCGTGCACGCGGTTGGGGGAGGGTCTCGGTCCTGCACTTCGATGCGCACGCCGACACGGGTGATATCGAGTTCGGCTCCCTGATCGGCCATGGCCAGCCCATGCGCCGCCTCATCGAGTCGGGGGCGGCGCGCGGTGATCGCTTCTTGCAGATCGGCCTTCGGGGCTATTGGCCCCCGCCGGATGTGCTCGACTGGATGGCCGAGCAGCGCATGCGGTCCTATGAGATGACTGAGATCGTCTCGCGAGGTCTCGATGACTGTCTCACGGAGGCTTTCGCCATTGCTGTCGATGAGTGCGACGGCGTCTTCCTGTCCGTCGACATCGACGTTGCCGATCCCGGTCACGCACCCGGCACAGGCACTCCCGAGCCCGGCGGCCTGTCCTCGCGGCAGCTGCTCGATGCCGTGCGTCGCATCTGTCTCGAACTTCCGGTCGTGGGCATGGATGTGGTGGAGGTCTCTCCGCCCTACGACCATGCCGACATCACGGCGCTGCTGGGCAGTCGCGTTGTCCTCGAGGCGCTGTCGGCGATGGCTCGTCGGCGCGCTGATGCCGCCGGCGGACCCGCATGGAACCCGCGCCAGCCGCTATTGGCGGATCGAGACGAGACACCATGAGCATGCGCATCCTGGCCGTCGGTGCGGGCGGTGTCGGCACATCGGCCGCCTTGATCGCCCGGCGCCGCGACTTCTTCGAGCACTGGGTGGCGGCGGATTACGACGCGGCGCGCGCCGATGCGATTGTCGCGCGCACCGGTGATCCTCGATTCGCGTCGGCGGCACTCGACGCCTCGGATCAGGCTGCCGTGACCGCGCTGTGCCAGCAGCACGGCATCACGCACGTGCTCAATGTCGTCGACCCGCGGTTCAACATGCCGATCTTCGACGGCGCATTCGCTGCCGGTGCCAACTATCTCGATACCGCGATGAGCCTGTCTCGGCCGCATCCTCAACGTCCCCACAGCGACACATTCGTCAAGCTCGGCGACGAGCAGTTCGACAAGTCGCCGGAGTGGGAGGCGCGCGGCCTGCTGGCCCTGTGCGGCATCGGCGTGGAGCCCGGCCTGGCGGATGTCTTCGCTCGCTACGCATCCGACCACCTGTTCTCGGAGATCGACGAGCTCGGGGTGCGTGACGGTGCCAACCTCGTCGTCAGCGGCTACGACTTCGCGCCGAGCTTCTCGATCTGGACCACGATCGAGGAATGCCTCAATCCGCCCGTCATCTGGGAGAAGGATCGCGGCTGGTTTACCACGGCACCCTTCTCGGGGGCTGAGGTCTTCGACTTCCCCGATGGCATCGGACCCGTGGAGTGCGTCAACGTCGAGCATGAGGAAGTCCTGCTCATGCCGCGCTGGATCGACTGCAAACGCGTCACCTTCAAGTACGGACTCGGCGACGAGTTCATCGAGGTGCTGAAGACTCTCCACAAGCTCGGCCTCGATCGCACTGAGCCGGTCACCGTACGCGGCCAGAAGGTGAGCCCGCGCGATGTGGTGGCCGCCTGCCTCCCAGATCCGGCTTCGCTCGGAGATGTGATGTCAGGCAAGACCTGTGCGGGCACATGGGTGACCGGCACCGGCAAGGACGGCAAGCCTCGTGAGGTCTACCTCTACCACGTGGCCGACAACGAGTGGAGCATGCGCGAGTACGGCACCCAGGCGGTGGTCTGGCAGACGGCGATGAACCCGGTCATTGCGCTGGAACTCCTGGCATCGGGCGTGTGGTCGGGCGCGGGTGTGCTCGGCCCCGAGGCGTTCGATGCGGTGCCCTACCTCGATCTGATGAGCCAGGGCTACGGCCAGCAGTGGCACTGCCGCGAGCAGTGACTCGGCTCAGACTCCCTCGGTGACCGTGATCGCCCCTGAGCGAGCGGCTGCCTGCAGGGCCGCGTAGTCGGACTGGTTTTGCTCGGCGTAGACGCGAGCGAATGACTTCATGGCGTCGTCGAAGGCCTCGTCGTCGCCGATGTACGCGGAGATGGCGACGCGGTCACCGCTTCGTGCATGTCCCTTGGCGAGAGTAGCGCCGCAAAGCCGACCGTAGACGCCCATGGTGTCGGCGTCCATCGCATCGAGATCGGCCGATACCTTCCAGTCACGCAATTGGCGGACGTAGTAGTCGACCCCGAGCAGCGAGCTCCAGCCCAGGAAGATGTCGCTGGCGCTTTGGAGCAGTCGCTGCCCATTGACGACGCGCTCGCCATGCTGGACATGGGAACTCGACCGCGTGAAAGCTTCGAGTACGGAGGCTTGCGCCTCCTTGAGCTGCAGCAGGAGCAGGTCATCGGCGTCGCGCCCCTGGAGCAACAGGGCCCACGCCTGCGTGCCGACGCTCCCTACGCCGACGACCTTGCGCGCCAGGTCGACGTAGTGGTACTCGGACAGCAGATGACGGCGGTCGGGCTGCAGGGTCTCGACATATTGCTCCCAGGCACGGGGGAGTGACGAGATGGATGCCTCCATGCTCACGTCCTGCCGCCCGAGGAGCGATTCGGCGCGCTCGATCACGGGTGGGCTGTCGATGAAGCGGCGCTGGCCGTCGATCACCTCGGTGAGCTTGCGTGCCGCTTGGAGGGAATTGCGAGTGCGTGCCTTGCCCACGTTTCGATCGGAGGTCTTGCGCGCCTGCTTGCTCAGCTGCGGCTGGAGCTGACGCATCATCGCGTCGACGTCGATCGAGGCGTACCAGACGTCGAGATTGGCTTGCCCGGCAAGCGCTCGCATGGCTTCGCGGTAGCCCCGTGTCGTGGCGCGCAGGATCTGATTGCGGGCCTTCTTGTCGAATCCACGGTCGAGTCCGGCGACCTCCATGCTCGTGACCAGGCGCTTGACATCCCATTCGAAGGGGCCGGGGTTGGTCTCGTCGAAGTCGTTGATGTCGAACACGAGGCGGCGTTCGGGGCTGGCATAGGCACCGAAGTTGGACAGGTGAGCATCGCCGCACAGCTGAGCCTCGAGTCCCGAGCGCGGGCCAGTCGACAGATCGCTGGCCATGATCAAGGCAGCGCCCCGGTAGAAGGCGAACGGGGAGGCCAGCATGCGGCCGTAGCGGATGGGCACCAGGTCCTTGACGCGCGTAGCCCCCTGCTGTTGGAGCAGCCCCACCGGATCGGGCCGTGTCGGCGCCGCGGCGTACGAGCCAAGGGAATCGGGGGGCACGGCCTGGCGAGCGCGCAGGCCGACGGCGACGCGCTCGTCGACCGTCGGGCCGGACGACCGCTCCGCTGCGTCGGGCCCGGCAGTCATGGACTCAGGCGGCGCTGAAGGCGGCCTCGACCACGTCGAGGCCCTCGAGCAGCAGCGAGTCCGGAATCGTCAGAGGCGGCAGGAAGCGCACCACGTTGCCGTAGGTGCCGCACGTCAGCACGATCACGCCCTCGGCATGGCAGGCCTTGGCCACGCGCTGGGTGAGGTCGGGATCGGGGGTGAGCGTGCCCGGCTTGACGATCTCGATGGCGATCATGGCTCCGCGGCCGCGGATGTCGCCAATAGCCGGAATGCGCGCGGCCATGTCGGTCAGCCTCGTCACGAGGATGTCGCCGATGGCTTGGGCGCGCGCGTTGAGGTCATCGACCTCCATGGACTCGATCGACCCCAGGGCGGCCGCGCAGGCGATGGGATTTCCGCCGTAGGTTCCCCCCAGGCCTCCCACGTGGATGGAGTCCATGATGTCGGCGCGCCCGGTGACGGCGGCGAGCGGAAGCCCAGCAGCGATGCCCTTGGCCGTCGTGATGAGGTCGGGGACGATGCCCTCGTGCTCGCAGGCGAACCATTTGCCTGTGCGGCAGAAGCCCGACTGCACCTCATCGGCGATGAACACGATGCCGTGCTGCGTGGCGTAGTCGCGCAGGGCCTGCAGGAAGCCGGGTGCCGGGACGATGAAGCCTCCCTCGCCCTGGATGGGCTCGATGAGGATCGCGGCGATGCTGCTTCCGCCGATCTCCTTGTCCATCTTGGAGATCGCCCACGACGCCACCTCGGGGCCGCTGTGCGGGCCATCGTGATAGGGGTAGGACATCGGCATGCGGTAAACCTCGGGCGCAAACGGCCCGAAGTTGTGCTTGTAGGGCATCGACTTGGCCGTGAGAGCCATCGTGAGGTTTGTGCGGCCGTGGTAGCCATGGTCGAACACCACGACGGCCTGTCGCTTGGTAAAGGATCGCGCGATCTTGACGGCGTTTTCGACGGCCTCTGCGCCCGAGTTGAAGAGCGCCGATCGCTTGTCGTGGTCACCGGGGGTCACGCGGTTGAGTGCCTCGCAGACCTCGACGTAGCCGGCATAGGGCGTGACCATGAAGCAGGTGTGCGTGAAGTCGGCCACCTGTCGTTGCACTCGCTCCACGACTCGGGGGTTGGCGTTGCCGACGGTGTTGACGGCAATGCCCGAGCCGAGGTCAATGAGGGAATTGCCGTCGACGTCGACGATGACGCCGCCGCCAGCACGCTCGGCGAAGACCGGCATGGTGCCCCCGACGCCCGCGGAGACGGCTCCCACGCGACGCTGCATGAGCTCACGCGAGCGGGGCCCGGGGAGCTCGGTGACGAGGCGCCGCTCCTGGGGCAGTGTGGAGGCGGGGGGCAGCAGTGTGTCGGTCATGGGATGAGCGTAGGACAATCAGGGCGTGACCAGGCCCCGGGACGTCATCATCCTGGGCAGCACGGGGTCCATCGGAGTCCAGGCCCTCGACGTCATCAGGAGGAACCCGACGCGGTTCCGCGTCGTCGGCCTGGGGGGCGGGGGTGGTCAGCTCGACCTCCTCGCCGATCAGGCCCGCGAATTCGGGGTCGAGCGCGTGGCGGTCGGCCCGGTCGAGTCAGCGGCACTCGCGGCCGCGCCGGCCGATGTCGTTCTCAACGCGGTCGCCGGCGCTGCCGGCCTACTGCCGACCCTGGCGGCCCTTGAGGCGGGCACCGTCGTCGCCCTGGCCAATAAGGAGTCGCTCATCATCGGCGGTCCGCTGGTGAAGGAACGCGCAGCGCCCGGTCAGATACGCCCTGTCGACTCCGAGCACTCTGCTCTAGCGCAGTGCCTCATGGGCGGCCGCAGCGACGAGGTCGAACGACTCGTTCTCACCGCGAGCGGAGGTCCCTTCCGCGGCTGGGACGCGACTCGCCTTGTCCATGTGACGCCCGAGCAGGCGCTCGCACACCCGACCTGGTCCATGGGTCCGCTGGTCACCATCAACTCGGCCACACTCGTCAACAAGGGCCTTGAGATCATCGAAGCGCATTTGCTGTTCGACGTTCCCTTCGAGCGCATCGATGTCGTCGTGCACCCGCAGTCGATCGTGCATTCCATGGTCGAGTTCATCGACGGGTCCACCTTGGCCCAGGCCAGTCCGCCCGACATGCGGCTGCCCATCGCCTGGGCACTCGGCTGGCCCGATCGCGTTCCCTCGGCGGCACCCGGGTGCGACTGGACGCGGGCTGCCTCCTGGGAGTTCTGGCCCCTCGACGACGCGGCGTTCCCCGCCGTGGGCCTGGCTCGCACCGCCGGATCGGCCGGAGGCACCGCCCCGGCCGTCTTCAATGCGGCCGACGAGGTTGCTGTCGCCGCCTTCCTCGAGGGTCGACTTCCCTTCACCGGCATCGTGGCCACGATCTCCGAGGTGCTTCACCGCCACCTGTCAGGCGACAATCAGGGGAACGCCGACTCCGTCGAGCGCGTCCTTGCTGCAGACGCCTGGGCACGCGCGGTCGCGGCCGAGGTCATCGAGGAGGTCACACGCTGATGTGGGAGATCGTGGGCATCATCGCGTTCTTCCTCGTCATCCTCGCCTCTATCGCCCTGCATGAAGTCGGACACCTAGTGCCGGCCAAGAAGTTCGGTGTCAAGGTCACCGAATACATGGTCGGATTCGGGCCCACCGTGTGGTCGAAGGTGCGCGGCGAGACCCGCTACGGGCTCAAAGCGGTCCCGGTTGGCGGCTACATCCGCATGGTGGGCATGATCCCGCCGCCCAAGGGAGCACCCGAGGGCACGGTCGGCCGCATGTCGACGGGACGCCTCGCGACGATGGTCGAGGACGCGCGTCGGCAATCGCTCGAGGAGATAGCACCCGGCGACGAGAATCGCCTCTTCTACACGCTGCCGGTGCACAAGCGCGTCATCATCATGCTCGGCGGCCCGTTCATGAACCTCGTGATCGCCTTCCTGCTGTTCGGTGCCGTCCTCGTCGGCATCGGGACACCGCAGACGACCCTCCAGGTCAACGCCGTCGTGCCCTGCGTGCCGTCAGTCAGCAATCCGACGGGCGCCGTCCAGCCCGACGGCACCTGCGCGCTGGGGGCATCGCCAGCAGCAGCCGCGGGACTGCAGGCTGGCGACACGATCGTGGCGGTGGACGGCCGCTCGCCGGGGTCGTGGGAAGACATGACCACGGCCGTGCGCGAAGGCGGCGCACGCATCGTCGAGGTCACCGTGCAGCGCCCCGATGGAACGACGGTCGTGCTCCCTGTCGAGGTCGTTGAGGTCACCCGGCCCGTCTACGACGAGGCCGGGGAGCCCACCGGGCAGACGCAGACCACCGGCTTTCTCGGGCTGCGCCCCGAGATCGACTACGTCCCGCAACCCTGGTCGAGTGTTCCCGCTGCCATGTGGGATCTCACGGTGCGTTCCGCGGTTGCGCTCGTCTCGCTGCCTATCCGCTTCTACGAGCTCGTCAGCGACACCCTCATCGGCGGCGGCGAGCGCCAAGTCGATAGCCCGGTGAGCGTGGTCGGCGTGAGCCGCCTCGGCGGGGAGATCGTGGCCTCGGAGGAATCGGGCGAGGCGAAACTCGCGATCTTCCTGGGGCTGGCGGCCTCGCTCAACCTGTTCCTCTTCCTGTTCAACCTCCTTCCGATCCTGCCCCTCGACGGCGGACATGTGGCGGGAGCCCTCTACGAGGGTTCTCGGCGCCAACTTGCTCGCCTACGTGGGCGGCCGGACCCCGGCCCGGTCGACGTGGCGCGCATGATGCCGGTGGCCTATGTCGTTGCCGTCGTGCTCGTCGGCATCGGAGCGGTCGTCATCTTCGCCGACCTGGTCAAGCCGATCACCCTGGGCTGACGCCTGCCGGGATGTGGGTCCGGCGCCCGTCGGGGATACTGATCCGGTGAGCATCGACCTCGGACTTCCTGCGGCGCCCCCGCCCGTTCTGGCGCCCCGTCGCCCCACTCGAGCACTGCTCCTGCGGCACCCCACGCATCCGGTCACCGTCGGCGGTGACGCTCCCGTGAGCGTGCAGTCCATGACGACGACGCTGACCGCCGACGTCAACGCCACGCTTCAGCAGATCGCCGAGCTCACCGCCGCTGGCTGCCAGATCGTGCGCGTGGCTGTGCCCAGTCAGGATGACGCCGAGGCGCTGCCTCAGATCGCACGCAAGTCCGGCATCCCCGTCGTGGCCGACATCCACTTCCAGCCCAAGTACGTTTTCGCCGCTCTCGAGGCAGGGTGCGCGGGGGTGCGGGTCAACCCCGGCAACATCAAGCAATTCGACGACAAGGTCAAGGAGATCGCTCGCGCCGCGTCCGAGACCGGCACGCCGATCCGCATCGGAGTCAACGCGGGGTCGCTAGACCCGCGCCTGCTGCAGAAGTACGGCAAGGCCACGCCAGAGGCCCTGGTCGAGTCCGCCCTGTGGGAGGCATCGCTCTTCGAGGAGCACGGCTTCGGTGACATCGCGATCTCCGTCAAGCACCACGACCCCGTGACCATGGTCCAGGCCTATCGGCTGCTGTCCGAGCAGTGCGATTACCCGCTGCACCTGGGTGTCACGGAGGCCGGCCCGATGTTCCAGGGGACCATCAAGTCGGCGGTGGCCTTCGGGGCGCTGTTGTCGCAGGGCATCGGCGACACGATTCGCGTGTCCCTGTCGGCACCTCCGGTCGAGGAGGTCAAGGTCGGCATCGCGATCCTTGAATCCCTCAACCTCCGCCAGCGCGGGCTGGAGATCGTCTCGTGCCCGTCGTGCGGACGCGCCCAGGTCGACGTCTACACGCTCGCCGAGCAGGTCACGGCCGGGCTCGAGGGCCTCGAGGTTCCCCTTCGCGTCGCCGTGATGGGGTGCGTGGTCAACGGGCCCGGTGAAGCGCGCGAGGCTGATCTCGGCGTGGCATCGGGCAATGGCAAGGGGCAGATCTTCGTCAAGGGCGAGGTCATCAAGACCGTGCCGGAGCACCAGATCGTCGAGACGCTGATCGAGGAGGCGATGAAACTCGCCGAGGAGATGAGCGCCGCGTCCGACGAGGCGGGCTCCCCGGTCGTCTCGGTGAGCTAGGTGCGGGGCGACGTCCGCCCCCTCGCGGCCGGCGATCTTCCCTGGCTTCGCGGTGTCCTGGCCGCCGATCCCCTCACCCATTGTTTCGTCGCCTCGCGCCTGGAGACCGTGGGTGCGCGCCTGGTGTCGGACGTGGTCGTCTATGCCATCGACGGGCGCCCGCAGTCGGCTCTCTACCTCGGAGCAAATGTCATTCCCATCGAGACCGATGAGGAATCACGAGAGGCCTTCTCGGTGCATCTGCGTCGCACCGGGCGACGCGGTTCGTCGATGGTGGGTCCCGCTCGCGAGGTCCTCGAACTGTGGGACGGCGTGCGCGCTGCCTGGGGATCCGCCCGCGATGAACGACGGCATCAGCCGTTGCTGTCGATGGCAACGGACTCGGCAGTCGTCCCTGACCCGCAGGTGCGCGTCGTGCGTATCGACGAACTCGACCTACTTCTCCCCGCGTGCGTAGCGATGTTCACCGAGGAGGTGGGCATCTCGCCACTGAGCGGGGGAGCGGGAACGGCGTACCGCGCGCGCGTGGCCGAACTCATTCGAGAAGGCCGCGCCTATGCGCGCATCGATAACGGCACCGTGGTGTTCAAGGCCGAGGTGGGTGCTGCTTCCACGGACGCATGCCAGGTCCAGGGCGTGTGGGTGGCGCCCGAGTGGCGAGGACGCGGCCTGTCGGTGCCGGGGATGGCCGCGGTGGTCCACGCGGCCCGCCGCGACTGCGCGCCGCTCGTGAGCCTGTATGTCAACGACTACAACACGGCCGCTCGACGGTGCTATCGAGCCGTGGGCTTCGACGAGGTGGGGGAGTTCGCCACCATCCTGTTCTGACCGAGGTCACCGCTATCCTCAGAGCCTCCGCGACAAGATGGGCTGCCCGTGATCCTGCGCATGTCGACCCTCTTCCTGCGAACCTTGCGGGAGGACCCCGCCGATGCCGAGGTGCCGAGTCACCGGCTGCTGGTGCGAGCCGGCTATGTCCGGCGCGTCGCGCCGGGTGTCTTCTCATGGCTCCCGTTGGGTTACCTCACGTATCGCAACGTCGAGAGCATCATCCGACAGGAGATGGACGGCGCGGGCTTCCAGGAGGTCCACTTCCCGGCGCTGCTACCGCGTGAGCCCTACGAGCGCACGCATCGCTGGGACGACTACGGCGACACGCTCTTCCGGCTTCAGGACCGCAAGGGCACCGACATGCTTCTCGGTCCGACGCACGAGGAGATGTTCACCCTGATGGTCAAGGGGGAGTACTCGTCCTACAAGGACCTGCCCCTGTGCATCTACCAGATCCAGACGAAGTACCGCGACGAAGCGCGACCCCGCGCTGGCATCCTGCGCGGTCGCGAGTTCGTCATGAAGGACTCCTATTCCTTTGACGTCGACGATGCCGGGCTCGAGCGCTCCTACCTGCGCCATCGCGATGCCTACATCTCCACGTTCGATCGGCTCGAACTCGACTACGTCATCGTCTCGGCGCAGTCCGGAGCCATGGGCGGATCCCAGAGCGAGGAGTTCTTGGCGCCGACTGAGTCGGGTGAAGACACCTTCATCCGCTGTACGTCGTGCGACTACGCCGCCAACGTCGAAGCCGTCGTCACTCCGCCCCAGCCGGCGCGGTCGATCGACGGCCTTGCTCCGGCCGTCGTCCATGACACTCCCAATACCCCCACGATCGCGACGCTGGTCGATGTGTCGAACTCCCGCGACGAGACACGTCGTGCCGATCGCCCATGGGAGGCCTCCGACACCTTGAAGAACGTCGTCCTCATGGCGACCTACCCCGATGGTCGCGAGGAGCCGCTTGCCATCGGAGTGCCTGGAGATCGAGAAGTCGATCTCAAGCGCGTCGAAGCAGCGGCCCATCCCGCCACCCTCCGACCCTTCGAGGAGAGCGACTTCCCGCGCTACCCCCAGCTGGTCAAGGGCTACATCGGTCCCGGCGTGCTCGGTCTCGCGGGCGGCGGCAGCATTCGATTCCTCGTCGATCCCCGCGTCGCGGTCGGCACCGCGTGGATCACCGGCGCCAACGAGCCTGGGCGCCACGTCTACGACCTCGTGCGCGGTCGCGACTTCGAGGTCGACGGAGAGATCGAGGCGGTCGAGATCCTGGAGGGTGATCCCTGCCCGCGATGCGGCAGCACCGTCGAGATTGCACGCGGCATCGAGATCGGCCACATCTTCCAATTGGGTCGCAAGTACGCCGAAGCCCTTGGCCTGACGGTCCTCGACGAGCAGGGCAAGCAGGTCACGGTGACCATGGGGTCCTACGGGATCGGCGTCTCGCGGGCAGTCGCAGCCGTGGCTGAACAGCATCATGACGACAAGGGGCTCATCTGGCCCCGCGAGGTCTCGCCGGCCGACGTGCACATCGTGGCCACCGGCAAGGAGGACGCGCCGTTCGAGGCCGCCGACACGATCGCCGCGAGCCTCGATGCCGCGGGAGTTCGCGTGCTGCTCGACGACCGCCGTGGCGTCTCGCCCGGGGTGAAGTTCAATGACGCAGAACTCATCGGCGTGCCCACCATCGTCGTGGTCGGCAAGCGCCTAGCCGACGGGCAGGTTGAGTTGCGCGATCGGGCGAGCGGGGAGAGTGTCGACGTGGCCGTGGGCGACATCGTCGACCGCATCATCGCCCTCTGCCGTCAGCGCTGAGCGATGCCTGTCGAGGCAGTCATCTTCGACTGGGGTGGCACCCTCACCCCCTGGCATGACATCGACCTCGTTGACATGTGGCGCGCCTACGCCGTCGCCTACGACGTGGCTGACCCGCAGTCACTTGCCGAGCAACTGGCGCGCGAGGAGGTCGCGCGGTGGCAGCGTCAGCAATCCACGAGCGGTGCCGAGGGCACCGGTGCGCTCGACCACCTCTTCGCCGCGGTGGGCATCGATGTCTCTACAGCTCGCCATGGCCGCGCGCTCGCGGCGTACCTGGCCCACTGGGATCCGCACACCCTGGCCGATCCCGATGCGATCGACCTCATGGCCGCCCTTCGCCGGCACGGCATTCGGGTGGGCGTTCTGTCCAACACCATGTGGCCGAGGTGGCATCACGAAGCGGTCTTCTCCCGTGACGGCCTTCTGCCGCTGATTGACGCGGCGGTCTACTCCAGCGAGATCCCTGTCGCCAAGCCGCATGCCAGTGCCTTCGTGGCGGCGCTGTCGGCGCTCGATGCTCGCCCGGAGGCCACGGTGTTCGTCGGCGATCGGCCATGGGATGACGTTCATGGCTCCCAGCAGGTCGGCATGCGGGCGATCCTCATCCCGCACTCTCGTCTAGGCGACCAGGCCGTCGATATCGACGTCACGCCCGATGCGGTCGTGTCTCGGCTGGGAGAGGTTCTCGCCATCGTCGAGTCATGGCGTGACGCGTGACCCCCGACTGGTACGTCATCGTCGCGCTGTGCGTGGTCGCGGCGGCGGCCGGCTGGGTCGACGCCGTGAGCGGGGGCGGTGGCCTTCTGCAACTGCCCGCCTTGCTCATTGCCTTGCCCGGACAGTCGCCCTCCGTCTCGCTAGGGACCAACAAGATGTCGTCGATCCTGGGCACGTCGGCGGCGGCGCTGACCTACGGCCGAGTCGAGCGTCCGCGACTGGCAACAGCACTGCCTATGGCACTCGCGGCCTTCGGCGGCGCCGCGATCGGATCCCTGGTGGCCGTGCACTTACCTCCGGTGGTCTTCCGTCCGATCATCCTGGTGGCGCTCATCGTCGTCTGGTGCTTCATCGCGTTCCGCCGCGACCTGGGCCTGGTCGCACGCGAGACGTCGCGGCGACGCCACCTGACCACGGCCATCCTCGGCGGGCTGGGGATCGGCTTCTATGACGGAGCCGTCGGTCCGGGCACCGGTTCTTTCCTTGTCGTGCTCCTCGTGGCCGCGCTGGGCTACACGTTCCTGCAAGCCTCAGCCACCGCCAAGATCGTCAACGTCGGCACCAACCTCGCGTCACTCATCGTCTTCGGGCTGGCCGGGTCGGTGCTCTGGATTCTCGGCCTGCTGATGGGGGTGTGCAATGTGGCCGGCGCCATCGTCGGTGCACGCATGGCGATGGCGAAGGGAAGCGGCTTCGTGCGCGTGGTGCTCCTTGCGGTGACCGCCGTGCTCATCGTCGTCCTGGCCGTGCAGATCGTGCGCGGCTGACCTCACCGGCCGGGAAAGGCCTCCGGTTCGCCACCCCAGCCGATCGCGCGAACCTCGCATTCGCACGCGGCGAGGGCCGCGTTGACCCGCTCGTCGCCCGACGTGGCCGCCGCCAGGTCGGCATAGGTGGCGGCAAGGCGCGATTCGACGTCCGCGAGAAGGGCCCGCGCCTGCGGCTCATCGGCCGGCGGGGCGACGTCGTATCCACCCGGCGCGCCGGGCAGTGCGGAGGTCCCTGCGAGTTCGCGCAGTTGCAGCAGTCGCGCGCGATGGGCCGCGAGTCCCCCCAGGGCGCGGTCACGGTCGGTGCTGGCGAGCCGGGCCCCGGCCAGGCCGTAGGCGTAGATCGCCGCTTCCTCACCGGCGATCGCATGGGCAAGCGCGCTCATGGCGCCCCGTCCTTCAAGAAGGCGGCATGGCCGGCCTCGGAGGCACCGATGAGCGCGAGCAGCCGCGCGAGGTCGGGCTGGGCAGCGCGCGAACAGGCTGTGACGCGGTCGCGACTGGCCTGAAGCTCGGCAGCGACCAACTGCGCACGATCCGGGGCGGCGCTGACAGGGGATGCTGAGCCGCCGGGAGCGGCCGACCCGAGTGCCTGGGCGTGCTCGATGTGTTGGTCACGAAGTGAGGTGAGTTCGTCGACCTTGGACGGCTGCGCGGCGATCGCCGCGTCGTACATCGCCACCAGCATCCATTCCTGGGCTGCGACATCGCTGCGGGTCAGTGCATCGGTATCGCTCGTCGAGGACGCGTCCGGGCTCGGCTCGCCTGCGGGGGTGCAGGCGGCCACTCCGGCGCCAACGATGATCGCGAGCGCGGCCCGGCGGGAGATCGAGGAGGGGGAGTCGGGCGCCGGGTTTCCCACGCGGTCAGCATGCCACGACAGCAGGTACCCTCGGGGTAGCGAACGACGGCCGAGAGGCCGCACAGGTGAATACGGGAGGTGCCATGGTCGAGACGACCCTTCGCGCCCTCCTGGAGCCCGTGGTCGCCGACCTGGGCCTCGACCTGGAGGGCGTCGACGTGACCGCGGCGGGCCGCCGCCGTCGCGTCTGCATCGTGGTGGATCGCGATGGCGGAATCGACCTCGACGCCGTCGCCGACGTGAGCAAGTCGGTGTCCGACGTGCTCGACGCGAGCAATGTCCTGGGTGACGCGCCCTATGTCCTCGAGGTCACCTCACCGGGAGTGGATCGCCCGCTCACGGAGCCGCGACATTGGCGCCGGGCGCGGCAGCGCCTGGTCGCTTGCCAGATGACAGACGGGCGCACGATCGAGGGCCGCGTCATCGAGTCCGACGACCACACCGTCACCGTTGACACCACCGATGGACGTGTCACGTTTCCGATGTCCGAGGTGTCGCAGGCGCGGGTTCAGATCGAGTTCCGCCGCCAGGAAGACGAGGGTGAGTGAGCTATGGACATCGACGTCAACGCTCTCAAGGCGCTCGTCCGCGAGAAGGAACTCTCGTGGGATCTGGTCATCGATTCGATCGAGCAGGCACTTCTTGTGGCCTATCAGCGCACCGAGGGCGCTGCTACCCATGCCCGTGTCGAGGTCGATCGTGCGACCGGCCATGTCACGGTCTGGGCACGCGAGGAACTGTTGGACGAGGACCAGGTGGCTGGCACGGCGCCTCCCACGCCGCGTGAATACGACGACACGCCATCGGGGTTCGGCCGCGTAGCCGCCACGACCGCTCGCCAGGTTCTCCTTCAGCGCCTGCGCGAAGCCGAAGAGGACCGCACCTTCGGTGAGTTCAGCGGCACCGAGGGTGATCTTGTGTCCGGCGTCATCCAGCAGGGGTCCGACCCCCGTGTGGTGCGCGTCGATCTCGGCAAGGTCGAAGCCATTCTTCCCCCGGCCGAGCAGGTCCCCGGAGAGTCCTACCCGCACGGCACGCGCATCAAGTGCGTCGTCACGCAGGTGCGCCGCGGACCTCGTGGCCCCCAGGTGACCGTGTCGCGCTCCCATCCGGGGTTGGTGCGCGGCCTCTTCGCGCTCGAGGTTCCCGAGATCGCTGATGGAAGCGTGGAGATCGCCGGCCTGGCGCGCGAAGCGGGCCATCGCACCAAGATCGCGGTGCGCTCGACCGCCCCGGGCGTCAATGCCAAGGGGGCGTGCATCGGACCCATGGGCCAGCGGGTGCGTCAGGTCATGTCCGAACTGGGGGGCGAGAAGATCGACATCGTCGACTACAGCGAAGACCCGGCCGAGCTCATCGCCCACGCGCTGTCACCGGCCCGGGTGAGCCACGTCGAGATCGTCGACCCCGAGGCTCGGGCGGCCCGGGTGACCGTTCCGGACTACCAACTCTCACTGGCGATCGGACGCGAGGGACAAAATGCCCGGCTGGCGGCCCGACTCACGGGCTGGCGCATCGACATCCGTTCGGACACGGCCCCGGGGTCCGGCCCGGCCGAGGCGCCCGATCCGGGCGCAGGGCCATCCTGAGTCAGGGGCTACACTCCTTACCGTCTGAGTGGCCCACCCCTGGGAACGATGTGACGACTGGTCGCGCGCGGAGCGTGCGCACGTGCATCGGCTGCCGGGAGCGGTCCGCTCCGGCCGGCCTCCTGCGGGTCGTGCTTCGAGACGGGGACGTCGTCCCCGACCCCGACGCCGCCCTGCCGGGTCGAGGTGCCTGGTTGCACCCCGCCTGCCTGGAGACCGCCGAGCGTCGCAAGGCGTTCACCCGCGCGCTGCGCACCACGCAGGCGCCGAGCACATCGGCCCTGCGCGCGTACACGGCACGCATGTCCATATCCGTCGCCATGGACGCGCAAGGCCCGACAGCCACACCGCGTCCGAGATCGGGGCAAACAGGATGAGCCACCGATGAGCTCCCAGCCATGAGCAGGGTCGCCCAGCACTGACGGTCCGGACCCGCATGCCCCGCGCATGCCGCCCGGACCGAAGACAGGAGAGTCGTGTCGAAAGTCCGGGTCTACGAGCTCGCTAAAGAGCTCGGAGTCGAGAGCAAGGTCGTGCTCGCCAAGTTGGCGGAGCTCGGCGAGTTCGTGCGCTCGGCCTCATCCACGGTCGAAGCCCCCGTGGTGCGCAAGCTGAAGGACGCCATGCCGGCGCCCGCGGAGGGCGCCGCCCCCGCAAAGAAGGCCCCCGCGAAGAAGGCGGCGGCCAAGAAGGCCGCGGCCCCCGCTCCAGCCGAGCCCGAGACGCCTGTGGCCGAGCCGGAGCTTGCGGCCAGCGCACCTCCCGCACCTGCGGCCGCCCCCGAGGCCCCCGCAGCAGACTCCGCGGAGGCCCCTCGTCCGGCTCCGCGCCCGTCGGCGCCGCGTCCGGGCAACAATCCCTTCACCGGCAATGTCGCGGCTCGCGAGGCCCCGCGCCCCCCAGCGCCCCGTCCCGGCAACAATCCCTTTACGGGCAACACCGGCATGGGTCGTCCTGCCTCGGGTGTGCCCGGTATTCCCCGCCCGACTCCGGGCATGATGCCTCCGCGCGTTCCCGGCGTTCCGCGTCCCGGTTCGCCGGCTCCACGCCCCGGTGGCGCTCCGGGCCGTGCTCCGGGCGGTCGTCCCGGCGGCGCTCCCGGTGGTCGTCCCGGCGGCGCTCCCGGTGGTCGTCCCGGCGGCGGTCCTGGTGGAGGTCGCGGTGGTTTCGGCGCTCCCAGCACCGGCGGTCCTGGCGGCCCGCCCGGACGCGGTGGATTCGGTCCGCCCGGACGCGGTGGACCCGGTGGTCGCGGCGGCACGGCGGGTGCGTTCGGCAAGCCCGGTGGTCGGCCCTCTCGTGGACGCAAGTCGAAGCGCGCCAAGCGCCAGGAATTCGACAACATGCAGGCACCGACCATCGGAGGCGTTCGCCTGCCGCGCGGCAACGGTGCGGTTGTGCGGCTGCCGCGAGGTGCGAGCCTCACCGACTTCGCCGAGAAGATCGACGCCAGTCCTGCTGACCTGGTGACGGTGTTGTTCAAGCTCGGCGAGATGGTCACGGCCACGCAATCGGTCGATGACGACACCCTGCGACTCCTGGGCAGCGAGCTCGATTTCGATGTGCAGGTCGTCTCCCCCGAAGACGAGGATCGCGAACTCCTCGAGTCCTTCGACCTCGACTTCGGTGAGGACGAGGGTGAGGAGGCCGACCTGGCTCCCCGTCCTCCGGTCGTCACCGTCATGGGTCACGTCGACCATGGCAAGACCAAGCTGTTGGACGCGATCCGCCAGACCAACGTCGTGGCGGGAGAGGCCGGCGGCATCACCCAGCACATCGGCGCCTACCAGATCGTTGCCCATCCGGGCGAGGGCGAGCGGCCGATCACCTTCATCGACACCCCGGGCCACGAGGCGTTCACCGCCATGCGCGCGCGTGGTGCCCAGGTCACCGACATCGCCGTGCTGGTGGTGGCGGCCGACGACGGCGTGAAGCCGCAGACCATCGAGGCGCTCAATCACGCTCAGGCTGCCCAGGTCCCCATCGTCGTTGCTGTCAACAAGGTCGACAAGGAAGGCGCCGATCCCTCGAAGGTGCGCGGCCAACTCACCGAGTTCGGTCTCGTTGCTGAGGAGTACGGCGGCGAGACGATGTTCGTCGACGTCTCCGCTGTGCAGCGCACAGGTCTGGATGACCTGCTCGAGGCCATCTTGCTGACGGCCGATGCCGCCCTCGACCTGCGCGCCAACCCGGTGCAGGACGCCCAGGGCGTGGCCATCGAGGCACATCTGGACCGCGGTCGCGGTCCGGTGGCGACGGTGCTCGTTCAGCGCGGCACCCTGCGCCCGGGCGACTCGATCGTCGCTGGCGATGCCTATGGTCGCGTGCGCGCCATGCTCGACGAAGACGGCGAGCCGGTGGACGAGGCACTGCCGTCGCGTCCCGTCCAGGTCCTGGGCCTGACATCGGTCCCCAGTGCTGGCGACACGTTCCTCGTCGTGAGTGAAGACCGGATCGCCCGTCAGATCGCGCAGACTCGCCAGGCACGTGAGCGCAATGCGCAGCTGGCCAAGTCGCGTGCCCGCCGCACTCTCGAGGACTTCCTCAAGAGCATCGAGGAAGGCGAGCAGCGCGAACTCAACCTCATCCTCAAGGGTGACGTGTCGGGTTCGGTCGAGGCCCTCGAGGACGCACTACTGAAGATCGAGGTGGGCGACGAGGTTTCCCTGCGCGTCATCCACCGCGGCGTTGGCGCGATCACCAAGAGCGACGTGACGCTGGCGAGTGCTTCCGACGCGGTCGTGGTGGGCTTCAATGTCCGACCCGAGGGCAAGGTGGCCGAATATGCCAGCCAAGAAGGTGTCGACGTGCGGTTCTACTCGGTCATCTACCAGGCGATCGAGGAGATCGAGGCGGCACTGCGCGGCATGCTCAAGCCGGAGTTCGAGGAGGCCCAGCTCGGCACCGCCGAGGTTCGCGAGGTCTTCAAGTCGTCCAAGTTCGGCACCATCGCAGGTTGCCTCGTCCGCTCAGGCGAGATCAAGCGCAACACGAAGGCGCGCCTGATCCGCGACGGTGCCGTCGTGGCCAACGACCTCACCATCTCGGGCCTTCGCCGGTTCAAGGACGACGTCACCGAGGTGCGCGAAGGATTCGAATGCGGCATCAACCTGGGCACCTACCAAGACGTCAAGGTCGATGACGTGATCGAGACATACGAGATGCGAGAGAAGGCCCGCGCGTAGTCCAACGGAGGTCGGCGTGTTCGTGGCCACGTGCGAGGCCGATGTTCTTCTGGGCGACGTTCATTCGCTCAAGGAGAAGAGGGCGATCATTCGCCCGCTGGTGAAGGAGGTGCGTCGGGAGTTCGACGTGGCGGTCGCTGAGACCGGCTTCCAGGACCTGCACCGGCGAGCGCTCGTGAGCGTCGCCGCCGTCTCCGGCTCGGCGTCCCATGCACGTGAAGTCGTGGACGCCTGCGAGGCCTGGCTGGCGAGGCGACCTGAGATCGAGATTCTGGCGGTCCGCCGAAGGGTCTTCGGCGGAGAGGACGAGGGGATATAGCGATGGCTTCACAGGCCCGGGCCAACAAATTGGCCGATCGTGTGCGCGAGATCGTGGCGGAGGCGCTGGAAATGCGCGTCAAGGACCCGCGTCTTGGTTTCATCACCGTGACCGACGCGCGAGTGACCCCCGATCTTCGCGAGGCAACCGTCTTCTACACCGTCTACGGTGACGACGAGGCGCGCGCGGCCACGGCTGCCGCGCTGGAGTCCGCCAAGGGTGTCCTGCGCACCGAAGTTGGTCGCCAGACCGGCATCAAGCACACCCCGTCCCTCAGCTTCGTCCCCGATGCCCTACCCGACACCGCGCGGCACATCGACGATCTGCTGCGCGTCGCCGCCGAGTCCGACGCCGAAGTGCACGCCCGGGCGACCGGTGCCGCCTACGCCGGGGAGCCCGATCCCTATCGCCAGCCCCGACCCGAGGCCCTCGACGACGTCGATGACGCGACGCGAGCGCCACGGTCGGACGACGACTAGTCGGCGACGCGGTGAGCGAGCCCGTCGGCGTTCTCATCATCGACAAGCCGGTCGGAATCACCTCGCATGGCGTCGTTGCGCGCGTCCGCAAGGCGCTCGGAATCCGCAAGGTTGGCCACGCGGGAACGCTCGACCCGGATGCGACCGGGGTCCTTGTCGTAGGAGTGGGACCGGCAACGCGACTGCTCGGCTATCTCGCTGCCTCCGATAAGGAGTACACCAGCACCTTCGTGCTCGGTCAGTCCACGCTCACCGATGACGCGGCGGGCGACACCATCGCCTGGGCAGATGCCCACGAACTCACTCGAGATGAGATCGAGCACGCCATGCTCGCGTTGACGGGTGCGATCGAGCAGCGCCCGAGTTCGGTGAGCGCGATCAAGGTCTCCGGCAAGCGTGCCTATGACCTCGTCCGGTCCGGTGAGGATGTCGAATTGGCGACCCGACCGGTCACGGTGTCCGCGTTCGATCTCCTCGACGTGTGCGCCGAGGAGCGCCAGGGTCATCGCGTGATGGTCGCGAAGGTGCGGGTGGACTGCTCGGCGGGCACCTACGTGCGAGCACTTGCCCGCGATCTCGGCCAGGCACTGGGAGTCGGCGGTCATGTGGCGACCCTTCGTCGCACGCGCTCGGGAGCCTTCACCCTCGACGACGCCGTCGCCCTCGACGACGTGTCGACGTCGAGTCGCCTCCTGCGTCCCGCCGAAGCTGCGCGGCGGACGCTACCCACCGTCGCCATCTCCAGCGATGCCGGCAGGCTGGCGCGCCACGGCGTCCAGCTGCCCTGGCCCGCTGATGCGGGAGCCGGACCGGTGGCCTTCCTCGACGGTGACGATCTTGTCGGCGTGGCGCAGGAGCGCTCGGGACGAACCGCTTGGTCGGTGGTCTTCGCCTAGCGGGCGAGCGTGCCGCGCGCCGTCTCGGGTGACAGGTTGTCGACGAGGACGCGTACCCACTCGTCGCAGACCGCGTCGAGCGGAAATGATGCTGCGACCTGCCGCTGGGCCTCGCGAGCAGTTGCGTCCCATGCGCCAGACGCCACGGTGTCATGGATCGCTGCGGCCATCGTGGTGGGGTCGGCATGGATCCAACGTGTGTCGTAGATGGTGTCGGCACCGGGCCACGGCAGGAGTGCCGGGACGGCACCGGATGCCATCCCCTCGGCGGGTGCCAGGTGAAAGCTCTCGTCGTCGGACGTGGAGAGAACCCAACCCACGCGCCGCAGCCAGGCGGGTACGTCGCCACCGAATCCGTCGAACGACACTGCGCCACGCACGGAGGGATCATCGTGCAGGCGGGCGAAGAGCGCCTCGGTGTCTGCGCGCTCCTCGGGCTTGCGCCAGATCCACCAGTAATCCCAGGGCAGTTTGGACTTCACGGCCAGGCGGTATCGCCGATCACGACGTCGCAGGAGCGACAGCACCTCGAGGCCCAGATCGGGCCGCTTGCGCATGGGGGAGATGCCGATCATGCCGAGGGTGAACTCGACGCCGGGGAGCTTGGGCCGCGCGAACTGCGCTACGTCGACCCAATTGGGAATGACGACGATGCGGTCGACCGGCCAGCCGGTGCGCTCGGCGGTCAACTGCGCGTAGAAGGGGCTCACGCAGACGACCTGGTCGACGGCGTCGATGCGTACGTCGGAGAGCCAGCCTGCATCGAGCTCAAAGCGGTGCAATCGAACGATCAAGCGCTGTCCGGGTCTCTTGTGGCGGCTGTACCAGACGATGTTGGGCCCGGCCCACTCGCAGATGATGACGTCCGCCCACTCGGCGAGGTCCTTGCTCACCTCTTCGTCGTGCGTCGTCAGGCTGCTCCACGGGTCGAGGCGCACCTCGACTCCGGGCACCGAGCGCAGGTGGTCGAGGAGTCGGCTGAAGAACTTCAGGTCGTGGCTCGCGACACCCACGCGCAAGGGGCGGTCGCGGTCGGCCAGAGCGGCAGGCTCGGAAGGGAAGGCGCGGGCCAGGAGCCCGGCAAGGCGATCGGCGGAGGCCACCATGCTGAAGGCCTCGGCGCTGGCCGTTGCCGCCGTAAGAGCGGCGGCGTAGACCGAAGGCTGGGTCATGACCTGGACGATGGCGGCGACGACGTCGTTCTCGTCGGCGACGAAGAGCGGATAGTCCTCGCCGAGGAGGTGCTCGTGCATCGGCGTGCGGTTGAGTAGAGCGGGTACGCCAAGCGCACCGAATTCCAAGACCTTCGTCGACAGTTCGAGACTGGCGTCCATCTGCGGGGCGCGCCAGGAGAGGCCGAGATCGGCCGCTGCGGTGAGCTCCATCGCCGCCTGCCGCGGCATGCCGCCGTGCCACACCACTCCCGGGCTAGCCTCCAGCGCCTCGCGCATCCGTCGCGACCAGTCAGGGTCATCGGGGACGTCATGGATCTTGTCGCCGATCATGTGGAGTTGAGCGTCGATTCCCTGCTCGGCCAGCAACGCCGGCAGGCGGGTCATGGGCAGGGTGTTCCACAAGGGTGCGAACTTGCCGGTGTAGACGAGTTGGATCGGGGTTGTTCGCCCTTCGAGTGCTGGGCGCGTGGGCAGGGCGAATGTCGGTTCGGGAACGACCGGGCTCCACAGCACGGACCGGCCGCAGGCGGCGGGCACCATGGCCTCGAGCAGGTCGCGCAGTTCCTCGGTCTGGCAGAGCATGAAGCGGCTGGCCTCGGCTATGGCTTCGAGTTGCTCGAGGGCCTCGGGAGTGAACTCGAGCGGGGACTGCGGGATGTCGGTGAGGTAGGTCCACAAGCGGCCCGCCAGTGAACTGCTCGAAGCGGCCGTTACGAGGCGCAGCCCACGGACGACGACGAGATCAGCGGGCTCGGACGCATCGAGAGACTCGAGGATCCGCACTGCCTCGGGTGCGGACAGTGGGCTTCGTCCCACGGCCAAGGATTCGGTGAAGGGATCGACGACGCGAACACCGGTCAGTGATCGGAGTGGATCGACCAGGCGGGGAGTCTCGATCGGGGCCTTGAGAAGGACACGCACCGACACTCCGCACCGAGACAGCGCCTCGGTCATGGACTGCACCCAGATAGCGGACCCGTCGAGGATGTTGAGGTTGACGTCGCCGTAGACCAAAGCGGTGAGTGGGCGCGTCACGATGCGCTCCAGAGCGCGGCGTCGCTGGGGCGCGCGCGAGCGGACATGCCCGCGATCCGTTCGACGAGCAGGTCCGCGATGGCGTGTGGATCGGTGATCTCGACCTGGGCGGCGACGAGCGGGCAGCTGGCCGCGAGCGAGAGGTCGTCACGGGTCCCCGCGCCATGGGTCACCACCACGCCGATGCCGTGCTCGGCCAGGACGGCGTGAGCGCGTCCGGCAAGAGGTGCGCTCACGAGGACCTCTCGTGGTCGCCAGGACTGGAGCAGGATGGCGTCGACATCGGGGTCGGTGAGCACGAGCGAGACGTCCCAGCACGCCTTGGGGTGGGCCCGGAGCCCGAGACGGTGGGACAGGTCGTCGAGCGCGACGGGAACCGATGCGTTGAGCAGGATCTCGCGCAGGACGAGACGACGTTCGTCGTCGCCGAGCGGAACCCGTGCTGCGGCGATGGCGGCGACGAGGTCGGTGTCAGCATCGACCGTGACGCGAGCCCATGAGGAGCGCGGGAGCAGGCGGTCGAGATCGACGTCGGTGGATCCCAGCAGTCGACGTCCCGACGCCAGTGTGCCGAGGCTTCCGGCCGATCCGCCGACCATGGTGGGGGCGACGCGCAGCGGCGATGCGATCCCGAAGGCCGAACTCGCGAGCGCAGCGCGCCGGGCCGGCACGACGGGATAGCGCGGGTCCGGGGTGATCGTGTGGATGCCCGCACCGTGGAGAGCGTGGGCCAGGGCCTGGATGAGTGATCGATCGGCGAGCGGCACGCGGGAATGGGTGAGGGGATCGGTGCCGACGATGACGGCGCGGTCGCCGACTCCTGCACCGGCCATCGGCCAGGCGGCGGGGTCGATGCCCGGATTCCACGGCGTACCGCGCGATGACCCGGGGCCATCGAGGATGAGGTCGCACTGAGACGCCAGGGGTTCGAGGAAGGCCGTGTGGGCGGGCGATGTCGTGCGCAGGAGCACCACGGGGATGCCGCGCTCGCGTGCTGCGTCGACGAGGCGCTGCGCCGCGATCTGGCGATCAGCGGCCGCGGGATCTCCGAGGAAGGACCACGGTTGGCCCGGCAACGCGGCTGCCGAGTCGATGACGACGACGTCGGCGCCGACGGCGCTGACGATCTCGGCGGCCTCGTGGGGCAGCGCCGAGGTCACGGCCGCGTAGGGAGACCACGCAGTCGCCAGTTCTTCGTTCAGCGCGCCGACGATGGTGAACGCCGCATCCGGGCGCGCAGACGCACGCGGTAGCAGGAGGCGAGCGGCATCCAGATCGAGTACTTCGTCGCGGCGCGTGCGCGTGACCGGGGTCGATGCCCCGGATCCGCGTCGAGACTTGCGCAGGCGCCAGACGCGCCACAGGTCGCGGGGGAGGAGGACCAGGCGTCGAGGACTGCGTGCCGCCTCGACGAAGAGCGAGCCCACCGTGTACTTCGCGCTGCGCTCCATGCGCTCCAGGGCGCGTTCGGCGCGTTCGGCGCGGGCCTCGGCCTGACGCAACTGCGACCGCAATCGAGCGCTATCCGTCGAAGGACGTCCCTCGGCGTCGTCGGGAGCGTCGCCCGGGGCAGTGTCGGCGAGCGGCTCGCTCATGCGGTCTCTCGGGCATCAAGCCAGTCGAGGATCACATGAGCAATTCGCTCACCGGAGCGGCCATCCCACAGGGGCGGTGTCATGCGCGACTCGATGCCATCGTCGAGGACGGCGTCGAGAAGGGCAAGAAGGTTGTCGGCCGAGGCGAGTCGATTGGTCCCGTGGGTGATCGTGATCGGCCGCTCCGTGTTGGGGCGCAGCGTCAGGCACGGCACCCCCAGCATGGTGGTCTCCTCTTGAACGCCGCCCGAGTCGGTGATGACCGCGGCACTGCCGCGGACGAGCGAGATGAAGTCGAGGTAGCCGAGAGGTTCCACCACGTGAATGCGCGGGTGATCGGCGATGCCAAGTGCTTCGAGGACGGCGCGGCCGCGTGGGTGAAGAGGCAGGACGATGTCGGCGCGGGAGGCAGCCGACTGCATGAGGGCAACGAGGGCACCGGCGGATTCGGGATCGTCGACATTGCCCGGTCGGTGCAGCGTGGCCACGAGGTATCGCTCCGGGAGTCCGAGGGACTCGCGTGCTCGCTGGGCGTCGAGGCGATCGAGGTTGGCGAGCAGGGTGTCGATCATGGGATTGCCGACGAGGTGAATGCGGTCGGGATCCACCCCCTCACGAGCGAGGTGGGCAATGGCGTCGGGACTGGTGCAGAAGAGCAGGTCCGACAGGCGGTCCGTGACGATGCGATTGATCTCCTCAGGCATGGACATGTCGAAACTGCGCAGCCCAGCCTCGACGTGTGCCACGGGAAAGCCCAGCTTGGCGGCGGTGACGGCTGCCGCCAGGGTGGAGTTGACGTCGCCGTACACGATGACGAGTTCGGGACGTGTCTGGAGGAACTCCTCCTCGAGTCCGACCATGAGAGCTGCCGTCTGCTGTGCGTGGGTGCCTGAGCCCACCCCGAGATTGATGTCAGGTCGGGGCAGGTCGAGTTCGCGGAAGAAGATCTCGGACATGCGGTCGTCGTAGTGCTGTCCTGTGTGCACCAGGCGCTGACGTACCCCGGCCGCAGCCAAGGCGGCGATGACGGGAGCGGCCTTCGGGAAATTGGGGCGCGCTCCGGTCACGTGGAGCAGGGTCATCGCTGCCTTCCTGTGGGCGTCGCGAGCCGGTCGGGGTGGTGGGCGACCTCTACTATCCCAGACGAGGAGGTGCCCATGGCACGGCTGCGCGCCCTGCGGCGGGGCGCTGATGCGGCCCGTCGGCTACCCCTCGCGCTGACGGGAGCGGCTCGGCGGTTCGCGGAGGATCCGGCCCGAGGACGGGCCGCCCTCGAGCGCGCCTGGCCGGCCGTGGCCCGTGGGCCACGCGGCACCGATCCGGCCGCGCTCGTTGATCGAGCCGTGGCCGAGGACCGCCTGGTTGACGCCGAGGTCGCCCTGGCCCTTGTCGCCATGGACGATCCCCAGCGCGCATCGTGCGAGTTGGCCGTACGCCGGCTGCGTGGCGACATCATCGACGTCCTCGCCCAGCCCGTGGATGATGCGCGCGGACGTCGCGTGCAGCGACTCGCGCGCCGCCAGGCCGACGTCCTCACGTCACCCCTGCCCACCTGGGCCCGTCAGCCGCTGTCAACGGCGCCGCCCGCATCGCACACCCCGCCTGCGCGCATCCTGCACGTCGTCACCAACTCGCTTCCCCTCACCCAAGCCGGTTCGACGATCCGCACGCATCGGCTCGTGCAGGCGCAGCGTTCGCGTGGCTGGGATGCGCGCGCTGTTACCCGACCCGGCTATCCGGTGACTCATGGGGATCTCGATGCGACCTCAATCGAGTGGGTCGAGGACGTGCCCTATCTGCGCCTTCTTCCGGCGGTGATGCCGTCCGAGACCTCCATGGCGCAGGCCTATCGCGAGCTCCTTGCCCGGGTCGTCGACGACGTGCGCCCGCATCTGCTCCACGCGGCCTCCGACCACGCGAATGCGCGGGCGGCCCTCGAGGTCGGTCGACGCGCCGGCATTCCCGTGGCCTATGAGGTGCGTGCCTTCCATGAGGACACGTGGTTGTCGCGCCACGGTGGCGAGGCGGCGCGCGAGCGCGATGTCTACCGATGGACCCGAGAGCGCCACACCGAGGTGATGCTCGCCGCCGACCTGGTAACGACGCTCGGCGAGGCCATGCGCGCGGACATCATCGAGCGGGGCGTGGAGCCTGATCGGGTGATCGTCGTGCCGAACGGCGTCCCGCTGACATACCTCGACGACGTGTGCGAGTCGGCGGATGCTCGCGCCGCGCTCGGACTGGACCGTGAGGGCTTCTGGGTCGGCAGCGTCGCCACCTTGCACGATGCTGAAGGACTCGACGTCATGCTCGATGCGCTGGCGATCCTGCGTGCCGAGGGGATCGATGCGCGTGCCTTGCTCGTCGGCGACGGCCCGGCTCTCCCGCGACTGCGCGATCGCGCACGCGAACTCGGAGTTCCGCTGGTGGCGCCCGGTCGCGTCCCGGTGTCGGAGGTGCGCGGGTGGTTCGACGCCCTCGACGTCTTCGCCTACCCGCGGCTCGACACCCCGCTCAATCGCGATGTCACCGGTCTGAAGCCGCTGGAGGCACAGGCGCGGAGACGACCGGTCGTCGGCACCGACCTGCCGGCTGTCGTCGAGGTGCTGGCCCCCGGCGCCCCGCTCGTCCCCGCGGGTGACGCGGACGCCCTCGCCCGTGCCCTGGGCGGCCTCGTCGACCCCGCCTCTCGGCGTCGGGTGGGTGAGGAGGGTCACGCATGGGTGGCGGCGCATCGCACGTGGCCTTCCGTGACTGCCCGCTACAGCACCGCGTACGCTGCTCTCGGCGTTCCCACCGAGGGAAATCCACCGTCGGGAGCATGACCCGACGCCTGCGTCCGTAATCCGAGGACGCACGTGATGAAGGATGACGTGACTATGGCCCGCGACCTCGTGGTGATCGGCCTGGGATACGTGGGCCTGCCCCTCGCCCAGGAGGCGACTCGCTCCGGTCTGTCCGTCACGGGATTCGATGTCTCGCAGCGCGTGGTCGAGGGCCTGCGTGCTGGGCGCTCGCACGTCGACGACCTGTCTGACGACGACATCGCCGACATGCTCGCCCGCGGCTTCGAGGCAACGTCCGACCCGTCGGTCATCGCCGACGCCGATGCCGTGGTGATCTGCGTGCCCACGCCGCTTACTCCCGAGGGCGGCCCCGATCTCGGTCCCGTCCTGGGAGCGACTCGCGCGATCGCTGCGCACCTGCGCCCCGGTCACCTGGTCGTCCTCGAGTCCACGACCTACCCGGGCACCACCGACGATGAGGTGCGTCCCCTGCTGGAGGCCGGGGGATTGGTTGCCGGGTCCGACTTCCACCTGGCCTTCAGTCCTGAGCGCATCGATCCGGGCAATCCGACCTTCGGTATGCGCAACACGCCCAAGGTCGTCGGTGGCCACACGCCCGCGTGCACGGATGCCGCTGCCGAGTTCTACGGACGCTTCGTCGATACCGTCGTGCGCGCACGTGGCACCCGCGAGGCCGAGATGGCCAAGCTCCTCGAAAACACGTACCGTCACATCAACATCGCATTGGTCAACGAAATGGCCCGTTTCTGCCACGAGCTCGGGATCGACCTGTGGGATGTCATCGCCGCTGCGCGCAGCAAGCCGTTCGGCTTCCAGGCGTTCTACCCGGGCCCGGGGGTCGGTGGTCACTGCATCCCGATCGACCCCAACTACCTGTCCTACCAGGTGCAGGCGAAGCTCGGCTATCCCTTCCGCTTCGTTGAGTTGGCTCAGGAGATCAACGCCGGCATGCCTGCCTACGTCGTGCGTCGCATACAGGACATCCTCAACGAGGACGGCAAGGCGTTGAGGGGATCGCGTGTGCTGCTCCTGGGTGTCACCTACAAGCCCGATATCGCCGACCAGCGCGAGTCGCCAGCCAAGCCCATCGCTCAACAGCTCATCGACAAGGGCGCTCACGTGACCTTCCACGACCCCCACGTGCAGGCCTGGCACCTCGGCGCGACGACACTCGAGGTCGTGCCCGACCTCGATATCGCCCTTGAAGGAGCGGATGTCTGCGTCCTGCTGCAGAACCACGCGGCCTACGACGTCGATGCCCTCGCGCGCCGTGCATCGCAGTTCTTCGATACGCGCGGCGTCACCACCGACGACAAGGCGGTGCGGCTCTGATCCTGGTCGAGGGGCAAGAGCGAGACGCCCGGCAGGTAGCGGCGGAGTACGGCCTCCGGCCCGTCAATAGCAGGCCGGGCTTCTTCTCCTATCTGCGCAGCCTCTGGCAGCGCAGAACCTTCATCCGGGCCTTCGCCAAGGCGAGCGTCGACAAGCAGAACACCAAGAGTCGACTCGGCCAGTTCTGGCAGGTCATGGACCCCGTCCTCACCATGGCCCTGTACTGGTTCCTCTTCGGCTTCCTCATGGGCGGACGCGGAAGCGTCGAGAACTACACGGGATTCCTCGCCGCCGGCGTGTTCACGTTCGCGCTGATCCGTCAGTCGGTGACGGCGGGATCCCGGTCGATCTCCGGCAACGAGGGGCTTGTGCGCTCGATTCACTTCCCTCGCGCGGTCCTGCCGATCGCTGTCGTGATGAAGCAACTGCGTGTCTTCTACTACGCCCTGCCCATCATGATCGTCATCCTGCTCATCACCGGTGAGCCCATCACCTGGCAGTGGCTGCTGGCCCCCGTCGCACTGCTGCTCATCGTGATGTTCAGCATGGGCATGGCGCTGGTCATGGCGCGCATCGTGGCGACCGTGCAGGA
Organism: Actinomycetales bacterium mxb001; assembly: GCA_004379115.1. Taxonomy (GTDB): domain Bacteria; phylum Actinomycetota; class Actinomycetes; order S36-B12; family S36-B12; genus Mxb001. The sequence goes on from NBNH01000013.1 coordinate 44,889, forward strand.
CATCTCGGAGATCCTGCCCTACCTGCTGCGCATCTGGGGCTACATGTCGGGGGTGATGATCCCGATCGCGGACCGACTCGATCGTCTGGGTGTTCCTCCGTGGGCGACGTTCATCATCGAGGTCAATCCGGGCACGGTCTTCTTGAACTGCATGCGCGATGCGCTCATGGACTCGTACTTCTCGCCCGGCGGGTGGATCAACTGGGCTCTCGCCGTCGGCTGGGCGCTGGTGATGTTGCCCTTCGGCCTGTGGTTCTTCTGGCGCGCGGAGGACCAGTATGGCCGAGGCTGATGACGACTTCGACGGCGTCGACTTTTCGGATGACATCGAGCTCGAGGGCGTCGAGCCACCAAAGCCCGGCGATCCCAACGCGCCGATCAAGGTCGTGGTCGACGACCTGCACATCCTGTATCGGGTCTGGACACCGCCGGAGGGTCCACCGCCGGAGGATGCCCGGTGGTGGCTGCGGCTGAGGGCGCGGCGTCCCATCTCGGTCAAACGCGAGGTCCACGCGCTTCGAGGGGTGTCCTTCATCGCGCGCCAAGGTGATGCCATCGGCGTCATCGGCAAGAACGGGGCGGGCAAGTCGACCCTCATGCGCGCCATCGCCGGCCTCCTTCCCGCCAACGAGGGGGCGGTCTACGCCGACGGTCAGCCGACCATGCTCGGGGTGAGCTCGGCCTTGATGCAGGCACTCCCCGGGTCGCGCAATGTCGAGCTCGGGCTCCTTGCCCTAGGACTCACCCCCGCCGAGGTCAAGGAGCGCTATCAGAGCGTGGTCGACTTCAGTGGTATCGGCAATGCCATTCACATGCCGATGAACACCTACTCGTCGGGCATGTCGGCGCGACTCAAGTTCGCCATCGCGTCAGCGGTGACGCACGAGATCTTGCTCATCGACGAGGCGCTCTCGACCGGCGACGGAGAGTTCGTCAAGCGCAGCAGTCAACGCATCCAGCAACTGCGCGATGATGCCGACACCATTTTCCTGGTGAGCCACTCCATGGGGGCCATCCGCTCGGCGTGCAACCGAGTGATCTGGCTCGACCAGGGCAAGATCGTCGCTGACGGCGATCCCGAGGAGGTTGTCCGCGCCTACGAGCAGCGCTTCGGACTGCAGACCAAGAAAGCCCTGCGCGAACGGCGCAAGAAGCGCAAGGAGGCCAACGAGCAGGCTGCTATCGAACTGGCCTCGGAGCCGGGCAGCGACTGACGTGCGCGTCCTGGTCGTGGCCACGGTCCAACATCCGTTGGATGCGCGGGTCGTCGAGCGCGAGATCGGCGCGCTCCTGGAGGCCGGTCACTCGGTCACCCTGGTAGCGGCTTTCGCCGACGTCGGTGTGCCTCCGCCGCCCGGTGTTCTCCCCGTCGACGTCCCTCGTTCCTCAGGTCGGCGCCGGTGGGCTTCCTTAGCGATGGCGCGTCGCATCCTTCGACGCGAGGCACCCCGTCACGATGTCGTCCTCCTGCATGACCCCGAGCTTGTTCCGGCCATGATCGGTATCCGGCACCCCTGCGTCGTCTGGGACATCCACGAAGACACAGCCGCCGCCATCGGCATGAAGTCATGGATCCCGAGACCCCTGAAGCAGCCGGCGATGGCCGTCGCTCGGAGCATCGAGCGCTATGCGGAAGGCCACATGCACCTAATCCTCGCGGAGACGGCGTACGCCGACCGGTTCGCGCACCCCCACCCCGTCGTCCTCAATACGACGTCGGTACCTGATCAGGTAGCCGTCAGCGGTCGTGGTCGTGCTGTCTACGTGGGCACGCTCACGCGCGAGCGTGGGGGCGATGACCTCATCGCCGTCGGAGTGCTGCTCCGCCCCGACATCTCCATGGAAGTGATCGGCAATGCGCACGGCGACCTCGCACAGCGGCTGCGTGACGCCGACCATCGCCGAGAGGTGGCGTGGCGCGGCTTCGTCCCCAACGCCGAAGCGCTTCGATCAATCGAAGGTGCCACGGTGGGCCTGTCGCTCTTGCATGACCAGGCGAACTATCGCCACTCGATGCCCACGAAGCTCCTGGAGTACCTCGCCCGGGGCGTTCCCTTCGTCTCCACCCCGCTGCCGCTGGCACGTGACCTGGCCGAAGCGTCGGGAGCCGGAGTGATCGTGCCCTTCGGCGATCCAGGTGCCGCGGCGGAGGCGGTGCGCGCGCTCAACGAGGACGATGAGCGACGTCACGCGATGGCGGAGTCAGGTCGTCGCTGGGTGCGAGATAACGCCGACTGGCGGCGCGATGGCGCTGCGTTTGTCGCTCAACTCGAGGCTTGGGCGCGCGCCTAGTCCTCGTTGGAAGCGGCAGAGTCGGAGTCCAGCAGCCGGGTGAGGGCTGCGCCGGCGGCGGCGGCGACCGCGTCAGGCGACGGAACTCCAGGATCCGCCGCGTCGGCCGCGCACTCCAGGTCGTCCATGTCGCCGTGCACCGCGACACTGCAGGTGCGCAGGTCGGCGAGATCCTCGGTGGACCACGCATGGACGCTCGAGCGGATGCCGGCCGGAAGTCCGAGGCGGGGTCCGCGATCGGCACGATCGGTCCAGCCGTCGCGGATGAGGGCGCGGTGCCAGGCGCGGATCTCGCGCCGACCGTGCCCAGCCGCGCGCGCGACGAGATTCAGCCCGTAGATGGCGTAGGTCTCCGCCCCCGTGAGCGAGACATTGGCGCGGTCATCGGGGATGGCCGGCGGCTCGACCGGAAGCGCGTCGATGCCCGCGGCAGCGCGGAACCGGCGCCAGGTCTCGGCGGGGTCGGCGGAGCCGGTGGGAACGGTGACCAGCGACACCGACCGTGCGACGTCCTGCCAGCGACGGACGAGATCGGGGTAGCGGTAGGCCCGCCAGAAGGCCCGGGCGAGTTCGGTCTCGTAGATCCGGCTCTGGCGTTCCTCGTCGCGCAACGCCAGGTAGGCGTCGTACGCCTCGAAGTTGCCATTGCGCATGTGCTGCTGCCAGGAGCTCGGCAGCACCCGGTCGAGCGCACGTGCGGTGATGACGACATCGACCGGCGCTGGCGCGAGCGCATCCACGACCGCACGCACGCCCGACGGTCGGAGCACCGACATCGCCTCGGCGGACAAGATCACGTCTCCGGGGGCATCGGCGACCGCACGCAGGAGCGAGGCGGCATCGGAGCCGTCCTGCTGAGTCCAGGCGTCGTCTTGGAGTCCGATCTCTCCGGCCGATCGAACAAGATCGATCAGGCCCGGTACGTGGTTGTGGTCGACTCGGCCTCGGGTGCGAATCGGATACATGCCTGCAGGAATGTCACCCGACCGGACGAGCGACTGGAGCACGCGCTGGAGGTAGGTCGTCGCCGTCTTGCGCGGACCGATGTGCAGGACGACGCGTTGCGCCATGTCTAGCCCCGGCGTACGCGCGAGAGCAGGGAACGCGCAAGCTCGCGAGGGTGCGTTCCGTCGCGTCCAGCGCGGTAGGCCGCCGCTCCACCCGCCGCGGCCGCAGCGGCACTCATGACCAGGGCGCCCCCGGGAAGCCGACGGTGCACCATCACGGCCACGCTGGCGAAGACTGCGGCGCCGATGAGTGGCGCCAGCACGGCCGTCGACACCTCGGGGCCCTTCGTCGCGATGGGGGAGGGCGTGACTGAAGCGGACGGTGGGCCGGCGAGCCCGGCCTTACGTCGACCGATGGGCGTGTCGACGTCGTAGCCGTGCTGCACGAGCCACGGCGCGCACTCGGCCTCGACGGCGGCGACCTCCTCGGGCGTGAGGGTGTCGCGCCAGGCTCCCTCGCGTCCGTCAGTGATGTGGTTGGCGGTGACGCGAAGGTCGGGGTCGACGCCCGAGGCGCGGGACTCCCAGACACGCTCCTGCTGCTGCTCCAGACTGACGAGGGCATCGATCTCCGCCACGCGCTCGGGTGTGACCGGAACATCGAGGAACGCCGCCAGGTCGCGGATGAGGTTGGGGACGTCATCGCGGAAATCCTCGTAGCGCCCGACCCACAGATTCTTGCGTGCACGCCAGAACGTGTCGCCCTTGAGCTCGCGGCGGACGATCAGTTTGCTGTTCTGCGGCCCGCGCTTGGGGTTGCCCGGCTTGAAGCGACCCTTGCGGAAGAGTGATGCGACGACGTCGCGAGGATCGCGGTAGGTGTAGAGGTAGCGCACGCCGGTGTCGGGGAAGTCTGACTCCTTGAGCGATCCGCGGTAGTGGATCTTGGCCAGGAGCAAGTCGTGGGGATCTGCTGCGGCGGCCGGGAACGCATCGGGCTCGACCCCCCGCGGGTTGCGCAGCCCGGGCTGGCCGTCGACGAGTTGGCGGGTGATCTGCCACACGAGGGTGGACCCGGAACGATGCATTCCGCACACCAGCAGCAGCACCCGAGCAGTCTAGGCGCCTCGCGTCGGGACATTCGCGAGGTAGGCCATGGCGGCCCCGGCGGCCCGCGCCACTTCGTCGGCGTCAGGGCCGTCGCCCACCGGTGCCTCGGGATCGACGAGCAGATCGGATTCGGGCCCGACGAGCAGGGCGTGGCTGGAGCGCAGAACCTCGGCATCGTCGTCGGCCCAGGCGCGGATGCGAGGGAGCCAGGTGCGCGGGATGCGCACGGGCGAACCGCGATCGGCCCGCGAGACGAAGGCGTCGCGAACGATGCGGCCGCGGAGCTTGCGGATCTCAGCGTCATCGGCCTTGACGCCGTCGACCTGCCGATTGAGGCCGGCCAGAACCAGGACCTCGGGTTCGGTCAGTCCCACGTTGGCCTCGAGATCGTCGATCTGCGGGGGTGTGTCGGGTAGCACGGTGCCGAGGTCGAGGGCGCGGCTGAATCGGTGCCAGAGTTCGTGGGGAGCCGCTCCGCGCCGCGGCACGGTGACGACGGTGACGGTGCGCGCGAAGGGCGCCCAGCGCTCGACCAGCGTGCCGATGGCGTAGGCGCGCCAGAACGTCTGCTCAGGATCGGCATCCCATCGGGCCGCGCGTTCGCGGGCATCGCCCTCGCCGCGCCGATCGGCTTGCTGGGCGAGGTAGCGAGCGAAGGGAGTGGAGCGACCATTGCGGATGTGCTGCTGCCACGAACTCGGCAGCACCCGGCCGAGGTCGCGGGCCGTGATGATCACGTGCGTGTTGGGAACGCCGAGGGACGACACAAGTCGCTCGGCGGCGGCGGAATTGATGACCGAGATGGCCTCACCAGACACGATGGCGGTGCCATCCCATTCGCGAACCTTGCGGGTGAGTCCCTCCCAGGCGCCCTCCTGGGCGCGGGCCTTGGCCTCGGGAACCCACGGAAACGACGACGTGCCGAGGAGACCGTAGGCGGCGGCCTCGTGGTTGTAGACCTCGCGTCGGCCGTGCAGCCGCAGGGGGTAGAGCACGCCTTCGCGCTTGAGGTTGCCGGACAGGCGCGACAGCACACGCTGCAGGTACGTCGTACCCGACTTCTGCGTGCCGATGTGCAGCAGCAGGCGCTCCGCCACGTCGTCTCCCGGTGCCCGGGGGTGCGGGGATCGCGGACCCGGGAGGCCTCATCCTTCCACGCGGGGGGCCGTGGCAGGCTTCGCACGTGCGCGTCGCGACTATCGGCAACTTCGACGGCGTCCACCGCGGACATCAGGGGCTCGTCGGCCGTGCGGTCAGGCGGGCGGGTGAGGGCGGCAGCGCGGTGGTGGTCACCTTCGATCCCCACCCCGCCGAGGTGCTGCGGCCCGATCGGGCGCCGGCGCGGTTGACCTCCCTCGATCGGCGTATCGCGCTGCTCGAACGTGCGGGGGCCAGCGAGGTGATCGTCCTTCCCTTCACGCGAGAACTGTCCGAGCAATCGCCGGAGGACTTCGCCCGCATGCTGCGTGACCCGGCCGGCATCGATGCCGATGTCGTCATCGTCGGCCGCAACTTCCGCTTCGGCAAGGGCGCGACGGGGGACGTGGACTCGTTGATCTCCCTGGGCAACCAACTCGGATTCGAGGTCGATGTCGTCGACCTTGCCGCCGAGGACATCCCGGGTCATGGGTCGGTCACCCTGGCCTCGACATACGTGCGTACCTGCATCGCCGAGGGTGACATGCGCGGTGCCAAGGCCGTGCTCGGTCGCCCCCACCGCCTCGAGGGCGTCGTCGTCGAGGGCGATCGCCGGGGTCGCGAGCTCGGCTACCCGACCGCCAACGTCGACATCGATCCGAAGGCGGCGATTCCCCCCGAGGGCGTGTACGCCGGCTACCTCGTCGTCGACGGGGGGCAGCGGCTGCCAGCGGCGATCTCGATCGGAACCAATCCGCAGTTCGACGGCCGGGAGATGCGCGTGGAGGCCTACGCCATCGGCCGCGACGATCTCGAGCTGTATGGGTCGTCGGTGGGGGTGGAGTTCATCGAGCGGCTCCGCGGCCAGGAGGTCTTTCCCTCCATCGAGGCCCTACAAGGGCAGATGGCCCGAGACGTCGCCGCGGCCAAGGCCCTCCTCGAGGGCTGATACCCTGGGGCTCGACGGTTCTGGGGCGGGCGCCCCGGAACTCGTGTCGGCCCGGGACCCCGGGCCACCGGTCTTCGGGCCGGCCGACGCGCCCGAGAGGAAGACCATGTCGCTCGACTCTGCCACCAAGCAGCAGATCATCGCCGAATACGGCACATCTCCCCAGGACACCGGCAGCCCCGAGGTCCAGGTGGCGATGCTCACCCGGCGGATCAGCGATCTCACCGAGCACCTCAAGGCCCACAAGCACGATCATCACTCGCGCCGTGGCCTGCTCATCCTGGTCGGTCAGCGCCGTCGCCTCCTGCAGTACCTGCAGAAGACCGACATCACGCGCTACCGCACCCTGGTCGAGCGACTGGGCATTCGCCGCTAGGGCGGATGCTCGACAACTGAACAGTCCACCCCACCGACGCTGACTCACCGACGCGCCGTCGGTCCTCGGTAGTGGCTTCCGGGTCGTGCACCCGTGGGCCTCGATCGAAGACCGGCGCGGTCCGACGGGGACGGCTTGCCGTACCGCCGGACCTCTACGGGTATCAGACCCGCAGCCGGCGAGGGCGTCACGGCCACCCGCGAAACGCGCGGGCGCGCCGACGCATCTTGAAGGAGTAACCCGTGGAGGGTTCCATCACCACGACCGAAGCCGTCATCGATAACGGCAGCTTCGGCACCCGCACCATTCGATTCGAGACCGGTCGCTTCGCGCGCCAGGCCGCCGGCAGCGTGTCGGCCTACCTTGACGACGACACGATGGTCCTCAGCGCCACCACCGCGGGCAAGCAGCCCAAGGACCAGTTCGACTTCTTCCCCCTGACGGTCGATGTCGAGGAGCGCATGTACGCCGCGGGCCGCATCCCCGGCTCGTTCTTCCGCCGCGAGGGGCGTCCGTCCGAGGACGCGATCCTCACGTGCCGCCTCATCGACCGGCCTCTGCGCCCGTCCTTCGTCAAGGGCCTGCGCAACGAGGTCCAGATCGTCGAGACGGTCATGGCTCTCAACCCCGATGACCTCTACGACGTGCTCGCGATCAACGCGGCGTCAGCGTCGACGCAGCTTGCTGGACTGCCCTTCTCCGGACCCATCGGCGGCGTGCGCGTGGCGCTCATCGATGGCCAGTGGGTGGCGTTCCCCAAGCACTCACAGCTCGAGCGCGCTGTCTTCGACATGGTCGTTGCTGGCCGCGTCGTCGAAGACGACGTCGCCATCATGATGGTCGAGGCCGAGGCCACGACGTCCACCATCGAGCTCATCGCCGGTGGCGCGACCGCGCCGACCGAGCAGGTCGTCGCCCAGGGTCTCGAGGCAGCCAAGCCCTTCATTCGGGTGCTGTGCGAGGCCCAGCAGGCCCTGGCCGCTGAGGCAGCCAAGCCGGTTGCCGAGTTCCCCGTGTTCCTCGACTACGGCGATGACGTCTACGCGGCGGTCGAGGCTGCTGCGGGCAACCGTGTCGCCGAGGCGCTCACCATCGTGGGCAAGGCCGAGCGCGAGGCCGCGCTCGACGGCATCAAGGTCGACGTCGTCGCTGCCGTTGGACCCCAGTTCGAGGGCCGCGAGAAGGAGATCTCGGCAGCGCTGCGCAGCGTCACCAAGAAGAACGTCCGCGAGCGCGTCCTGCGCGAGAAGGTGCGCATCGACGGCCGCGGGCCACGCGACATTCGCGTGCTCTCGGCGGAGGTCGACGTGATCCCGCGCGTGCACGGCTCGGCTCTCTTCGAGCGAGGCGAGACCCAGATCCTGGGCATCACCACGCTCAACATGCTCCGCATGGAGCAGCAGGTCGACACGCTCAACCCCGAGACCCGCAAGCGCTACATGCACAACTACAACTTCCCGCCCTACTCCACGGGCGAGACGGGTCGCGTCGGTTCCCCGAAGCGTCGCGAGATCGGCCACGGTGCGCTCGCTGAGCGCGCGCTCGTGCCGGTCCTCCCGACCCGCGAGGAGTTCCCCTACGCGATCCGCCAGGTGTCCGAGGCCCTCGGCTCCAACGGCTCGACGTCCATGGGATCGGTGTGCGCCTCGACCATGTCGCTCATGTCGGCCGGTGTGCCCCTCAAGGCACCCGTCGCCGGCATCGCGATGGGCCTGATCAGCGGCGACATCGACGGCAAGACCGAATACGTCGCGATCACCGACATCCTCGGCGCTGAAGACGCCTATGGCGACATGGACTTCAAGGTCGCCGGCACCAAGGACTTCGTCACGGCCCTGCAGCTCGACACGAAGCTCGACGGCATCCCTGCTTCGGTTCTGGCGGGAGCACTCGACCAGGCACGCGAGGCGCGCCTGACGATCCTCGAGGTCATGGCCGAGGCGATCGATCACCCCGGTGAGATGTCGCAGTTCGCGCCACGCATCATCTCGGTGAAGATCCCGGTCGACAAGATCGGCGAGGTGATCGGGCCGAAGGGCAAGATCATCAACCAGATCCAGGAAGACACCGGCGCCGACATCACCATCGAGGACGACGGCACCATCTACATCGGTGCGTCCGATGGCATCGCCGCGGAGGCGGCGCGGGCCAAGATCAACGCGATCGCCAATCCGACGATGCCCGAGATCGGCGAGCGCTACCTCGGCACGGTGGTCAAGACGACGACGTTCGGCGCCTTCGTCTCGCTCGTGCCCGGCCGCGACGGACTCTTGCACATCTCGGAGGTCAAGAAGCTCGCCCCGGGCAAGAAGCGCCTCGAAAACGTCGAAGAGGTGCTCAAGGTCGGCGACAAGGTGCAGGTCGAGATCAAGGAGATCGACCCGCGCGGCAAGCTGTCGCTGATCCCCGTGGTCGACGAAGCGGCGGCCGACAAGGAACCCGCCACCGCCGACGCCTGATTACTGACGTGAGCGCACGCAGGGCCTCGACCCGCACCCTCCTGGAGGGGGCGGACGGGGCCCTCGTGCGTCGCACGGTCCTTCCCAACGGCCTTCGCATCGTCACCGAGTCGGTGCCGGGCGTGCGCTCGGTGTCGTTCGGAGTGTGGGTGAGCGTGGGCTCACGCGATGAATCCCCCCGCCAGATGGGGTCGGCGCACTTCCTCGAGCACCTGCTGTTCAAGGGCACCCAGCGCCGCTCGGCCTGGGAGATCTCGTCGGCGATCGAGGCGGTCGGTGGCGAGATGAACGCCTTCACCACGAAGGAATACACCTGCTACTACGCGCGCGTACTCGATACCGACGCGGCGCTCGCGGTCGACGTCGTCTGCGATGTCGTCACTCGAGGCCTCCTCGACTCCGGCGACATCGAGAGCGAGCGCGGGGTGATCCTCGAGGAGATCGCCATGAACGAGGACGATCCGGGCGACATCGTCCACGACCTCTTCATGGAGACCTACTACGGCGCATCGCCACTCGGCCGCTCGATCCTCGGCAGCCAGGAGACGATTGCCGAGCTATCGCCGCGGGGCATCCGCGCGTTCTACCGACGCAATTACGTACCCTCGCGAATCGTGGTCTCGGCCGCCGGCTCGGTCGATCACGACGAGATCGTCCGGCTCGTCACCGAGGCATTCGACCATGAGTACGCCGATGCCGAGCCCGAACGCCGGGTGGTGCGCGCGCGGGCGGCTGCTGCGCGCGGTCGCGGAACCACGGCCATCCAGGCACGGCCCATCGAGCAGGCCAATCTCGTCATGGGATACGGCGGCCTGCGGCGCACCGACGATCGTCGCTACGCCCTCGGTGTCCTCAACGCTGCCCTGGGTGCGGGAATGTCGAGTCGGCTCTTTCAGCGGGTGCGCGAGGAGCGCGGCTTGGCCTACTCCGTCTACTCATTCACCTCCAACTTCAGCGACTCGGGCTACACGGGCATCTATGCCGGCTGCTTGCCGAGCAAGGTCGGCGAGGTCGTCCAGGTGTGTCGCGAGACGGTCGCGGAAGTCAGCCGGTCCGGACTGACCGACGAGGAATTGCAGCGCGGCAAGGGCCAGGTCAAGGGCGGTGTCGTGCTGGGGCAAGAGGACACCGGGGCGCGCATGAGCCGCATCGCGAAGGGCGAGTTGCTCTACGACGAGATTCCCTCGATCGACGAGGTGCTCGAGCGCATCGACGCGGTCGACCACGACGACGTGCGCGACCTTGCTGGCACGTTGCTCAGCGACGAGCCGACGTACGCGTTGATCGGACCCTTCGACGAGGGCATCGATCTGGCCCGATAGGGACGGCTAAGCGGCCCCTATCGGGCTTCCCGTTAGTACTCGCGGATCGTCTCCGCTTCCTTCGCCGGACCGCGCCGCGCCAAGCGCATCAGTTCGGCGGCGTCTTCTTTGAGCAGGAAGCCCGCGACCACATCAGCCTTCGCGGCCTTGCGGACGGCCCTCGCGTAATCGGCCTTGGTCGGGTAAAGGTCCTTGAGCACGGTGCGGGTGAACGGCGTCTGGAAGCCGGTCAGGGGGCAGAACAGTCCACCCTCGCTGATGGGCCCTCGCGTGGCCACCGGCACGTCCATCGGGGAGAGGCGGATTCCGCCCCGCGCGTTGCCAGCGGCGTCCCGCTCGATCTGGCCGTTGGCCCGCTCGATGCGCGGCCCGATCGCGGGCGCCGTGCCCTTTTCTGCCCACAGAGCCAATGACTCAATGGCGGCATTCCACGCGAAGCGCGTCGGGAAGTCGTTGACGCCAGTCGGCGCGGTCCAGTCGCAGGCCGGCTTGAAGGGCAGGCCAAAATCGCGTTCGAGGATGTTCAGTGCCTGCTCCGCACCCCAGCGGTCGTTGTGCGATGACCCGGTGATCTCCCACAGGCGAAAGCGATCGGTGTCGGTGTTCGCGTCAGGTCGCCAAACGGCGGAGTCGTCGCCGGAGGGGAAGCCCAGGGGATCGGACTCGGTCTGGAGGTTGATGACCGGGGCGCCGCCGCCGGCCAGGCGACGCTGCGCAAACGAGCCGGAGGTGTTGGGCACGGTGCCATCGACCGGTGCGGCGTATTGCAGGTTGGTCGCACGGATGCCGCGGTAGGCGACGAGGAATCCGTCGAAGACCTGGTGCCGCGGATGAATGGCGTTGACGTAGGTGACGGCGTAGCCGGCCATCTGCGACTGGCCGGTGAGGTAGGTGTTGCGCACGTCGTAGCCGGCGAGTGGGCTCGTGGCGCCCCCTCGTGTGATGAGCGCACCGACCTGGGAGGTCAGGTCCCAGGCGAGCGAGGGATCGCGGGCGCCTTGCGCGGCGTCAGCGGCTGCCGACGGGGTCAGCAGGTTGAGGCCTAGGGAGCGATAGCGCTGGGGATCGCGCATGAAGCCCTGCAGGGCATTGATGCCCGTCTGCTGCACGGTGATCGCGACATACGCCCAGCCCTCGCGCATGAGGTAGTCGTGCGAGTGCTCCCAAGCGATATCGAGATCGACCGTCGTCGTGGTGTTCATCATCTCGACGAGGACGCGTCCGTTGAAGTCCTTTGGATTCGAGGGTGCGCGCACGATGATGCGGCTGCGGTAGTCGCCCTGGGGCGACGTCGGTGCTGGCGACACGGTCACCTCGGTGCTGTCGCCAACATAGGAGTAGACCTGCGGATTGGTGATGGTCACGACGTATTCGCGCTCGAAGTAGCCGCGCGGCTTGAGGTCCTGCAGGGCGCCGGTGAAGATCGGACCCGGCGCGATCGGAGCGATGGTCGGCAGGGGGACGGTCTCCCGCACAGGGCTGGCCGCCTGAGTGGCCGGGGCGGCAACGAGAAGACCCGCGGTGAGGGCCGTGACGGCGAGGACGGGGGCGAGGGCTCGGGCGCGCATCGGACCATCCTGGGGGCAAGCGAGGCGCGATGCACGCCGGAACGGCCCACTACGCTGGAGCAGTGGAACAGATCCGGGTGGCCGTCCTCGGGGCCGCTGGTCGGATGGGCGGCGAGGTCATCCGCGCCGTCGACGAGACCGACGACCTGGTGCTGTCGGCCGAAGCCGACCTCGGCGATCCGCTCTCGCGACTGGTGTCGTCGGCCACGCAGGTAGTGGTCGACTTCACGACCCCGGATGTGGTCATGGATCACATTCGCTTCTGCATCGACAACGGCATGCACGCGGTCGTCGGTACGACGGGCTTCACGGAGGAGCGCCTCGCCCAGGTACGTGAGTGGCTCACTGCCGCGCCGTCGGTCGGCGTCGTGATCGCGCCCAACTTCGGACTCGGGGCCGCGCTGCTCATGCGTTTCGCGCGTGAGGCGGCCCCCTACTTCGAGTCGGTCGAGATCATCGAACTCCATCACCCCGACAAGCTCGACGCCCCCTCCGGGACGGCCACGCATACGGCGCGCGACATCGCCTCGGCGCGAAAGGCGGCCGGAGCGCCGCAGGCTCCCGATGCCACCAGCGACGCACTGGCCGGAGCCCGTGGTGCGAATGTCGAGGGCATCCCCGTGCACTCGGTGCGATTGCGCGGCCTGGTCGCGCATGAAGAAGTGCTGCTCGGCAATCCCGGTGAGGTCCTGACACTGCGGCACGACTCGCTCGATCGCTCGTCCTTCATGCCTGGCGTCCTCCTGGCCGTCCGCGCAGTGAGTTCGCGACCGGGTCTCACCGTGGGCCTCGAGCCGCTCCTGACCCTGCCGTGAGCCCGCGCGCGTGGGCGGTCGTCCTCGTCATCGCGGTCGCGGGATACCTGTTCCTCGCGGGCGCGCGAGGCGTGGCACTGATCACCTCCGGGCAGGTCGTGGCCGTGGCCCTGGGCATCGCCGTGCTCGTCGTCCCCTTCATCGGCGCCTGGGTGGTGTGGCGCGAGGTGTCCTTCGGCTACGCCATGCAGCAGATGGGCCGGCAGTTGCAGGCCGAGGGCGACCTGCCTGTCGACGACTTCGAGCGCACGCCCTCGGGGAGGATCGTCCAGGAAGATGCGCAGCGGTTCTTCGCGGCCGAGCGCGAACGCGTCGAGGCAACTCCCGACGACTGGCGTGCGTGGTACCGCCTCGGACTTGCCTACGACGCCGGCCGGGATCGACGCCGGGCCCGAGAGGCCATGCGTCGTGCGCGTGCACTGTTCGAGTCGAAGTGACTCAGCCGCGGGTTTCACGCCACCACAGGGTGAGTCGATCGCCTGACGCGTCCCACGCCTGCGACCGAAGCCACAGGTCGGGATCGACGTTCGTGATGGTCGTCGATACCGACTCCTCCGGCGTGTCGAGCGCGAGCGACTGTGCGCGGACGGGAATCGGAGTGCCAAGCCATCCGTGCGTCGCGGCGTCGATGCGTACCCGCGTTACGTCATCCCACGGAATGAACGTCGTCGTCAGCACCCGAGAGACCTTCACTCCTCGATCGCTCACGTAGGTCCCCGCAGCCCAGCCCCGCAGCAGGAGCGCACCGCACGGCAGCAGCACGGCGACGATGAGGGCGACGGCGTAGAACGACGGAGCGACGAAGAGCGAGATGAGAGATGCCGGCAGGAGGCTGAGCCATGCCAGTGACGAGACGATGAGGAAGGCGAGCCGCCAGGGGCCGCGCGGGGGAATGCGGATCCAGCGTTCTTGTCCGGCCTGGTGATCGACCGGCCCCGGCTCGGAGCGCGGCCACAGGAATCCCAGTAGCGGGCGACGCTCGATCACGGGAGCCAACCCAGGGCGCGCACACCGGCTGTGATGAACGCGGCGCCCAGGATGACGACCAGGAAGGGAGCGCGCACGAGCAGCAGGATGACCGCGGTGGCCAGTCCGACGACGCGTGCGTCGACCTCCACGGTCTGGCCACTGGTAAACGTCCAGAGCCCGACCAGTGCCGAGAGCAGCGCCACGGGGATGAGCACCGTGATGCGTTGCGTCACTGGCTGATCGAGCCAGCGTTGCGGGACCGAGTAGCCCGCGAGCTTGATCCCGTAGCACACGATGGATGCCGCAATCACCGTCGTCCAGATCACGCTGCATCACCGCCCGTGCCTCGACGGAGTTCGGGAAGGGCGAGAAGCAGGCCGATGGCCACGCCGGCGGCCCCGGCGATGAGCACGGGAATGCCCGGAGGCAGGAAGGGCGTGAACGCCACCGCGGTGACCAGCGACACGACGAAGACAGCGCGCATCGGCCACGAGGTGAGCCGCGGCCAGATGAGTGCCAGGAAGGCCGCGGGACCGGCAGCATCGAGTCCGAGGACGGCCGGATCGTCGAGCAGGCCCGCTCCGACGGCGCCGATGAGGGTTCCGATGTTCCAGCAGATGAAGATCGCCACCCCGGTCGACCAGAAGGCCAGCCGTGCACCCGCATTCGTCTCGTCGTGCCCCACGGCCATGCCGGTGGACTCGTCGATGGTGAGTTGAGCAGCTGCCAGGCGGCGCCATCCGCGGGGGCGTAGCACGCTTGCCATGGTCACGGAGTAGAACGCATTGCGGCTTCCGATGAGCGCGGCAGTGGCAATGGCCACGACAGCCCCACCACCCGCGCCCAGGATCGCGATGAGCGCGAATTGGGACGCACCGGTGAACATCAGCAGTGACAGTGCCTGCGTCTGCCAGATGGACAGTCCCGCTGATACCGAGAGCGCACCGAACGACAGGGCGTAGGCGCCCGTGCCGATGCCCAGGCCGATGGCATCACGACGGATGGACCGGCGCTGGACCTCGTTGAGCTCGTCGCTCACGCGATCTCCATGTCGGGATCGATGGCCCGGGCGATCTCCGTCACTCGGTCTCGCGCTCGTTCGAGTGCGGCGGGGGTGACCGACAGGCGGGTACGTCGCTCCAGGATGTCGGCGACGGCCAGGGCCCCCTCGGCGCGCACCGCGTGCACCACCTCGACGCCGAGTACGGGCACTCCGGGAGCCACCGGTGCCAGCAGCGAGGGGTCGTCCGATGCCCAGTTCGCGACTCGACCGGCTTCCGCTCCGTAGTGCCGCACCAACCGCGCGGGGACGCCGACTGGGCCCGCCGCGCGGTAGGGCTGCGCACCGACGAGGGGAGTGGTGGCCGTGATGCATTGTTCGTCGAGGCGTAGTGCGTCAACTGCGTCCTGGGCCATGCGGCGATAGGTGGTGAGCTTGCCTCCGGTGACAACCACGTAGCCATCGTTCGTGACTCGAACGAGGTGTCGGCGCGAGATGTCCGCGGTGCCGTCGCTGTCATTGCCATCCGCGGGCGCTACCAGGGGACGTAGACCGGCATACGTGCCGATGACGTCATCGTCGCTCAACGGCCGACTCAGTGCGGAGGACAGCTGCTCGAGGATCCAGGTGACGTCGTTGAGCGGTGCGACGGGAACGTCGGGAATCGGGCCCGGCTCTGGCTCGTCGGTGATCCCTGCGATGACCGGACCATCCGTGGTCGGCAGCGCGAAGACGAAACGCCCCCGCTCATTCGGGACCGGCACCGTCAGGGCCGCTCGCGGAAAGCCGAGGGCGGCTGGGTCCAGCACCGCATGCGTTCCGCGCGAGGCCAGGATGCGAGTCGCAGGATCCAGTGACTGCGTCCACACGCCGGTGGCAACGATCACATGGCGAGCATGAATGTCATAGGCCTGTCCGCTGACGGTGTCGCGGACGCGAGCGCCCTCGCCAGACACCGACTCCGCGCGCGTGCGCGTGAGGATGCGCGCGCCATAGGCGGCGGCCGTGCGCGTGACCGCGACGACCAGTCGCGCATCGTCGACCACCTGGCCGTCCCAGTGCACGGTCGCTCCGCGCAGCCGTTGGGAATCGATGCCGGGCACCAGCGTGATCACCTGCTCGGGACCGATATGACGCGGTCGTGCCAGCGCTCCCCGGGGCGTACGCGCGGCCACGCGCAGTAGATCGGCGGCGTTCAGGCCGGCACGCACCAGCGCACGATCACGCAGTGCGGTGTCGTCGAAAGCCGGCATCACGTGCGGAAGTGGTCGGATGAGGTGAGGGGCGATCGCGCCCATCAGGTGACTGCGCTCGACGGCGCTTTCCCAGGCCACGGCCACGTCTCCGTGGGCGAGGTAGCGCAGGCCGCCGTGAATGAGCTTGCTCGACCAGCGCGACGTGCCAAAGGCGAGATCCTCGGCCTCCACCAATGCGGTGGACAGGCCTCGGGTCGCGGCGTCGAGGGCGACGCCGGCGCCCGTGATGCCACCGCCGATGACGAGGACGTCCACCGGAGCACCGGCGGCCAAAGTATCCCGGTCGCGCGCCCGGCGCGCGCGCGTCAGGTCGCTCGGAGCGGCGGTCGCAGCGGGCACGACGGCAGCGTGCCATGCGGCGCAACGACGCGCCGAGGCGGTGTCAGACTGTGGCCATGTCCGAAGCTGGCGCACTGTCCTTTCGGTGGGGAATCCCGAAGGAGCCGGTGTCCCTCGATCCCGACATGCGCTCCTTCCTGGCCGAGCACGTCGGTTCCGCCACCCCGTGGCCGGCCGAGTCGCCCGCGGGATGGGTCCTGGCGGCCCCCCGGTTGAGCGACGACGATCTCGCGACACTGCGCACCATCGTGGGAGACGAGCACGTCCGGATCGACCGTGAGGCGCGCCTGGCTCACCTGGGGGGCGCCTCCTTCAGCGACTACGCCCGTCGACGGGTCGGCGATGTGGCCGATGCCCCGGACGCCGTGGTGGCGCCCGAGACTCACGACGAGGTTGAAGGGATCCTGCGCGCGTGTGCCGAGCGATCCGTGGCCGTCGTCCCGCTCGGGGGAGGAACGTCTGTCGTCGGTGGCCTGCGCCTCGACCGACCGCACATCGCCCTGTCGCTTCGTCGGATGAACGCCCTGGTTGACCTGGACTCGACATCGGCGATCGTCACGGTCGGGCCCGGCATCACCGGTCCGCGGCTCGAAGCTCTGCTCGCGCCGCGGGGTTTCACCCTGGGTCATCTGCCGCAGTCGTGGCAGCGCGCGACCATCGGTGGCTACGTCGCCACGAGATCGGCTGGACAGGCCTCGACGGGCTACGGCCGCAGCGACGACATGGTCGAGTCGCTCGTCGTCGCCACTCCGCGTGGCACCCTCGAACTCGGCCGCGGTCCGTCGTCGGCGGCAGGCCCGGATCTGCGCGGGCTCTTCGTCGGGAGCGAGGGCGCCTTCGGTGTCATCACGCGCGTGGCGCTACGAGTGCGGCGCCTGCCCACGGAACGCATCTACGAGGGCGTGCTCTTCCCGGACTTCGCGGCAGGGCGCGAGGCATTTCGCGAGGCCGCTCAATCGCGGACCACTGCTGATGTCATGCGCCTATCGGATGGAGACGAGACGCGCACCACCCTGCTGATGTCGGCGCCGGGAGGAGTCGCGGGTGCCGCGCTCGACCGTTACCTGCGCCTGCGCGGTGTCGAGGCGTCCCGCTCCTCGCTGGCGATCATCGGCTGGGAAGGGGTCGACCGCGACGCCGTGCGCGCGCGTCGGTCGGCGACCTGGCGCGTCCTGAAGCGCCATGGTGCGGTCAGCCTCGGCAGGAGAGCAGGGGAGTCCTGGCGACGTCACCGCTTCGAAGGACCATTCCTCCGTGACGCTCTGCTCGATGCGGGTTACCTAGTCGAGACAGTTGAGTCAGCCACCTCGTGGACGCAGTTGCCAGCGCTGCATGACGCGGTGCACGCGGCCCTGGCCCACAGCCTGGGACCGCGACCCGGTCCCTACGTCATGTCGCACATCTCGCACGTCTACGAAACCGGTGCGTCGCTCTACACGACCGTCATCGCGGTAGCTGACCGGGCCGATCCGGTGGGGCAGTGGTCGCGGGCCAAGCGCGCGGTGACCGATGCCATCTCCGATCAGGGCGCCACGATCACCCACCATCACGCCGTCGGACGCGATCACGCCCCGTGGCTGATCCAGGAGATCGGTCCACTCGGCGTCGAGGTCCTGGAGTCGGTCAAGTCCGGGATCGACCCGGGCAATGTCATGAATCCGGGGGCGCTGCTTCCGGACTAACGTCATCGACGATGCGGGTGCCCAGCCGCACTTCGCGGATCACCTCATCGTCGAACACCGACAGGTCGCGGTAGGCCCCATCGGGACCCCACCCCGCCGAGAGCATGAACGCGCGGCGCGGTTCATCGGCGAGCGGAATCCAGGTCAGCGCATCGACATGGCCGGACTGGGCGAGGAGGTCGACACAGGCGTTGAGCAGGCGCGAGCCGTGCCCCTGGCCGCGGTGGTCCGGATCGACGACGAAGAGTTCGATCTCGCCGGCACCGCGCGCATCGGGATCGGCCGAGGGCCCGACGCTGGCCGCTCCTACGACACGACCCGAGTCGTCGGTGGCGACGAGCAGGCGGTGGGCACCGGGCATGAGCAGGGCGCGCCCCCACTCGAGTGCGATGTCGGAGGGATCCAGCATGTCGGCAACCTGGGCGGGCAGTAGATCGCCGTAGGCGGCGCGCCATGCGCGGATCTGCACATCCGCCACGTCATCGACGTCCGACGTGCGGGCAAGGCGTACTCCGGCGGGGCCCGACATGACCCCTGCCTATCACCGGTCCCGGTGTCGGCCGCGGGTAGGGTCGTCACGACTCAAGGAGGACGCGTGTCGGAGGCCGAGGCCATCCAGTTCCGCAACGACATGACCGTGGAGCTCGTCAAGGCCACCGCGAGCGACTCCGACGTCATCTGGGCAGCTCGAGTCTCGACCAAGGGGGAGGCGTCACTCGACGACGTCGACGCCGATCCCGAGAAGGCGCGCGGCCTCATCAACTACCTCATGCGCGACCGTCATGGGACGCCGTTCGAGCACACGTCACTGACCTACTTCATCTCCGCGCCCATCTTCGTCTTCCGCGAGTTCATGCGGCATCGCATCGCTTCCTACAACGAGGAGAGCGGTCGATACCGCGAACTGCGACCGGTGTTCTACGTGCCCGGCCCTGACCGCAATCTCATTCAGCAGGGCAAGCCGGGCGCCTACGAGTTCGTGCCGGGCACACCTGAGCAGCATCGGATCGTCGTCGAGCAGACCGAGGCGTCCTGTCGACAGGCCTACGGCGCTTACCAGGACATGCTGGCTGCGGGCGTGGCCCGCGAGGTCGCCCGCATCGTCCTGCCGGTCACCACCTACTCGTCGATGTACGTCACGATGAACGCTCGGGCGCTGATGAACTTCCTGTCCCTGCGTACCAAGCACCCCGATAGCCACTTCCCATCCTTCCCGCAACGCGAGATCGAGATGGTGGCCGATCTCATGGAGGCGGAGTGGGCAGCGCTCATGCCGATCACGCACCAGGCTTTCGCGGCCAACGGCCGCGTCGCGCCGTAGGCCCGTCTCGGTCGAAGGGATAACCTGCCGTCATGCCGGTGCCACCCGTGGGACCCGTCGGGGCCGTGCTCACCGCGATGGTGACGCCGTTCGCCGCCGACGGCTCGCTCGACCTCGCGGGCGCGCAACGCCTGGCGGCCTATCTCGTCGACGATCTCGGCAATGACGGTCTCCTCGTCAACGGCACGACAGGTGAGGCCCCGACGACGACCGATGACGAGAAGGCCCAGGTGATTCGGGCCGTCAAGGAGGCCGTCGGCGATCGGGCGAGTGTTATGGCGGGCGTCGGCACCTATGACACGGCTCACTCGGTGCACCTGGCCCGCGAGGCGGCGAATGCCGGGGCCGACAGCTTGCTCGTCGTCTCGCCCTACTACAGCAGGCCACCCCAGGAGGGCTTGCTCCACCACTTCCGCGCGGTGGCTGACGCGACCGACCTGCCCGTGACCCTCTACGACATCCCCAAGCGCACAGGCGTCGCGATCGAGGTCGAGACGCTCGTCCGTCTCTCCGAGCACCCGCGCATCGTGGCCAACAAGGACGCCAAGGGCGACCTCGAGGCCGCCCAGTGGGCCATGGCTCGATGCGACCTGGGCTGGTATTCCGGCGACGACATGCTCAACCTGCCGCTCCTATCCGTGGGGGCCAATGGCTTCATCTCCGTCGTCGGCCACCTCGTCGCCGACCGGCTGCGCCAGCTCATCACGGCGTTCTACTCCGGCGATGTGTGCGAGGCGGTCGGCATCAATCGCTCGCTGCTGCCCGTCTACACCGGGATCTTCCGCACGCAGGGGGCGATCCTCACCAAGGCCGCGCTCAACCTGCAGGGCCTGCCTGCCGGCCCGATGCGCTCGCCGCTCATCGATGCCACGGCTGATCAGATCGAGCAGTTGGAACGCGATCTGCGTGCCGGTGGCGTCCGCCTGGATCGCCCGTGAGCCACCCGCACCCCGAACTCCCCGCGCCGCCACCGCTCGCCCCGGGGGCCCTGCGCGTCTTTGCGCTCGGCGGCCTGGGGGAGATCGGCCGCAACATGACGGTCTTCGAGTACGACGGCCGCCTGCTCATCGTCGATTGCGGGGTGCTCTTCCCCGAGGACTCGCAGCCGGGAGTCGACCTGATCCTCCCGGACTTCGGGCCGATCATGGATCGCCTGGGTGACATCGAGGCCGTCGTACTCACTCATGGCCATGAGGATCACATCGGCGCCCTGCCGTTCCTGCTGCGCGAACGCGCCGACATTCCGCTGATCGGATCGCGGCTGACCCTGGCGCTTGTCGAGGCCAAGCTCCGCGAGTCGCGGATCACGCCCTACACGCTCGAAGTGCGCGAGGGCCAGCGCGAGCGCGTGGGTCCGTTCGACCTGGAGTTCCTCGCCGTCAACCACTCGATTCCCGACGCCTTGGCGTTGGCCGTGCGCACACCGGCGGGCCTGGTGCTGCACACGGGTGACTTCAAGGTCGATCAGCTGCCCCTCGATGGCCGCATCACCGACCTCAATGGCTTCGCCCGACTCGGAGACGAAGGAGTCGACCTCTTCTTAGTCGACTCCACCAACGCCGAGGTGCCCGGCTTCATCCCGAGCGAGCGCGACATCCTGCCGGTGCTCGACTCGGTGTTCTCACGGGCCCGCGGCCGCATCATCGTCGCGTCCTTCGCCTCGCATATCCATCGCGTGCAGCAGGTCATCGACACGGCAGCAGCGCACGGTCGCAAAGTGGCCTTCGTCGGGCGGTCGATGGTGCGCAATATGAACGTCGCGCGGGACCTGGGCTACCTCACCATTCCGGCGGGCGTGGTCGTCTCGACTGACGAGCTCGCTGAACTTCCCGATGACGAGGCGGTGATGGTCTGCACCGGCTCCCAGGGGGAGCCCATGGCCGTGCTGTCGCGAATCTCCAACAACGACCACAACATCAAGATCGGCCCCGACGACACGGTGATCCTCGCGTCGTCGCTGATCCCGGGCAATGAAAACGCGGTCAACCGAGTCATCAACGGCCTCACTCGGTCGGGGGCCACCGTTATCCATCGTGGCAACGCCCTCGTCCACGTGTCGGGGCACGCGTCCGCCGGCGAGCTCCTCTGGGTCTACAACATCGTCAAGCCGCGCAATGTCATGCCCGTGCACGGTGAGTGGCGGCATATGCGTGCCAACGCCGCACTCGCCGCTCGCACCGGTGTGCCGACCGAGCGCATCGTCCTGGCCGAAGACGGCGTCGTCGTCGATCTGGCCGACGGGGTGGCCTCCATCGTGGGGGCAGTGCCGGTGGGCTACGTCTTCGTCGACGGGGCGAGCGTCGGTGACATCACCGAGGCCGCGCTCACTGATCGTCGCGTGCTCGGCGAGGAAGGCTTCATCTCGATCTTCGCGGCCGTCGACATCATCGAGGGCAAGGTCGTCGCCGGCCCCGAGATCGAAGCGCGGGGCTTCCACGAGGACCCCGAGGTCCTCAAGCCGGTCCGCGACGAGGTGCGTCGCGAGCTCGAGCAGGCCCTGGCCGATGGGGTGGTCGATGCCCGCCAACTCCAGCAGCGGGTTCGCCGGGTTGTTGGCCGCTGGGTCTCCCAGACCCACCGGCGCCGGCCCATGATCATCCCCGTGGTGGTGGAGGCCTAGGAAGCGACACGCGTGCCGCGTGTGACCCACGGTGAACGTGTTACTGGAGGGTACCCTCGGGACATGGCGAGTCGTTCCAGCGCGCCCACGCGCAGCAGCAGTCGTAGCGCCGCTCGTCCCGCCCCCAAGGCCAAGCCCAAGGCCAAGCCGGCCGCCCGGTCGGGTTCCAAGCCCCCCGCCCGCAGCGCCAGCTCCCGCCGCCCGGCCCCCCGCTCCGGCCCGGGACCCCTGGCCCGGTTCATCGCCGCCGTCGGTCGCGGCCTTCGCGCCCTGTGGCTCGGCATTGCCGGCGCGATCGGGGGAGCGGCCCGGCGGGTCGGCACCGATGCTCGCGAACTTGACGATGTCCATCGCCGCGACGGACTCGGACTCCTCTTCGTGGCCCTGGCCGTCATCGTCGCGGCCGCCGTCTGGTTCGGCGTCGACGGCTGGTTCACCGTCGGCCTGGGCACGGTCTCGTCGTACCTCGTGGGGGCATTCGACCTTCTCGTCCCGATCATCTTGCTCGTCATGGCCTGGCGAACGCTGCGAGCACCCGAAGACCACGTGACCAACGGACGCCTTCTCGTCGGTGGTCTCGCCCTGCTCATCGCCGCCGCCGGTATTTGGCACCTCGTCCAGGGACTGCCCACTCCCAGTGACGGGCTCGACGCCCTGTCGTCGGGTGCGGGCATCGTCGGCTGGGTGGCAACCGCGCCCATCGCCGCTGCGCTCGGGCCGATTGTCGCGGGTGTCCTGCTTGGCTTGCTTGCCATCTTCGGACTGCTCGTCATCACCGGCACCCCGCTCATCGCAGTTCCCCGCGCACTGAAGACCGGCCTTGCACACGTCATGCGCAGTGGTTCGGGGCGACCGGTCGACGAGCACCTCGATGAGCTCGATGCCTACGAGGCCGATCTACCCGACGGCTTCGTCGTCGACCCCGTGGCCGAGGAGGAGTTCCTCGTCTCTGCGAGCGAGCCCGATCCCGAACCACTGCCCACGGCAGCCGCGGCGCGCGAGATCCTCGCCGTAGCGCGCTTTGACGATCCGGTGCCCGCAGCCGCCGCCGAACCCGAGCGCGATGCAACCCAGGAGATCCCCATTGTGTCCGCGGCGGCCCCGCCGGTGCCTGCGCCTGCGGCCAAGCCTGCTCCCATCGAACAGTTGCCGCTGGAGTCCACGGCCACCTACGCACTCCCGCCGGCCGACATGCTCAAGGCCGGTGCCGCCCCACGTGCGCGCACCAAGGCCAATGACTCGGTCGTCACCGCATTGACCGAGGTGCTCGAGCAGTTCGGCATCGACGCGCGCGTCACCGGCTTCAATCGCGGACCCACCGTGACGCGTTACGAGATCGAACTCGGCCCCAGCGTCAAGGTCGAGCGGGTCACCGCGTTGAGCCGCAACATCGCCTACGCCGTCGCGAGCCCCGAGGTGCGCATCCTCAGCCCCATCCCAGGTAAGAGCGCGATCGGCATCGAGATCCCCAACTCGGATCGAGAGCTCGTGAGCCTGGGGGACGTGCTGCGGTCGGCGGCAGCGACGGGCGAGCAGCATCCGATGACCGTGGCCCTGGGCAAGGACGTCGAGGGCGGCTACGTCGTGGCCAACCTCGCCAAGATGCCGCACCTGCTCGTGGCGGGGGCGACCGGCGCGGGCAAGTCCAGTTGCATCAACGCCCTCATCACGTCGGTCCTCATGCGCGCGACGCCGGACGAGGTGCGCATGATCCTGGTTGACCCCAAGCGCGTCGAGCTCAATTCCTACGAGGGCATTCCGCACCTCATCACCCCGATCATCACCAATCCCAAGAAGGCCGCTGATGCCTTGCAGTGGGTCGTCAAGGAGATGGACACCCGCTACGACGACCTCGCGCACTTCGGCTTCCGGCATATCGACGACTTCAACAAGGCCGTACGCACCGGCCGTGTCCAGCCGCCACTGGGCAGCGAGCGCGTGCTGCGCCCCTACCCCTATTTGCTCGTCATCGTCGATGAGCTTGCCGACCTGATGATGGTGGCTCCGCGCGACGTCGAGGACGCCATCGTGCGCATTACGCAGCTGGCTCGCGCTGCCGGCATCCACCTCGTGCTCGCCACGCAGCGACCGAGCGTCGACGTCGTCACCGGTCTCATCAAGGCCAATGTGCCGAGCCGCCTGGCCTTTGCCACGTCGTCGCTGGCGGACAGTCGCGTCATCCTCGACCAGCCTGGCGCCGAGAAGCTCGTGGGTCAGGGCGACGGGCTCTTCTTGCCTATGGGAGCCAGCAAGGCCCAGCGCATCCAGGGGGCGTTCGTCTCGGAGTCGGAGATTCGTGGCGTGGTCAAGTACGCACGCGAGCAGATGGAGCCGGCGTACCGAGACGACGTCACCGCAGCGCCCAAGTCCAACCGCCAGGTCGACGAGGAGATCGGCGACGACCTGGACCTGCTGTGCCAGGCAGCGGAGCTGGTTGTCACGACCCAGTTCGGCTCGACCTCGATGCTGCAGCGCAAACTGCGGGTCGGCTTCGCCAAGGCCGGCCGTCTCATGGACCTGCTGGAATCCCGGGGCGTCGTGGGCCCGAGTGAGGGCTCCAAGGCACGCGAGGTGCTCCTCAAGGCAGACGACCTGCCCGGCTTCCTGGTGATCCTGCGCGGAGAGCCTCTCTAGTCTGTGGGGGTGACCCCGCCGCCTCGCGTTGCCGTCGTGCGCCTGGGATGCGCGCGTAATGACGTTGACGCCGACGAGCTCGAAGGCCGCCTCGCTGCTGACGGCTTCGCCCTCGCCGATGAAGACGGGTCCGCCGACGTCGTCCTCGTCAACACCTGCGGCTTCATCGCAGCGGCCAAGAAGGACTCCATCGATGCCGTCCTCGCGGCCGCCGACAGTGACGCGCGCGTGGTGGTGTCGGGATGCCTGGCCGAGCGCTACGGCAGCGAACTCGCGGCCGAGTTGCCCGAGGCGGCGGCCGTGTTGTCGTTCGACGACTATCCCCAGATCGGTGACCGTCTGCGTGCTGTCTTGGCGGGGGAGTCGATCGCGGCACACGAGCCTCGTGACCGTCGTCACCTTCTGCCCATCTCCCCGATCGAGCGATCGACGGTGCCCGTCAGCGCGCCGGGTCACTCCGCGATGCCACGCCGGGCGTACGCACCGGTCATGTCAGTCAAGCTCGCCTCGGGCTGTGATCGACGCTGCACCTTCTGCGCGATCCCGGCGTTCCGTGGCGCGTTCGTCAGTCGTCGCCCCGAGGACGTCATCGGCGAGTGCGTCGACCTGGTGGAGCAGGGAGTGCGCGAGATTCACCTGGTCAGCGAGAACTCCACCTCCTACGGCAAGGATCTCGGCGACATTCGCATGCTCGAGCGGCTGCTGCCCTCTCTCGGTCAGGTGCCCGGACTGGTGCGGGTGCGCGTGCAGTATCTGCAGCCGGCCGAGATCCGCCCCGGGCTCGTCGACGTGATCGCGGGCACCGGGGGCGTGGCGTCGTACTTCGACCTGTCCTTCCAGCACGCCAGCCCGCGCGTGCTGCGCCGGATGCGCCGTTTCGGCGGGTCCGAGGACTTCCTGTCCCTGCTGGAGCGCATTCGCGCCATCGACCCGCTGGCGGGAGTTCGCACCAACGTGATCGTCGGCTTCCCCGGCGAGGAAGACGCTGATGTGGCGGAGCTCGAGCAGTTCCTCGAGGCCGCACGGCTCGACGCGATCGGCGTCTTCGGCTACTCCGACGAAGACGGCACCGAGGCGGTCGACCTCGATGGGCACCTTGCGCAGGACGAAGTCGACGATCGGGTCACGCGCGTCAGCGCCCTGGTCGACGACCTCATGGCCGAGCGTGCGCGCGAGCGGGTGGGGCAGGTCGTCGAGGTGATCGTCGAAGGTCACGACGATGGCGCGGCGTTCGGTCATGCGGCCCACCAAGGTCCTGACGACGGCGTGACGGTGCTCAGCGGCGTCCACGAGGTCGGCGACGTCGTGCGGGCAACGGTGAAGGATGCCGATGGCCCTGACCTCGTGGCTGCGCCATGACGGCACGATTCGCGCCGCCCCCCGACCACGCGGGCGATCCGGTCGGTGTTTCCGGATGGCGCACGCTGCCCAACCTGCTCACCCTCGTCCGTCTCCTCCTGGTCCCCGTGCTCGGCGTTCTGCTGTTCGCCCAGGACGGCACCGATCCGGCGCTGCGGTGGTGGGCCACGGCGGTCTTCGTCGTCGCAGCGATCACCGACCTGCTCGACGGCGAACTCGCTCGTCGCAGCGGCACCGTCACGACCGTGGGCAAGATCGCCGATCCGATCGCCGACAAGGCCATCACCGCGGTCGCGCTCATCGGCCTGTCTGCCCTCGGTGACCTGCCCTGGTGGGTGACGATCGTCATCCTTGCGCGCGAACTTGGGGTCACGGCACTGCGCTTCTGGGTCATCCGGCATGGCGTCATCCCCGCATCCCGCGGAGGCAAGGCCAAGACGGTGGCGCAGATCATCGCCATTGCGCTCTACCTTGCGCCTCTCCCTGATGCGATCGACCCGCTGCGCATACTCGCGATGGCCATTGCTGTCATCCTGACTGTCGTGACCGGCATTGACTACGCCGTCCGTGCCTGGCGATTGCGGCAAGCCGGCAGGATGACGCCATGACCGCGGCGGACATCATCGAGCGCCTAGTGGCCGACGGCCACACCGTGGCGACGGCCGAGAGCCTCACCGGGGGGTTGGTGTGCGCGGCGCTCACCGAGGTTCCGGGGGCATCGGCGTGCGTGCGCGGCGGTGTCGTGGCCTACGCCGTTGCTCTCAAGCACGAGCTGCTGGGCGTCGAGGCTGACCTGCTCGAGCGCCGCGGGGCCATCGACCCCGACGTGGCCCTCCAGATGGCCCGGGGGGTGCGCGAGGTGCTCGGCGCTGACGTCGGGGTGGCGACGACGGGATCGGCGGGCCCCGACCCGGCACCGGGCGGTACCGAGGCAGGCCCCGTGCCGCCGGGCAGTGGTTTCGTGGCGGTCGTGGGGCCCGCGGGAGGGCTCGTGCGCGGCTTCCAGGCCTCCGGGGATCGGGCCCGCGTGCGATCGGCAGCCGTCGATTCCGCCCTCGACCTGCTCGCCGAGGCGCTGGGCTCTGACTGACCGCGTCAGGCGTCCGTCGCCTCGTCGGGGTAGCGTGTGAGCGTGATCTTGGTCCGTGAAGCCCTCGGCAGTGAGTTGCGCCGTCGTCGCCTGGCGCAGGGACGCACCCTGCGCGACGTCTCGGCGCACGCCAAGGTGTCCCTCGGCTACCTGTCCGAGATCGAGCGTGGCGAGAAGGAAGCCTCGTCCGAGCTGCTCTACGCGATCTGCGCGGCCCTCGATGTCCCGCTCTCGGATCTCTTGCTGTCGCTGGGCCGTGAGATAGCCGCCGCGGAGGCGAGCGCCGAAGTCCTGGCTGCCGCCTGACTCAGCCCGGGCCCGGTCCGCTTTGGCAGTGGGGGCACCAGTACGCATCTCGCTCGTGCCGTCCGCTGCGTTGGCGTGCAAAGCGAATGCGCACCCCACAGCGTCGGCAGGGCCGTCCCGCCCGCCCGTAGACGTAGTGCTGGTCGCGGAGATCCCCTGTTGATGCCTGCGCGCCATGCGCCCGATTGGCCGCCATGAGGCGGCGCGTGCGCTCGAGTAGCCGCCGCGGTTCTGGAACGTCGACCACCGCCGTCCACGGCGTGATCCCGTGGAGGTAGAGCCCCTCAGTGACGTAGATGAGTCCGAAACCGGCCACCACCGTCTGATCGAGTAGTACGTCACCGATGGCGCGCTGGCCCTGGGCGGTGACACCGGCGACCAGGCGGTTGACGTCGACGTCGTCGTCGAGCACGTCGGGTCCCAACCGCCCCACTATGCGTTCCTCATGCGCCGTGGGGAGCAATTCCAGGACGGGGAGTCGGTAGCCGACGGCGTTCCACTCATCGGTCTGCAGGACAGCGCGCACCTGCCAATCCGGTCCACCTCGCCACGGGCGCCCCGGCCGGTAGAGGTGCCAACTGCCGTCCATGCGGAAATGTGTGTGCACGGTGAGGCCGCCATCGATGCGAAAAAGCAGGTGTTTGCCGTAGGAGCGCACCCCCTCGACCCGGCGACCGCTCAGATCGGTGGTGGCGAGAGAGGGGACACGAAAGTCCGTGCGCACGAGGTCGTGACCGGCCAGCGCGTCGTCGAGGCGTCGAGCCGCCAGCCAGACGGTGTCGCCTTCGGGCATGGCCCGATTGTGCCGCGACCTAAGCGGTCAGGCTCGGCGACTGCTCGGCGGGCTCTGGTGCGGCCCCGGCGTGAGCGCGGTCGCGCCGGACGATACGAACCACGAAGGTGATGCTGACTGCGGCGATGGCCAGCAGCACGCCGTAGGTCACCCACCACGCTGACTCAGGGGCATTCAGGGTCATGAGCAGGATCCGGGCGTTGAGCAGGCAGATGAAGTTGCCGACGACCACGCCGAGGATCCGTGCGTTGAGGTGACGCACGAGGTAAGCGGCCAAGGGAGCGGCGATGACTCCGCCGGCCAACAGGGCGAGCACGATGCCGAGATCGATGCCTGCGGTGCCGAGGCCGACGAGGAAGCCGAGGCTCGCCGCAAGGGCGACGATGAACTCCGCGGTGTTGACCGTGCCGATGACCCGGGCGGGCGATAGGCGCCCATCGGCCATCAGGGTCGGAGTGGTGACCGGGCCCCAGCCCCCGCCGCCGGTCGCGTCGACGAAGCCACCGACGAGGCCCAGCGGCACCATGAGCTTGAGTCCGGGTACGCCGGGCTTGCGCCGCGGTGCTCGCCCACGAACGAAGCGCACCACGATGTAGACGCCGAGCAGGAAGAGCAGTGTGCCGGTGAACGGCAGAGCCGCCTTGGCCGAGATGTTGGACAGCACAGTCGCGCCCACGAATGCACCGACAGCGCCGGGGAGTCCGATACGTCGTACGCCGGACCAGTCGACATTGCCGAACTTGTGGTGGGCGACGCCGGAGGCCGCGGCGGTACCGAGCTTGGCCAGGTGGACGGATGCTGACGCGAGGGCGGGGGTGAGTCCGACGGCGATCAGGAGGGTGGAGGAAGTAACACCAAACCCCATGCCGAGCGCGCCGTCGACGAAGGAGGCGCCGAAGCCGGCGAGGGCGATGAGGATCAGCATGCTCACGGGACGCTCCTGAGGATCGGGTAAAGCCTCTAATCACGACTCTCAGAGGTGACAATAGCAGGTGTCTGGCCATCGGGCAGCCCGACCCGCCGGGGGAGGTCTAGTGCCAGGAGGCTGGATCGTCGAGGAGTCGACGCACTCGCGCCGGGAAACGTTCGGCCACGACGTCGGCCAAGGTGACGTCGTCGAGGATCTGGCGCTCGGCGGCGCGCAGGGCGATGAGCACGGGCTGGAGGCCCTGGGCCGGCCCGGCGTAGTGGAGGTTTTCGGGCCGCGTGCCGGCGACGTCGGCCAAGGCACCGTCGACGGCGCGGATCACATCACCGAGGCGGATGTCCGTCGCGGGGCGAGCCAGCGTCCAACCGCCCTCGGGCCCACGACGTGCGCGCACGACGCTTGCGCGACGAAGCTCGGCGAGGATCGCGCCAAGGTAGGACGTCGGAATCTTCTGGCGCTGGGCGATTTCGTCGGTGGTCAGTGGCTGATCGCCGTTCGCGGCCAACTCGACGGCTGCCCGAAGGGCGTAGTCGGTGCGGGCCGGCATGCGCATGGCGCCACCCTAGTCGCGACCTAGCCGCGCCAACGCAGGCCCGAGGGGGTACGCGCGAATCCGGCCTCGACGAGTGCGGCTACCCACCCCGCGTCTGCCGATGCGATGTCGACGCCGTCGATGCGCTGCAGGGAAATGGCGTGGCCCCGCAAGGCCCCGGCCAGCGATCGCGCAGCCGATGCCGCGTCATCGGTGGGCCACGTGACGAGAGACCGATGACCGCGCGCGAGATAGAGGAGGGGCTCCCCGGCTCCCAGCGTCACCAGTGCGCCGGCTGACCGGCTGGGTCGAACCGCGGCCTCCGGCCAGGCGAGTGATGCTCCGAATGGCTGCGCGGGATCGGCGGCGGCCAGCGTGCGTGGGCTGTCGGTGGGTGCAGCGGCGCAGCGACGTACCTCGTCGATCGCTCCCGGGAGGGCGAACTGAGCGGCACCCTGGCCTTCGAGGACGTACGCGCGGCGGCAGCGCCCGGCGTCCTCGATAGCGCGCAGCACGCGATAGGTGGCGGCAAAGCTTCCCGCGGTCTCGCGCGTGACGATGCCGAAACGGTCGAGCAAGGACTCGGCATGCGCGAGTGCGCGTGCGGTCGCATCCGCACTGGGCGCCGGCAGGAGCGACCAGCGACCGTCGGGAGGTGGCAGGTTGGTGCGCGGCAGGCCCCGTCGACGTCGAGACATCGGCGGGCGGCGCGTGTGCCCGCGCGCCCCCAGGTGCGCGCGCACCGGCAGGAACGTGTCGTTGGTGACGTGTCCGCTCCAGGCGAGCGATATGAGGGCGGCGCGCACGTCGGCTTCCGGCACGAGGGCGTCGGCTGATAGTTGCTGAGCGAGGTCGCGGGAGAAGAGCGCGCGTCCGGCGAGCGCTTCGAGGATGCGCTCGGCGAGCGGATCATCGACGGTCTCCGGGGCCGGGATGAGCAGGGGCGCAAGGTCGCTGGGTGCCAGCGCTATCCAGCCGTCGCGCCCGGGGAGCGACCCCGTACCCCACCACGCGACCTCGCCCGTCGCGAGCAATTCGTCGAGCATGGCGGGGGAGTAGTCACGCACGCGCATAGGAAGGATGAGCGACTCGAGTTGGCTCGCGGGCAATTGCGCCCCGGCCAACTGCTCGATGGCGGCGAACAGGCCGTCCACGCCGGAGTGTGGGTCGCTGATGCGCTGCCAGCGCGGCAGGAAGTCGACGAGCGTGGTGGCGGGCACGGGCTCGATCTCGTGGCGCAGGGCTGCCACCGTGCGCCGGCGTATCTGGCGCAGAACCTCGACGTCGCACCATTCGGTGCCTCGATGATCGGGGCGGAATCCGCCGGTGACGATGCGACCGCGTTCGACCAGTCGCTCCAGGGCGATGGTGGACACGCTGATCCCGATGCCGAGGGCATCGGCAACCTCGTGGGCGGTGAAGGGGCCGTGGGTGCGCGCGTAGCGCGAGACGAGGTCGCCGAGCGGGTCGGCGACGATCTCCAGGAAGGCGTCGGGGATACCCGCCGGAAGGGCCGCTCCCAGGGCATCGCGCAGGCGCCCGGCATCTTCGATGGCGGCCAGGTGATCGCGCCCGGCCACGCGCACGACGATGGCGCGGCGCTGCTGCACGACGTCATCGACGAGGGCGTCGGCGATGCCTCGAGCGCCGCGCGCGTCGGCGTCGAGCGGACCGACGATGCGCAGCAGGTCGACGAGGGCCTCGCCGTCGGTGACGTCGTACTCCCAGCGTCCGACATGGCGCGCCACCTGCTCGATGGCGTCGGCATCGAGGATGTCGCGGAGTTCGGTGGGGCCGAGGAGCTCGGCCAGCAGTTGCGAGTCGAGGCTGAGAGCCGCAGCGCGACGCTCGGCGAGCGGTGAGTCGCCCTCGTAGAGGAACGCGGCGACGTAGCCGAAGACCAGGGACTGCGCGAACGGCGAGGGCCGCTCGGTTTCGACATCGACCACGCGGATGCGTCCGTCGCGGATGTCGCCGAGCAGGCCCCGCAACGCAGGCATGTCGAAGACGTCCTGCAGGCACTCGCGAACCGCCTCGAGGACGATCGGGAAGTCGGGAAAGCGCGCGGCAACCTCGAGCAGGTGAGCTGATCGTTGGCGCTGCTGCCACAGTGGGCTGCGCCGCCCCGGGCGCCTCCGCGGCAGGAGCAGGGCGCGGGCGGCGCACTCGCGAAAGCGTCCGGCGAAGAGGGCGGATCCGCCGATCTGATGCTCGACGATGCCCGCGATCTCCTCGGGATCGACGGTGACGAGGTCGGCGACGGCCGCGGCAGCGGCGTCATCCATGGTGTCGGGCAGCCGCAGCACGATGCCGTCGTCGGAGTGGATGACCTGCGCGTTGACGCCGTACTCGGCCTCCAGTCGCGCGCCGAGCGCCAGCCCCCAGGGCGCGTGCACGCGCGCACCGAATGGCGTATGGATGGCCACGCGCCAGTCGCCGAGCTCATCGCGGAACCGCTCCACCACGACCGTGCGATCGTCGGGCAGCACGCCGGTGGATGCGCGCTGGTCAGTGAGGTAGGCGACGAGGTTGTCGGCGGCCCACGCATCGAGCCCGGCGTCGTCGAGTCGCTGGCGTAGGGCGTCGGTATCACCACTGGATCTCAGGAACTCTCCGAGCGCGCGACCGAGCTCGACCGGCCGGCCCACCGCGTCGCCGTGCCAGAAGGGCAGTTTGGCGATCTGCCCGGGCGCGGGGGACACGAGGACGCGGTCAACCGAGATCTCCTCGATGCGCCAGGAGCTCGCACCCAGTGCGAAGACGTCGCCGACACGAGACTCGTAGACCATCTCCTCGTCGAGTTCGCCGACGCGATTGTTGGTGCCGACGAGTACGACCGGGTAGAGGCCGCGATCGGGAATCGTGCCGCCGCTGATGACCGCTAGTCGCTGCGCGCCTGGGCGACCGCGCACGACATCGCTATCGCGATCCCACACGATGCGCGGGCGCAATTCGGCGAAGTCGTCGCTGGGGTACTTGCCGGCCAGCATGTCGAGCACGGCATAGAAGACGCCGGCAGGCAGGTCGGTGTAGGGGGCAGCGCGGGTGATGGTCGCAAAGAGTTCGTCGACCGGCCAGTCGTCCATCGCCGACATCGCGACGATCTGCTGGGCGAGGACATCGAGGGGGTTGCGCGGCACGGCAAGGGCCTCGATGGCACCGGCCTTCATGCGCTCGACGACGACGGCGCTTTGCAGCAGGTCACCGCGGAACTTGGGGAAGACGACGCCGCGACTGACCGCACCCACCTGATGGCCCGCTCGACCAACGCGCTGCAATCCGCTCGCCACGCTCGGCGGCGATTCGACCTGCACCACGAGGTCGACGGCGCCCATGTCGATGCCCAGTTCCAGGCTCGACGTCGCCACGACGGCCGGCAGGCGGCCGCTCTTCAGGTCATCCTCGATGATGGCGCGCTGCTCTCGGCTCACCGAGCCGTGATGGGCGCGGGCGAGCGGTGTCGACATCTCTCGTTCGTCGGCGAGCTCATTGAGACGTCCGGTGAGGCGCTCCGCGAGGCCTCGGGAGTTGGCGAACACCAGCGTGGATGTCTTGTCGCCGACGAGGTCGACGATGCGCTCCTCGACGTAGGGCCAGATCGTGGTGCGACGCGGGTCCGCGGCAGCGGAGCCGTCGATATCGAGTTCGGCTCCCATGGCGGCCATGTCGGGCACCGGCACGACCACGGACAGGTCCCACTCCTTGTGTGCGGGCGGGTTGACGATGGTCACGTCGCCGCCGGGGCGCAGGTAGCGCGCGATCTCCTCGACGGGGCGCACCGTTGCCGACAGTCCGATGCGCTGGGCCGGGCGCTCGGTGAGGCGGTCGAGACGCTCCAGGCTCAGGGCTAGGTGGGCGCCACGCTTGGTGCCGGCGATGGCGTGAATCTCGTCGATGATGATCGTGTCGACATCGCCCAGCGTCTCGCGAGCCTTCGATGTGAGCATCAGGAAGAGCGACTCAGGCGTCGTGATGAGGATGTCGGGCGGTGCAGTGAGCATGCGGCGGCGATCCTCCGGCGACGTGTCACCCGTGCGCACGCCGACGGTGATCTCGGGTTCGGGCAGCCCTAGGCGCTGTGCCTCCCGGCGAATGCCCGCGAGCGGTGAGCGCAGGTTGCGCTCCACATCGACCGCGAGCGCCTTCAGCGGCGAGACGTAGAGCACCCGCGTGCCTTCCGCGCGCGCACCCGAGGCGAGTTGGTCGAGGGCCCACAGGAAGGCGGCGAGCGTCTTGCCTGATCCGGTCGGAGCGATGACGAGGGTGTCCGCGCTCGCGCCGATAGCCGACCACGCGCCCTCCTGGGCGGGCGTGGGCTCGGCGAAGGCCGCGGCGAACCAGGCCGCGGTCGCGGGGGAGAACTCGGGCACCGCCCCATGATCCGCCCTGGCCGGATGGTGCGCCCGGTGGGGCAGACTGGCCGCGTGCGCCTGACCGACTTCTGGGAGCGGATGGACGCCGTCTTCGGCCCCGAGTACGCGCGGTCGTGGGCGCGCGACTTCAGCCTGTCGACGCTCAATGGCCGCACCGTGATGCAGGCCATCGACACCGGGATCGACACCAGGGAGATCTGGGACGCCGTGTGCGGCGTCGTGGATGTGCCCTCTCTCCTGCGCTAGCGTCGGCGCGCGATGACCGCCACCGATCTGCCTCTCGACGCTATTGACGTCCCGCGCGTGCAGCGCCGCACGGTCGGCGTGCTCGCGGGAAGCCAGGTGCTGTCGGGTATCGCCATCGCCGGTTCCGTTGCCGCCGGCTCGCTGATCGCGGTGTCGGTATCCGGATCGGAGGCCGTCGCGGGCCTCGCGCAGACCTTCGGTGTGCTGGGTGCCGCACTCATGGCACTTCCCCTCGCGCGTCTTGCCCTGTCGAAGGGTCGGCGCGCTTCGCTGTCGTTGGGCTACGGCATCGGTGGTGCCGGAGCCGGGATCGTCATTGCGGGCGCGGTCTGGGCATCGCTGCCCCTGATCCTCATCGGCTGCCTTCTCGTCGGGGTCGCCTCGGCGTCGGGTTACCAGGCCCGATACGCCGCCGTCGACCTCGCTGTCGAAGACAGACGCGGCCAGCAGCTGTCGTATGTCGTGTGGGCCGGCACCATCGGTGCGGTTCTCGGCCCCAACCTGCTGGCGCCATCAGGGGCCATCGGGAGCGCGCTCGGGCTGCCCGAACTTGCCGGTCCTTACGTCGTCACCGCCGTGACCCTGCTCGGTGCGGTCCTGATCCTCCTGGTCTTCCTGCGTCCCGATCCCTATCTCCTGGCCGCGCGCCTGCGCGCCCGGCACAGTGCCGAGGCGGCCCGAGAGTTCGCCAAGCCACGATTGCGCGACGGCATCGCGCACCTGCGCGGCAGCAGGATGGCGCTCCTGGGAATGTGCGCGATCGCACTCGGACACGTCGTCATGGTGATGGTCATGGTCATGACCCCGGTGCACATGGCACACGTCGATGTCACGCTCACGCTGATTGGTCTTGTCATCAGCGTCCACGTTGCGGGCATGTACGCACTGTCCCCTGTCGTCGGTTGGGGAGTCGATCGCTTCGGCCGCGTGCCCGTCATCGTGACCGGGGTGGTGATCCTTCTCGCGGCCTGCCTCATCGCGGGCGTGGCTCCCGGTGACAACGTCGTCATGCTGGGCGTCGGCCTCTTTCTGCTCGGCCTGGGTTGGTCATGCACGCTCATCGCTGGCTCCACGCTGCTCGTCGACGACGTCGGCCCGGTGGATCGACCGTCGGTGCAGGGGCTGTCCGATCTCGTCATGAACGGCGCCGGGGCGGTCGGCGGAGCGGTCGCGGGCCTCATCGTGGCCTTCTCGTCGTACGCCGTCCTGTGCGCCGTAGCGGCTGTGCCCGTGCTCGCGCTGGGGATCTTGGCGGCGGCGTGGGGGAGGCGTCGTTCAGGAGCCGATGAGCTCGGCGCGCAATCCGACTGAGGTCGCCAACTCCGCCTGCGCGCGATCGCGCGTGATGAGCGGCACGCTGTGGCGGGCGGCGACGGCGAGGATCATGCAGTCGACGATGCCGACTCGCCAGCGCCGCCGAAGCGCTGTCCGACGCAGTTGCGTAGCCGCGAGGAAGTCCGACGTGCTGTCGAACGCCAAGAGCGGACTGCGCAAGAGCAGTCTCTCGATATCAAGGGTGTGTCGCGCCGTGGACGTGCCGCTGAGCAACTCCATCGCGACGGGCTCGGTGTGGCCCGCGCTGTTGTCCTCGACGAAGTCGCGCAGGGCGGATGAGGGCTGGCGGATGAAGTCGATCCAAGCGGAGGAGTCAGCCAAGTAGGTGGTCATCGTCATCATCTGGCGGGAGTTCGAAATCGGGTATCGACCCGGCCATGGCGAGGGCCTCGTCCTTCGTCATCGGATTGCCCACGAGGCTGCGGAGGGCGTAGTCGACGGCCTCGCGTTTGGTGGTCAGGTGGTAGCGCACCATCACACGCTGGACGAGCTCCTCGTCGATGTCGATGTTCGTCCGAGCCATGTAGACGACGATACACCTACTTGGTGTATGGCTCCTAGGCCCGCCCGGCGGTCTGGGGAGGCCCTCCGGCGTGTCGGTCCAGTTCGAACACCTGTTCGTTCTAGTGTGTGTCTCGGCGCCGCTCTCCACAGC
This sequence comes from Actinomycetales bacterium mxb001, assembly GCA_004379115.1. Classification (GTDB taxonomy): domain Bacteria; phylum Actinomycetota; class Actinomycetes; order S36-B12; family S36-B12; genus Mxb001. The sequence continues at coordinate 81,302 of NBNH01000013.1, forward strand.
ACCATCGGCGCCCGGAGCAACTGTCAGACCCCGGTCTTACGGTCGCCCCGACCCACTAACCAGGGCCGGACAGACCGGCCGAGCACACAAGGAGAGGCCATGGCCGCCAAGGAGAGCAGCACCCCCGGCACGGATCGCGAGAAGGCCCTCGAGGCCGCCCTCGCCCAGATCGAGCGCCAGTTCGGCAAGGGCTCGGTCATGCGCCTTGGCGACGAGGGCCGCGCCCCCGTCGAGGTGATCCCGACCGGATCCATCGCCCTCGACGTTGCCCTCGGCATCGGCGGCCTGCCGCGCGGCCGCATCGTCGAGATCTACGGACCGGAGTCCAGTGGCAAGACGACCCTGGCCCTGCACGCCATCGCCAACGTCCAGCGCGCCGGTGGCATCGCCGCGATGATCGACGCCGAGCACGCGCTCGATCCGATCTATGCCGCGGGGCTCGGTGTCGACCTCGACAGCCTCTACGTCTCCCAGCCCGACACGGGCGAGCAGGCGCTCGAGATCGCCGACACGCTCGTCCGCTCGGGCGCCGTCGACCTCATCGTGATCGACTCAGTGGCCGCACTCGTGCCGCGCGCAGAGATCGAGGGTGAGATGGGCGACAGCCACGTCGGCCTGCAGGCCCGCCTCATGAGCCAGGCGTTGCGCAAGATGGCTGGCGCGCTGAGCCAGACCGGCACGACCGCGATCTTCATCAACCAGCTGCGCGAGAAGATCGGCGTGATGTTCGGCTCGCCCGAGACCACCACGGGCGGCAAGGCGCTGAAGTTCTACGCCTCCGTGCGCCTCGACATCCGCCGTATCGAGACCCTCAAGGGCGGCACCGAGGCCGTCGGCAACCGCACGCGCGTCAAGGTCGTCAAGAACAAGATGGCCCCGCCCTTCAAGCAGGCCGAGTTCGACATCCTCTACGGCGAGGGCATCTCCCGTGAGGGCAGCCTCATCGACCTGGGCGTCGACGCGGGCATCGTCAAGAAGTCCGGTGCCTGGTACACCTACGAGGGCGACCAGCTCGGCCAGGGCAAGGAGAACTCCCGCGCCTTCCTGCGCGACAACCCCGACCTGGCCAACGAAATCGAAAAGCGCATCAAGGAGACGATGGGCATCGGCGCCCGGCTCGACGAGCCGGCGGCTGCCGTTGTCGATGTCGATGCGCCCATCGACGTCGTGCCCATCGACTAGTCCATGACCGCGTCCACGACGCAGGGGCAAGCGCGCGCCACCGGACCTGACGACGAGTCCGATCCGGTCAATGTCGCTCGCATCCTCGTCCTTCGCCGGCTCGACTCGGCTCCGCGCACCCGCGCGGAGCTCGAGTCGTACCTGCGTAAACGCGGCGTTCCCGACGATGCGGCTGGCGCAGTGCTCGACCGCTTCGAAGAGGTCGGCCTCATTGACGACGCTGCCTTCGCCGATGGGTGGGTGCGCAGCCGCCACGGCAGCAAGGGCCTCGGTCGCCGCGCGGTCGCTGCGGAGCTTCGCCGCAAGGGAGTGTCCGACGAGATCGTGTCGGCCGCGCTGGAGCCGATCGACGAGGGGCTTGAACGCGAACGTGCCCTGGGCCTGGCGCGCGCGAGGCTGCCGCAGGTGATCGGCCTTCCCTACCCGACCCAGGTGCGTCGGATGATGGGCGCGCTCACGCGTCGCGGCTACGACCTGTCGATGTCGTCCGAGGTCGTACGTCAGGTGCTGGGGGAGGCGTCGGCCGGCGCGGAGTGACGCACAGCGCTTTCGAGCCACGGTGCCAGTGACTCGCTCATCGAGTCGGCCAGGCGCGACAGCAGTGCACCGAGGGTCGCGAGTTCCTCGTCACTGAAGACGGCGCAGGCGTGATCCAGATAGGCCACGCGCAGCCGTTGAACGAATTCCACGATCTCGACGCCCAGTGGTGTTAGCGCGACGCTCACGCGGCGACCGTCCTCCGGCAGCGACCCGCGCGTGACAAAACCGTCCTCCTCAGCCTCGGCCACGAGGCGGCTGGCGGTCGAGCGGTCGAGCTGAAGCGCAGCGGCGACGTCCGAGATGGTGACCGGTCCCGGACGCTTGCTCAACTCGCCGATGGCCTCACAGGCCAGTACCTTCGAGATCTCCACCGGGCGTCCGATGCGGGGCATGGGCACGGTGAGGGCGGGGGGCCTGGACACCACGCGGCGCATGGACTGCATCGCCTGGTCCACGAGGGCAACCTGGGGAGCCCGGGCTCCGGGGTCCGAAGTTGCGTGTGTCATACAACTAACGTAGCGTCATCTGGACGTCGTCGCCAGAGGAGATTCGCATGGGAGCGCTGTCGCGCTGGGCTGTTCGCAAGCCGGTCTGGGCCCTGGTTGCCTGGTTCATCGCGATGGTCGCGGTCATCGGCATCGGCACGCGTCTGGGCGGCGAGCTCAACGACTCGTTCGCACTGCCCGACACCGAGTCCACGACCGCCACCGCGATGCTGTCGACGCTTCCGCCCAATGACGGTGGCGAGGCCGCCGTGCGCATCGTGTGGTCGCCGACGACAGGCACCGTCACGGATCCCGCGGTCGAAACCGCGATCACCCCTGTGCTGGAGGAGATTGCCGGCCTGGAGTCCGTGTCGTGCGTGACCTCTCCCTACGGCCAGTCCCTCGGGCGCGATTGCCCCGACACCGGTGGCGGGGGAGAACTCCCGGACTTCCTGGCTGAGCAACTGGCGCCAGCTTTCGCCGCGACGGAGAAGGCGACGTCTCCCATCAGTGCCGATGGCACGGTGGCTTTCGCTCGCGTCAGCCTCACCGGCAATGGCGCCGAGATCTCCGCGGCCGATGCCCAGGCGATCGTCAATGCCGTCAAGGCGGCCAATACCGATGCGCTGCAGGTGGGCGCGGGTGGGCAGGTGCTGGAGTTCGCGGCCACCGAGCCGCCCTCCAGTGAGGCCATCGGCATCGCCGTCGCGATCGTCATCCTGCTCATCGCCTTCGGCTCCCTCATCGCCGCTGGCATGCCCATCATCGTCGCTCTCCTCGGCCTGGTCGTCGGGCAGATGCTGGTGCTGGTCGTCGCACGCTTCCTCGACGTCGCCACATTCGCGCCCACGCTGGCCGCCATGATCGGTCTCGGCGTTGGCATCGACTACGCGCTGTTCGTCATGAACCGATATCGGCAGGCCCTGCTGGCAGGGCACGACAAGAACGCAGCGGCCTACGAAGCGGTGGCGACCGCCGGTCGTGCTGTGCAGTTCGCCGGCGCGACCGTCATCATCGCGCTGCTCGGACTCTTCGTGCTACGCATCAGCTTCTTCAACGGCCTGGCTGTCGGCGCCGCCGTCACGGTGCTGTCCGTCATGCTCGCGGCCCTGTGGCTGCTGCCGGCGCTGCTGTCACTGCTGGGCACCAAGGCGCTGGCGATCCGCATGCCGTGGGCTCGCAAGACGAAGATCGACGGCACCAAGCATCCCGAGGGCCGTCGATTCCTGGCCTACGCGCGCCTGCTGCAGCGCAAGCCGATCATCCCGACCCTGCTCGCGCTGGCCGTGGTGGTCCTCGTGGCAATCCCGACGTTCTCCCTGCGCCTGGGATTCGCCGACGACAGCGGCAAGCCGGCGGGCAACACCGCGCGCACGGCGTACGACCTCATGTCGGAGGGCTTCGGTCCCGGAGTGAATGGGCCCTTCTTCGCGGCCGTCAACCTGCCCGCCCCGCGCGACCTCGACGCCCTGGCCGAGACCGTGCAGATCATCTCCGAGACTCCGGGCGTCGCCAGCACCCTGCCCAACGCCGAGATGCTCCCCATCTACGCGATCAGCCCGACGGCGTTCAGCGACAACGGCATCGTCACCTCGATCCTCATCACGCCCGATTCGGCGCCCCAGGACATCGCCACGAGCGATCTCCTCGACCGCCTGCGCACCGAGACGGCACCGGCGGTCCAGGCCGCCACGGGAGCGACGATCTACGTGGGTGGATCTCAGGCCATCACCCAGGACTTCACCCAGGTGCTCATCGACGTACTGCCACTCTTCCTGGGCATCGTCATCTTCCTGGGCTTCCTCGCGCTCATGATCCTGTTCCGCTCGATCCTCGTGCCGCTCACGGCCGCCGTGACGAGTCTGCTGAGCTTCGCCGCGGCCATGGGCATCACGGTCGCCGTCTTCCAGTGGGGCTGGCTCGCCGGGCCACTCGGTGTGACCAGCACCGGGCCGATCTTCCCGTTCCTGCCCGTGATGGTGTTCGCGATCCTGTTCGGCCTGTCGATGGACTACCAGGTCTTCCTCGTCTCGCGCATGCAGGAGGAGTGGGATCGCACCAAGGACAACCGACTGGCCGTGCGGCGCGGTCTCGCCGGATCCGGCCGGGTGGTGGTCATCGCGGCGGCCATCATGTCGAGCGTCTTCCTGGCCTTCGTTCCCTCTACCAACGGCACGATCAAGCTCTTCGGTATCGCGCTGGCATCGGCCGTGATCATCGACGCCTTCATCGTCCGGCTGGTCCTCGTGCCGTCCCTCATGACCATGCTCGGCAAGGCCAACTGGTGGATTCCAGGCTGGCTGGGTCGCATGCTGCCGCGCATCCAGGTCGAGGCGGGCGACGACGAGATCGTCCCTGACTGGGCCGAGGATGATCCGGATCGGCCGCGCGAGCGGCAGCCCGTCGGCGTCTAGCCCGGAGTGCGCGAGCCGGTCGAGGTCAGGCGGTCACCCGACCTGCACGACCTGCTCGTCCTCCTTGTCGAAGGCGGCATCGGCGATGTCGACCACGGCGCGCACGACGTAGACGATGTCGCCGCCCATGTAGTCCTTCCCGGGCATCCAGTTGCTGGGCAGGAAGGTCCACAGCTTCGATCCGAGGCCCGTGGTGTACGTCTCCTCCATCGGGGCATAGGCCAGGGAGAATACGAACTGCTTCGCTTCGCCCTCGGCCATGGCGAACCCGGTGGTGTCCTCCCAGGTCGCGAGCGTCTCCCGGTGGGTGTTGTCGCTCCAGGTGTCATGCGTGTTGCCGTCGGAGTCGGTGTAGGAGGACAGCTTGGTGTAGCTGAACACGCGCTCGAAGACCGCCGATACGGACAGGATCTTCTGATCCGACTCAGCGGTGATGGTCATGCTCCCCTCGATCGGCCCTCCACCGGCGCTCACCTGGGCAGGCACGGAGACCGCCACCTTCACCGTGCCCATGCCCAGGCCCTGCTTCAGCTTCTTGAACAGCCCCATGCCCGCTCCCTGGATGACGTCGTGCACCGACCCTCTCCTTGATTTCGAGGGGATGCAAGCAGGTGCTGGGTGCGCAATCGCCGCGCCTACACTTCCCTCTATGCAGGCGGGTCACATGCAGACGGGTCGCACATATGAAGTGCGCACTTACGGCTGCCAGATGAACGCTCACGACTCGGAGCGCATCTCCGGCGTGCTCGAGGACGCCGGCTACCGTCAGGCAGTCGACGGGCAGGCTCCCGACCTGGTCGTGTTCAACACCTGCGCGGTGCGGGAGAACGCCGACAACCGTCTCTACGGCAACCTCGGGCACCTGGCGCCGGTCAAGGCCTCGACGCCGGGCATGCAGATTGCGGTCGGCGGGTGCCTGGCGCAGAAGGACCGGGGCGAGGTCGTTCGCCGTGCCCCGTGGGTCGACGTCGTCTTCGGCACCCACAACCTCGGTTCGCTGCCCGCGCTGCTCGAACGTGCTCGCATCGAGGAGGAGGCCCAGGTCGAGATCCTCGAGAGCCTGGAGGTCTTCCCGTCGACGCTGCCCACGCGCCGCGAGTCGGCCTACGCGGCCTGGGTGTCGATCAGCGTGGGTTGCAACAACACGTGCACGTTTTGCATCGTGCCGGCGCTGCGCGGTCGCGAGAAGGACCGCCGACCCGGAGACATCCTTGCCGAGATCGAGGCGCTTGTCGGTGAGGGCGTCATCGAGATCACCCTGCTCGGGCAGAACGTCAACGCCTACGGCGTGGAATTCGGCGATCGCGGTGCCTTCGCCGACCTGCTGCGCGCCTGCGGGTCGGTCGATGGACTCGAGCGCGTGCGCTTCACCAGCCCGCATCCGCGCGATTTCACCGACGACGTCATCGCCGCCATGGCCGAGACACCCAACGTGATGCCGCAATTGCACATGCCCCTGCAGAGTGGCTCCGACCGCGTGCTCCAGGCCATGCGCCGCTCCTATCGGGCCGACCGCTACCTCGGCATCATCGAACGAGTGCGGGCAGCCATGCCCGACGCTGCCATCACGACCGACATCATCGTCGGCTTCCCCGGTGAGACCGAGGACGACTTCCAGGGCACGCTCGACGTCGCGCGTGCCGCGCGCTTTGCCAGCGCCTTCACGTTCCAGTACTCGCAGCGCCCTGGCACCCCCGCGGCGACGATGCCGGGGCAGGTTCCCAAGCAGGTCGTGCAGGAGCGCTACGACCGGCTGCTTGCCCTGGTGGAGGACATCGCGTGGGCCGAAAACCAGACGCTGGTCGGTCGCACGGTCGACGTACTCGTGGCGGAGGGCGAGGGCCGCAAGGATGGCGCGACCGCGCGGATCTCCGGCCGTGCCGCTGACAACAGACTCGTTCACGTGACGCCGTCAGCCGAGCTCCCGAATCCTCGCCCCGGCGACATGGTCACCGCCGAGGTCACGTACGCCGCCCCCCACCACCTCGTCGCCGATCGCATGCTGGCTGTACGCGCCACGCGAGCCGGTGACGCATGGCAGGCTCGCACGTCGCCCGAGTCGCCGGGCGTGCTGCTGCCCATGCCCGCTCTGCGCCCATGACCGTCATCGCCCTCGTCGGCCCCACAGCGGTCGGCAAGTCCGACCTGGCCGTCGAATTGGCCGTGACGCTCGATGCCGAAATCGTCAGTGCTGACTCGATGCAGGTGTACATCGGCATGGACATCGGCACGGCCAAGCTCTCCGTGCCTGAGCGACGCGGGGTGCCCCACCACATGATCGATGTGTGGAGCCCCGATGCTGAGGTGAGCGTCGTGGCGTTTCGTGATCGTGCCCGTGAGCTCATTCGCGAGGCCCTCGATCGCGGGCGCCCCGTCATCGTCGTCGGAGGATCGTGGCTCTACGTGCAGGCAGTCCTCGACGAGATGGACTTTCCCGGGACCGATCCCGCGTTGCGCGCGCGACTCGAAGCCGAATTGGCCGCCGTAGGACCGGAGGCGATGCACCAGTTCCTTGCGACACGGGATCCCGATGCCGCGGCTGCAATCCTGCCCACGAATGGCCGGCGCATCGTTCGAGCCCTTGAGGTCGTGGAGTTGACGGGCTCGTTCACGGCGCGACTACCGCAGGCGCGGGCGTGGGCAAGCGCAACCTGGATCGGCCTGTCCTGTGATCGCGTCATGCTCGATGCCCGCATCACTGAGCGCGTCTACCGCATGTGGCAGCAGGGGCTCATCGACGAGGTGGTCGCACTGCGTGATCGAGGCATCGGTCGTACGGCGCGCGGCGCTCTGGGCTACCGCCAGGTGCTCGAAGCGCTGGAGGGCGACGGTGACCTCGAAGATGCGCGGCGTGCCACGATCGACGGCACTCGTCGGTTCGCCCGACGCCAGGAGCGTCGCTTCCGGCAGGACGAGCGCATCCGATGGGTCGGGGCCGGACCGGACGCCCTAGGCACCGCCCTCACGCTTCTACGTTGAGTGGCGGGTTGTGGCGCCCGACACGCCGTGTTGGAGCCGCACAACCCGCCACTCAACGTGAAGGCGGGGGGACCGCGACGTAGTACTCCGTGCCGAGCAGGCGTCGGAAGGCGAAATCGGGCAGGCGATTGAGGACGGCGAGGGTGCGCGTCGTGCCATCGGCCGCGGCCTGACTCGCGTGAGCCGCCAGGCTCGCTCGCTTGGCGGGCAGGTGGCGCGAGACGTCGACGCGGTGAGTGATCTGCCGACGGGGTGTCCACGCGCGTGCAAACTCACCCGGATCGAACTCGTCAGGAGTCAGCCGGGTGGCTGCTGCCAACTTCACCGCCGTGGCAATCGGCTCACGGGGGAGAGTCGCCTCGAATAGTCGGGTATCCGGAGATCGTCGCGCGGCCTGACGAACGGCCTCGTGCACGCGAACATGGTCGGGATGGCCGTAGCCACCGGAGCGGTCGTAGCCGACCACCACATCGGCCGCCTCCACGCCGACGACGTCCGCAATCTGTCCGCTGACGTCGTCGAGAGGCGCGGTGGCAAAACCTCCGAAGGCCGAGCCGTCCATCCCTGAGTCGGCGTAACCCAGATGCACGACGCGTGCGACTCCTAGATGTCGCGCGGACTCCTCGACCTCGGCTCGTCGGATATCTGCGAGCCCCTCCCGGTATTCCGCGGATGTCAGCCCCGCGGCGCCGTCGGTGGCCACGACGAGGACGACCCGCTGGCCCTCAGCGGCGGCACGCGCCATCGTCCCGGACGTGAGGAGCGCCTCATCGTCAGGATGCGCGTGGACGAAGACCAGGGTGGTCACGGGAGACATCCTCGCGCGGGGTGCACCGTTGCCTGACGGCGAGGGGCGTAGCGTCGGGGGGTGCGCATCGCTCACGTCTCCGACTGCTACCTGCCGCGCACCGGCGGGATCGAGACCCAGGTGCGCTCCCTCGCCCTCGCCCAGAGCGCCCGTGGAGACCACGTGCGCATCATCACCGCATCGCCAGGCCATGAGAACGTTCGGGCGGGGCACGAGACAGTCGATGGGCTACCCGTCGAGCGCATCGCGATGTCGCTGCCCGCGGAGATCCCCGTGCATCTGCGCACTCGAGCCCGCGTGGTGGAGAGCCTGCGGGCCGACCCCGTCGACGTCGTGCACGTCCATGCTGGCGTCATCTCTCCTTTCGCCTGGGGTGCCGTACGCGCGGCGCATCAACTGGGCGTGCCCACGGTCGTGACGGTCCACAGCGTGTGGGGGGCCGTGGCACGCCCTGCCTTCGGTGCCTCGAATGTGCTCATGCGCTGGGCAGCGTGGGGGATCGTGCTGTCGGCGGTCAGCCAGGTGGCGGCCGATCGCGTGAGCGAGGCCGTCGGCGTCGACGTGCATGTCCTGCCCAATGGCATCGACGCGCACGCCTGGCGACCTCGAGAGTCATGGGTGCCGAACCCCGGTGAACTCCGCGTGGTGTCGGTGCTGCGACTTGCCCCGCGCAAGCGCGTCGGGGCACTTCTCCGCGCGATCGCGCGCGCATCCGTGCTGCTCGCCCCCGATGTCCGCGTGCGCGCCATGATCATCGGCGACGGTCCGGAGCGACGTCGGGCCGAGGGCCTCGCCCGGAGGCTGGGCATCGACGCGACGTTCACCGGCCGACTGCCGGCCCACCTGATCCGGGCCCGCTTCGCCGAGTCGGATGTCTTCGCTCAGGCCTCGGTCAAGGAGTCCTTCGGCATCGCGGCACTTGAGGCCCGCGCAGCCGGGCTGCCGGTACTCGCCCGTTCACAGTCCGGCTCGGGGGAGTTCATCGCCGACGGCCTCAACGGCTTCCTGGCCGCCTCCGACGAGATGCTCGCCGACCGGCTCGTGCTCCTGGGTCGCGACCCCGAGCTCCTGGC
>NBNH01000120.1 GCA_004379115.1 Actinomycetales bacterium mxb001
TATTTGAACAGCTAAAAAAAGAACAAGAACAAAGAAAACTAGAAGAGTTACTACCAGAACGTATACGACAACAAGATATATACGCTATCCTGTCCCCCTCTCAAATAAAAGGCTTTAACTTTGAACAAGGTTTAATGCTCTTAGAAGATAAAAAGTCTTCTTTCTTAAAGTTTATAGACACTAATGAGGGCGCATCAGCTATAGCTGAAGGTCTGGCTCTTATGATGCTTGGTGAAAAATCAACCAAAGGTGACACTATATTAGAATTATTAGCTACCTCTCTTAGAAAAAATGACGCTAAAAGTCAAGCAGGTGAGGCTCTTAACCTTTTAGCTAAAGCTAACTTTGCTAAGAAAATGAAACTCCCTAAACGTACTTTAGGAGATAACCCCACTAAATCTGATAATCTCGAACCTACTTTTACTGTCTTTGGAGAACTTGCTAGCTTAGCTCTTCCTGAGTTTGTTAAAGAGGAGCTTAAAACAGGTAGCCCTGATTTATCCAAAGCCTTAATTAAAACTGTAGCCGCAGCTTTGGACAGTACATCCACACATTCTACAAAAGCTTTAGACCATCTTAAAAAACAATCATTATCCCTTTTTAATACCGCCCGTAACTCCTCTAATAGCTTTAGTTTTAATGGTAGATTTATTTTTAATGACGAGTCTACACGCACAGCTAGTATACTAGCCTTCTTTACTAAAGCTTCTCAAGACTTATTTAAAAATATCGATATAAACCAACGGTTGACAGGTAAATCAATTAGCGAAATTAACCCTGGCTATTTCCTAGAAGGAGATAACTTAAAAGATTACTACACTACTAATACAGAAAGTGATACTAAAAAATCTGCGGTCTCTTCCCTTATTAGCTCTGTTAGAGTAATAGGCTCTGTCCTGAACATACATCTACCTTCCCCAGAAGAAATACAAAAATTAGACGGGGAAGATCAACAGAAAAAAATCAGAGAGCTAAGATTAGGTCTATACCAACTTAACACTATACTCCGCCTTAACCGCTTCCTAGAGTTTGGTATTGAACAAATGCCTAGCCGTATAGCTGTTGCTATTGGTATGCAAAATATGACCAAAATGGAAGGTCAGTATATGTATGAACTAACTAAAAACCAAATGGGTTTGTATACTGATAGACATAAAGAAAGCGGCGATATCCTTAGCATACAACAAGCTATACTAATGCTTGGTAGTATTGTTGAGGGTGAACTTATAGATCCTACTAAAGCACGTCTTAAGTACCGTATTCAAACTAATAACTTAGCCCTTATAGACAAAACCCCTAATAACCCCCTAGAGTTTATATCCAAATTTACTACCTCTTATACCGAACAGGCCGATAAGGGATTACCTACTATCCTTAACACCCATAATAAAACCACTAGCTTGGCTGAGGAAGCTATCCTAAACTATGTTCTCGGTAATATTGATAAATCTGATGTCGCCCTCTCAGAACTTAGTAACACTAAAAACCTTTTACTAGGCTTACTGGGAAATAGAGCAAATGAATCCCATGAGGACAATACTCAATTTAGACTTAACAAAATAGAAGATATAATACTAGCCACTTTTCTGTCTGATAATACACAGAAAACACGTCTTATAAGCGAAGTAGAAGAAATTAATAGGATAAGGACAGTTTCTTCTTTATCTGTTGAAGACGCAGTTAAACAGCGCTACCAAGAAAGTAAAACTTTAGGGAACCTTATTGCACGAGAAGAATATTACGAAAGCCTATTCACAAGACTAACAGAGAGTGGATTAGATTCTTCTAATATAGAAGATATAGTAACTAAAGAGTTATTACAAGACACAGGTGTATTGCCTTATTATAGAGATCAACTACAAAGTAAAATAGAAAGTGCTAGGGACACTTCAATAGGGACTGAATATGTTCATCAAAGTTTAGAGAGCCTTAGAAGATATAGTAAAACACTAAAAAATATAAAGAGTACATCTTTAAATAAAGACCAACAACAGCGCGCGGCCTCTTTATACGATAGCGTTACTAAAACACAATTAGTAACTTTACCAGCTCTTTATATAGGGTTAAATCAAAAAAATGTAGGCACTTATGATGTTTTTTATGCTTCAGATTCTAAACAATCCGGAACTCACGGTATCCTACTCGGTCTAGATTTACTGGAAAAACTATCCTTAGTATTCCAAGGTCAAAGTCATGAAGCGCTAGTAACCCAAATAAAATTACGATACGCTCTCCAAGAAACAGCTCCTTTACTCAAACGTATAACTGAACATCAACTCACTAAATCCGCTGATTTAAATGACCTCCCCTCTATGACAGCTGAAGAGAAAAAGCAATATGAAAATCTTCAAGTTCTTTTGCTCCAATCCCAAGCTACTACTATGGATCTTATTAATAACCAAGAAACTATACGTCAGTCAGCTTCTGATAGACTTAAACTTGTTGGCTTTAGCTCTATAGCTATGAGCTCTTTTCTACTTAATAGCCACGAAATAGCCGCCGGCTCTAAATTTCAAGAAATATCTCAAGACTCTAACACCCCTACTATCTTATCTAAAGATCTTTCTGATGCCTCTTCTGATCTCTATAAAAACCTTAAACTGGCTAAAAAACTCACTGAGGAATCCCTACGCGGTGGTATCTATAACCTGTCAGACCTAAACAAGACTATCGCAAATGACCATAGAGTAAAAAACTTTGTATACTCTACTGCAGAATACTCAAATACTAATTACGTTATACTCGATAAAGCTGAAGATAAAGATATAGTAAGACTAAAACGTATCACTATAAAGGACAAACAAAGAACTGAAACTATTCTCTTAGAAGCCTCAAAAACTAGCGCCGGCGTATTTGATAATGATACCCTGCTCTACTACACCGGATCTGATATAAAATCTAAAACTGACTACGATTCTGAAAGGAATGACCTTAAAAATCGAATAAATACCCTCATAACAGAAAAGGAAACCTTTGTTCGTCACCGCCAAACTATTGCTGACCAACTTAGTAATATAACTAACATTGATAATGAGTTTAAATCACTACTTAGTTATAAAAACTTATCGTCTTTAAGTCGCCAAGACACCCAAGAACTAACAAAACACTATAACAATGCTCCTCACTTATCTAACCTTTCAAACCTGCAATCACAACGACAAGAAATAATTGATAACCTGAGCACCGTACAAAATGAATTAAATGTTAAACAAAGAGAAGAGTTCCTCATAAATACCGTTCTACGCTCTAAGCTACAACAAGCAAATAAAGCTTTAGATGAAGCAGATTTTATGGGACGGTTTCTCCCTAGTAGACAATATTTCAACGATAGGTTTGTCTCTCGTAGAGAACAAATAGAAAGAGCTATTCATAATTACCAAAGACAAATAGACGAGTTTAACTTAAATAAGACAGATTTTGACTCACAAGTAGCTAACCTTACTCAAAGAGTGAACGAATACCAAACTCAACTTCAAGCTATTGAACATACAATATCAACTGAAGAAAAGTCTATAAGAAATAAGGAGCTTTCGTATAATAAACTGTTTAGAACTCTAAGCAATATACAAAAAAAAAGAGACGAATTTAGTAGTTTAACAGAAGAGCAACAAAATTTTAGAACACAAAACTTTTCTCAAAGAGCAGAAACAGAAAGATACATACAAGGGCAAGAATTAGAGCTACAAGTAGCTGTAAGAAACTTTGATTCCGATACCTTATTTAGTATAGCTAAATATAAAACAGCGGAGAATATATTAAAGCTGCATCAAACTTATTCTTTGATAAGGGAAGAAGAAAGTAAGCTTGTAACACTAAAAGCTCAACTAAAAGCAAACCACAGAAAAGAAAAACAAGACCTTGAAGCGCAGATTAAAACCGAAAAAAATGCTTTATTAGCAGAAATAACTTCCGACAATAGAAATGTTTTTAATACCCCTAATGCCTCTGAGGAAATTAAAAAACAAGCAAGACAAAACCGTGCTAATCGATTATCAGCTTTTAATAGAGAGGCGGACCAAAAACGTGCAACTTTAAAAGAAGAACAACGGTTAAATACTAACAACAACAACACACGCATAATAGAACAACAGAGTATTATTGATAATTACAACCAGCAGGCTCTAGTTATACAGAACGACTTAAAAAATATAGAATCATTAATAGAGTTTAAAATAAAGTCCTTAAAAAATGAAGTAGAAACAAGCAGTATTTACAAGGATTTAGTTGCATACGACAGTATTGCCGCTGACAAGCTAGCAGAGTTAAAAGCCCTACAAAGTGATTTAAAAGAGTTAAAAAGTCTATATAGGAAAGAAGTTACCTATACAGATTACAAAGAATATAAACAGTTAAGTAGGCAAATCAGAGAAAAGAGGGAAGAGCTAAAGAGTTTAGGAGAAGAGAGTACCACAGAAAAAGATAGAATTGAAGGGGAGATAGCAAAGCTAAGAGAAGATAGAGATAAGTTAAAAAATATAAGCTACACAAAATACAAAAAATATAGTGAGCTTACCCCCGAAGAACAAGATATAGTAAATAAGCTAAAAGACTCCATAGGTAGAACTCGTACTATGGATAGTAGCACGTTGTTTAAGACTTATATAGCAAAAGATATCTTAAGAAGAAGTGTAGACGAATACAACTTAATAAAGAAGGAGTATTACTTAAGAACACAAAAAGAAGAATCTTTACCTGCGGGGTTAGAGATAACATATAGTCAGATAGAAGATGAGGTATCTAAATATAAAGGGAGCAGTTTTGTTTCTATACAACAGATAAATGACTTTGTATTACAGCTAGTGCTAGCAACAGATGAGGATAGCATGAAGAATGTAAAAATGGCTAGTAGTAGAGAGGAAGCACAAAAGAATTATGAGTTAAGAAAGAAAAGTATAAAATCTTCTAAGACTTATTCTACTATGCTTCGAGCTGGTTCTCCTAGTGGAACTAGTTTGTTATCAGAAACAGGTACTGACCTTAAAGAAACTCTTACTGTTGAGGAATTAAGAAGTAGAGCTGATATACTAGATACTAATATTAGCCCGGCGCAGCAAGGTAGCAATACTTTAGTCTTAATGTCCGCTTTAGGTACTCATTATACTCAACTAGGAGATAATGATGGGGATAGTTTTCAAAGCGCTGTTACTCAAATGGCTGTACTTACTAGAAGGATTAAAGAACAATCCCAACAGATAAAGGAATTGACTGAAAGCGTTACCCAGCCTCATTCACCAAGAGTAGAAAACGATATTAAAACAAAAGAGCTGGCACAAGAAGTACGCACACAAGATATAGCTGAGAAACAACAACAACTTGAAGACCTTAAAGCTCAACATAATGAAGCACTTAAACAATTTGAACTTATAAGAAATAACGCCGTTACTAAAGCAAAAAAAGGTATTCGTACCTTCGCTAGAGTATATTCAGCTCTCCCCTCAGAATTAATAGGCGACGAAAAGTTTATAAAAGATATTCATCTTCAATCTTTTGTAAAACAGTTTAGAGATACTATAGGTGCCGCTGACCACGTAGGTTCTGTCATGACTGCTACTCAAAGTCTTACACCCGAATTTCTTTCCTCTTTAAGCTTTAAAGATTCTTCCTTATTAAAGTCAACTGATAGCCGGGATATTCGCGCCAGATTAAGGTCAGGTTTTAAAGACATAAAAGAGGACAGTGAAGAATTTAAAAACCTTCAACAATATCTTCCTTTTATCAATAAAGAGGAAAAAGACCTATCCACAGAAGAAGAGAACTTACTTGCAGAGTTAGCACAGGAGCAACGAAATTTAGTTAGGTTAGGTAAAACTAGTGAAGAAGAACTATTAGCCCCTATTATAGATAGAATACAAATTAATATAGCTACAGCAGCTCAGTTGGGAGCCGCTACTAGTACCATAACAGGTAAACTGCTAAAATCAGCTCAGGGTAGCATAATTAACGACCAAACACTACAAGAACTCCAAGCAATTATCGGTACCTCTACTGGAGGCTTGCTCGGTACAACTTACAATACGGTAGTCCCTCTAATAGCTCTCCAAATGGCTAATATAGGAGCTATAAAGGCTTTAACCAACAAAGATGATAAATCATACCGCTTAGCTCTAGCAGCTGGTATTATGGCCCAAACCTCAGCTTCTAGCTCATTAAGCACCCCTTTATCAACTAGCACTCTAGAGGAGCTTAACAACTTAAAAGAACAGCTACTAACAGGTGAATATTCCTCTAAGATGAAAATTGCTAGGCTTAATGCAGAAAAAAGTATCGAAGTGGCTATGCGCTTTGTTACTACAACTCAACAGTTTATTAGAGACGCTGGACTAAAACCCAAAGAACGCAAAGGAGATACCTCTTCCAGTGGACCTAAATCTCTTCTAGAAGCTGTTGATACTTACACTATTGACCAAAAAGTAGCCTCCGCTTATAACATCGATAAAGATAAAGCAGAAACTCTACAAGGATTAACTTCTATTATTCGCGCTATTGAAGAAGCCAATGATCCTAAAAATGCTAACAAGTTTAGAGAAGAACTATTAAACCAATTCTTATCGACTAAAGTAGGTGAACCTTTAATAGCATCTCAAACATCTAAAGACGATGAAGCGCTATCTACATTAAGATCTTTTGCAGCTCTTCAAATAGTCACAGATTATCTGTCAGGTAAATATAAAACAACTGATGACCTTATAGAGAACAGTCCCTTATCCAGCGCTCTAAAAGCAGCCAGAAGTAGTTCTGAGTATACAGGATTGTCCCCTGATGATTTTATAACAAAGTACATCTCTAATCTTTATTCTGATTTCCAGTTAAAATACACTGTAAGCAATGTGTCTATTGACTTGGCTAATAGAAAAGAACAGTTTAGTACAGGTTTTAAATTACTTGAATATTATGGGCTAGGTAAAGATGGTTCAGCTCTAAAAGATAGGGATAAAAAACTAGAAGAACTTAGAGACAACTACTTAGAAGAAGAATCTCTCTTTAAAGACTTTAGCGCCGGTGACAAAGATGCTAAACAGTTCGGAGACGAATACTTAGAGAACTTACGTCAACGATCTGATGCTGTTTCCACAGCTATACAAAGTTTAACGGACGATCAAAGAGCAGACCAAGGTATAGTATATCAAACTGCTATGGAAGCTCTTATATCTAAAAATTTAGAACAGGATTCAAATTTCTTTGTACAAGGCTTACAACAACTTAAAAGTCTTCATAATACTATCCAAAATATGAAGGATAATAACTTACCTGGAGTAGAACAACTAGAACAAGAACTTGGTCTATATAGTACCGCTTTCGCTAATAGATTAGGTAGTGGTCATGCAGACCTTAATCTATTTACAGGCTTCTTTGCTAATATTATCCCTAAACTGGCTAGTATTGACTCTGATGCCTCTTCTTTAACTACAGCCGGCGATTCCTCTCAAGCTGATAACCTCCTCTATAGCCTCGCTGGTATTAATGACCCTAATAGCCTATTCTCCCCTAATCTTATTACCCCAGACTCCGTTGATGAATCTGAATATAAACAGGCTTATAGAAAAGCAGGTACACATAAAACCTCTTTGGGAGAACGCCTTGAATTAGCTAGACACTACGCTATACTTAACTACTCTAAAGACGCAGGTATATTAGATGAATTAACAAAACTAACTTTTGAGGCTATTGATACTAAATTATCAGTCGAAGACCAAACTTTAGCTTTTAATAAAGAATATTCAAAACTAGAAACTTTACTAGCCGACAAACACAAAGCTAATAAAGGTTTACTTGAAGGTAAAGATTTAGACGATGAAATAACTAAATACACAGAGCTTAAACAAGATTTAGATAATATCAAACATTTAACTAAATCCTCAGTTGAATACGCAGCAGAAACTAATGCTTTTAGCTATGCTATTCAACAGCTAACAAATGAAATGATTAATATAGGAGAGAAGTTAAAAACCCCAGATTTAAAAGAAGAGGACGCAAAAGTACTACAGGATAGAAGTAGAGAACTGGAAAATATGTTGTTTAGGCCCCAAGATAATAGAGAAACCCTAATGCAAGAATTTAAAAATCTTGGGGTGGGTGGGGATTCTGAAGCAGAAGAGTTTGTAACTAAATTAGAACAAACTATAGCCGCCCACACTAAACAAGTACAGAAAGAACAAAACCAAGAAGCTAGAAGAGTATTAGGCTTAACTGCTTCTAGAATTAATAATATGTCTGAAGGCCTTAGCGTACTAGCTATCCCAGCTCTATTTGCTATCATGCAAAACCCTGGAGATTCTGTAGAACAAATAGCAGCCGGCACTCTTGATATGTACCAATCTATGGTTGGTTCCCCCACAGCTATGGGGATTAGTTCTAGCCCTCTTTCTAGCCCCTCAGAAGCAGAACTTATAAAGTCTCATAGAATTATGCAGTCTATGCAGGTATCTAGAATTCGTAACCAACTAAAATATAATGATAGCTTTACCTCCGGTCTGGCTGCCGGTATGTCTTTTGAAGGTATATTTAAGGCTTCTCAGGTTTTAACTAAATCCGCTGTTGATTACTTCGAAGACCTACACGACGGCTTCTCTAGTACTGTTAAAGGTAGATTCGTCGCTGAGTCTATCGGCGGTATAATAGGCCTCGGCCTCGCTGGCCTTATTACTAATACTCAGTCCGGTTTGCCTACAGAAGACTATACCGAAAGTAATATCGCCCTCCGAGTTATTGACCAAATTCGACAAACCTCTCAAGCCGCTACTGTTAACTTTATAGACGCAGTTATATCCTCTATGACTGATATCATTTCTGATAATAATGACTCTTTCTATTTATCCCAAGTGGACTTTACGGAAGAAGGTATATCCACTTTTGAACGTAATGAAATTCTTGGTACATTTACTGTATATGATAATGACCTATCTGAACTAGAACAACAATACGATAACGCTTAATTATGATTTCTACCTCGTTTCTTAACTCTCATTCTTTCCTTAAAATTGTTGATATCTGCTCTAAAATTACACCCTCTTCTAGCTCTTATGCTTTTACTTTTAGTAAATCTACTAACTGGTCTATTGACTATATCCCTCCCTCTGTAACACCTAACGTTACTACCCCAGTTGATTTATTTGCTTACCTTAAAGTCTTCAACGCTTCCCCTGTTATCCAAACCCCCTCCTCTACTAACTCTGATTTCTCTTTTAATAATGTATTCTATAAAAAACTTGACCCCTCTTTCTCTGTAGTCTCATCTTATAACTGCTCTACTATATGCTTTGAATCTACTCTTGTACATAACCAGTTAAATCAAGCTTCCTGGCGCGGACTAGGTTTAGCTATCTCTTCTAGCCCTATTACTACTAATAATATTATTACTTCTAACTTCTCTCTTCTCTCCCATATCTACCTTCAATACTCAGGCCCTCGCACTAAAGAAACTAACGTTACTGAATACCTCCGCCTAGTCCTCCCTATCCTTAACTCCCTATGACTAACTCCATACTCCTCGCTCAATCCCCTACCCCTATCCCTACCCCTACTACCTCAACTCCCTCTACACAACAACAACAACAACCAATTATAATACCAGTACCTCAGTATAACCCTAATAATAACCCTACTACCCCTACTAATAACCCTACTACCCCTACCCCTAATAATAAGCCTACTACCCCTAATAATAGGCCAAAACCTGTAACTCCCCCCACACCTAATTATAGTGCTATTAAAACAGTTGAAGTTAACCCTCCTGTTTTAAGCTCTAAAGACCTACAAAGTCTTAAGGACTTTATTATCCCACTAGACGTTTTCTATATTAAGTATCAAACTTATAGTAAAGATAGTAAAAACTTAATTAAGTACTTTAACTTCTCTTTGCCCCCTGCTATTGAAACAACACAGCAATACTCAGCCCCCGGCTCTTTTAGAGGCAGTAGCTCTGTCCCAGATGTAAAACCAGGTATCCCTATCCGCACTATCGTTAAACACCGTATTATCCCCTTCCCCGGTAGCCCCCCTGTTATTCAAACTATAGGCGTAGAAAGTAGCTACATAACTCTAGTGGGCGCTTTTATTGGTAATGAATCAATCTCTGATAAACCTATACTATCCCCTACTACTAAGTCTCTTGATCCTATCTACTTTGAACCTAATTCAAAAAACCAAAGCTCCTACACTCAAGCTAAATTATTTGATGAAGAGGTAGTTCAACCCGGTAGGAATATCCGCACTGTTATTAAAACAGCAGTGTCTAATAAAAACACATCTACTATTGAGTTCGCTGGCTCTGTTAATGATTTTAGATTTCACTCCGTACGTCGTAATAAATCATATTACTCTATCACTATTACTATAACTGAGTTTATAACCAAAGGTAAATAATAACTATAGCCCCGCTCTCTATATACTTAAAGTTAAAAAAAAACTACCAAAAAAGAACAGTATAAAAAACCCTATGGCTGACCTATTGGCTCTTGCTTCTTCTAATACTTCTAATTTACTAGCTAGTGTGCCTAACATTCTTAATAACTCAGGCTCACAATCTATCCGCACTGTTGAAACTAACCCCGTTAATATCTCAAGTCAGCTGGCTAGTATTAAATCAATACTACCCCGCGCTGATACTTTCTCTATTACATATAAAGACGACTCACAAAAGAATAAAATAATTAACTTTAGTCTACTACCTGCTATAGAAAATGTACTAAACTACTCAAGCCCTACATCTAAATTTAGAGGGGGCCCTAGTGTGCCAGAAGTACAGCCAGGTATCCCTATTAGAACCCAAATGCGAGTTAAAAACCACATTGTACCTGGGTCTTATAATGTTATCCAAAACCTAAGTCTTGATAGAAAAAGCATCTTTCTAGTGGGCGCTATTATACCAACAAAAACTTCTTCTGATACCTATCTTACAGCTAAGTTTATTGACCAAAATATAGTACAGCGCGGGGCTCCAATTACTGTCTCCATCAAAGTCTCCTCTAAATCTTTTACTGAAAATGTCTCTTTTACCGGCTCTATACTCGACTTTAAATACTATGCTGTCCGCAATAACCTTACTTACTACTCTTTCTCTATTATCTACTCTTCCTCTAACCTTAAATACCCTATTTATACTCAACTTAAAGTTAATACTAATGTATCTTCATTAAACTCTACTACAGTGACTATTAAAACAGACGGGAACGCTCAGCAAACTACTACCGAACAAGGGGAATCCGCTCCACCTCCATCTGAAGAGGCAAACAACAATGAATCTCAGCCTCAGCAAACAGCTACACCTCCGGCTGTACCTCCTAATAATAATAACGTTGATCAAACAAACGGGCAAAAAGTTCAAAAGATTATTCAAGACTATAGTGCGGCTTTACTAAGAACAGGTAAAATAACAAAACAGACTAATTTTGATTATAGTAAAGCTATTACTATGTTAGAAAAAGCTATACAGAGCGCCCCAGCCCACCCAAAACATACAGGAGGGTATGTAACTAAAACTAATCAAGTAGCGGTAAAGGAAACGGATTCGGGTTATAGTTACATAGAGTTGGATAATTACCTAAGAGTTATGCTTTCTAGTAATGAGTTAATTATTACAACATCACTTGGATTAGACGTAACAAACGA
>NBNH01000121.1 GCA_004379115.1 Actinomycetales bacterium mxb001
TCCTCGACGCGTAGCGATGTGAGCGGGGCCATGGGAATGGCTGAGTCGTCGGCGTAGACCGTCACGGTGTCATCCACGACTGTGTCGTCAGCAACGGCTGGTGCGTAGATCGGCTGAAGGGGAATCGTCACGTCACGCGTCCACGCGAGTGGGCCACCCTTCCACCACACGCGATAGCGATCAGCCGCGGAGTCGGAGAGATCGCGTGCGTTGGATGGGCCGCGCTCCTGAGACCGAGCGGGATCGATAGTGCTGTGAGCTGCACGCGACTGCGCCCACTGGAAGCGGTCACCGCGCGTCTTGTCGAAGAGACCGCGGTCGGAGAACACCGGCACGCCCTGGGTGAACCAGGTGAGCGAGCCATGATCGTCGTGACCGTGGAACTTCTGCCGCGGGCCGAATCTCAGCGTGTAGTGGGTGGCGGTGTCGTCCCATGAGGAGCGGTTGGCCGCCCATCCGCGGCCACCGCACCACAGGCGCGTGGGGGCGCTGAGGAGGTCAACACTCAACTTGGCGGGGTCGACCTTCACCTGGTTGCCGTTGCCGATGGCCTCCAAGACACCATCGGGGCGCATGAGCTGGACGCTGGCTAGCGCAGCCTGACGGATTCGCTCGCTGACAATCTGCGCAGCGTCCTGAGACGACTCGGCAATGGCGCGCAGGGACCGTTCCCATAGCTGCACGTTGAGCAGGTGGTAACTGCTCGACTGCTCAACGCTCATCCCGCAATCAGCGAAGATGCTCTTGGCGTCCTGATCGAATCGACGGATAGCGAGCTCGCGCCAGTCGTCGCGGCCGAAGACCTCGCCCGCCTCGATCAGGGCCAGGTTGGCCAGCGTGCCGTGGTTGTGAACTCGGTTCAACGGCTGCCCGCGATAGCGGAACGGATCGGCATTCGCCAAGACGAGTCGTTCCATGACCGGGATCAGACGCTCGTCCTTGGTGGCCATGAATAGGCAGGAGATGACACCCATGCGCTGGCGCACGGCGCTCTGGGTCCATCCGGTCAGCCTCAGTCGGTCTTGATCCGCGATCGAGCCTGGGTCGGGCAGCGCCGCATCGCGTTCCAGGACAAGGTCGACGACGGGGAATTCCTGCCGTACGGCGAGGACGAGCCACGCGAGCGAGTGGAAGCGCGTCACGAAGGTGGCATCACCTCGGACGTCTTGCCGCCACGCGGCATCCGGACCGGTGACCACCACACTTCGGCCATCGAGTCGCAGGACACCGGACGTCGCGAGATCGCTCACGTCAGCGCTCATGCGCTTGGCCGCGGTCACTTCGGTGTCGCAAATGCGTGGCAGTCGATCGGCAGCGACCGCCGGACTGGCGAGGCCAGCGATCAGGAGCGCCATGGCCGCGGCGCACCCGATGCTTCGCTTGAGCATGTGCCTAGCCATCGATGGGTGGGGTCACCGTAAGCGTCGTCGTGATGCGGGCTGTGTCGCCGCCCTTGGGCGCAACGCGGCACTGCAGGTCCCAGGCGGGTGAGACCGTGCGCCACGCGGTGAAGGCCTCGACCTTGACCGCCTTCCATCTCGGGCAGTCGATGGCCAGCGACGCACCCGACTCGTGCACGGCCCCGGTCTTGGTGGGACGCCAGCCAGGCGCGAGCTGGAAGTGCTGGATCCACTCCTTGGCACCGGATCCCTCATCGCGCACGGTGAGCCGCTCACCTTCGAAGGTCACGGTGCGCTCGCGCTTGATGCCCTCATCTGAGTCGCGCAGCCTGAAGGAGGTGTCCGACAGTTGCTCGGCCTCGGTGTCGGGGTTGAGGTCGGGATGGCCGACGGGCTCGAAGACGGAGTGGGCTGACATCGAGTGGGCGTAGTCGAAGCGCGCGTTGCGCTCCTTGTCGTAGAGGCCGCGATCGGAGATGACCGGGATGCCGAGGGTGAACCACGTCATGCTGCCGTGGTCAAGGTGGCCGTGGAACTTCATTTTCGGGCCGAACCTCAGCGTGAAGTGCATGCCGTCGACGGTGTCCGCCGCCCATCCGGTCCTCGTGCACCACAGGCTCTCGCCGTTCGGCGCCGTGTCGGTGGTTGGTTGTCCATCACCGATGGCCTCGAGGACGCCGTCGGGTCGCACGAGGGCTCCGAGTGCGCGGATGGGCCGATAGAGCGGACGCTCCAACCGATCGGCGGCCTTGGAGTACAGCCGGACGTTGTGCAACTGGTAGCCACTGGCCTGCTCGAACATCATTCCGCAGGGCTCGAACACCTCTGGCATGTCTCGCTCGAAGCGCCGCAGGGCGACCTCTCCCCATTCCGCCACGCCGAAGGCCTTCGATGCCTGCAGCAGTGCGACATTCGACATGGCTCCGTGGTTGTGCACGGGATAGTTGGGAAGGCCCGGGTAGCGCTGCGCATCCATGTTGGCCTCGGCGAGCCGCTCGGCGATGGGCCGCAGGCGTTCATCGCGCGTCAGGGCAAACAGGCAGGTCGCCGTCTCCAGTCGCGTACGGAACTGGCCCTGCGTCCATCCCGCGGCCCGAATGTCGTCCTTGAGCGCGTTCGAACCGGGATCGGGCAGTGTGCGATCACGCTCCTGGAAGACCTTGATCGCCGTCTCGGAGTCATCCAGGGCCAAGGGCACCAGCCACGCCAGCGAGTGGAACCACAGGGTCCAGGCGCGGTCCTTCGGATCGCTGGCCCGCCAGCCACGACGGTCGAGGGTGACCTCGTGGCCATCCATCTTGACCTTGCGCTGGCTCGCGAGCAGCGACGTGTCGCTCTTCCACTGCAGGGCGGTCTTGTAGGG
>NBNH01000122.1 GCA_004379115.1 Actinomycetales bacterium mxb001
CCGCGATTCGACGTCTTCACCCATGAGCACGCTGAAGGTCTCGTCGGCCTGGGCCGCGTCGTCGAGGGTCACCTGCAGGAGCACGCGGCGCGCGGGATCCATGGTGGTCTCCCACAGCTCATCGGCGTTCATCTCGCCGAGGCCCTTGTAGCGCTGGATCCCCTCGTCCTTGGGCAGCTTGCGCCCCGCGGCGATTCCCGCCTCGAGCAGTGCATCGCGCTCACGATCGGAGTAGGCGTAGTCGGGTGCTTCGCGCTGCCACTTGATCTTGAACAGTGGCGGCTGCGCCAAGAAGACGTAGCCATCGATGATGAGTTGCGGCATGAAGCGGAAGATCAGCGTGAGCAGCAGCGTGCGAATGTGCTGGCCGTCGACGTCGGCATCGGCCATCAGCACCAGCTTGTGGTAGCGCAGGCGGTTGATATCGAAGTCCTCGTGCACGCCGGTGCCGAGGGCTGAGACGAGCGCCTGCACCTCGTTGTTTTGTAGCACCTTGTCGATGCGTGCCTTCTCGACGTTGAGGATCTTGCCGCGGATGGGAAGGATCGCCTGGGTGCGCGGGTCACGGCCCTGACGCGCTGAGCCGCCCGCAGAGTCGCCTTCGACGATGAAGACCTCGCACTCCTCCGGCTCACGGCTGGAGCAGTCGATGAGCTTGCCGGGCATGCCGGCCCCACCGAGGAGGCCCTTGCGGTTGCGAGCCAGGTCGCGTGCCTTGCGGGCCGCGATGCGCGCGGTGGCGGCATTGACCGCCTTGCGTGCGATCTCCTTGCCTTCGGCCGGGTTCTGCTCGAGCCATGCACCGAGTTGGTCGTTGACGACCTTCTGCACGAAGGTCTTCATCTCGGTATTGCCGAGCTTGCCCTTGGTCTGACCCTCGAACTGCGGCTCACGCAGCTTGACGCTCACGATCGCGGTGAGTCCTTCGCGGACGTCTTCGCCGGAGAGGTTGGGGTCCTTCTCCTTGAGGATGTTCCACTCGCGGGCGAACTTGTTGATGAGTGACGTCATTGCCGCACGGAATCCCTCTTCGTGCGTGCCGCCCTCGGTGGTGTTGATCGTGTTGGCGAACGTGTGGACCGACTCGTTGAATCCGGAGTTCCACTGCATGGCGATCTCAGCCTGCAGGCCCTTCTTGGTGTCTTCGCTCGCGAGCTCGATCACCGACGGGTTGCCCACGCCCTTGCTGGCATTGAGATGGCGTACGAAGTCGGCGATGCCACCCTCGTAGTAGTAGGAGACCTCGGCAAAGTCATCGCCACCGAACTCCTCGATCAGGCCCGGGCGACGGCGCTCGTCGATGAGGGTGATCGTGAGCTTGCGGTTGAGGAAGGCCATCTCCTGGAAGCGGCGAGCGAGCGTCTCGGTGTCGTACCAGGTGGTCTCGAAGATGTCGGGATCGGCGTAGAAGGTGACGGTCGTGCCGTGCTCGTCGGTCTTGGCACCCTTCTTCAAGGGCGCGGTGGGTACGCCGTGCGCGTAGGACTGGGTCCAGACGTAGCCGTCGCGCTTGATCTCGATGTCGAGGCGCGTCGACAGAGCGTTGACGACGGAGACACCGACACCGTGCAGGCCACCGGACACGGAGTAGCCGCTGCCGCCGAACTTGCCGCCGGCGTGCAGCACGGTGAGCACGACCTCGACAGCCGGCTTCTTTTCGACCGGATGCTCATCGACGGGGATGCCGCGGCCGTTGTCGGTGACGCGTACGCCGCCGTCGGCAAGCAGTGTGACCGTGATGTGCGTGGCGTAGCCGGCCATGGCCTCGTCGACAGAGTTGTCGACGACCTCGTAGACGAGGTGG
>NBNH01000123.1 GCA_004379115.1 Actinomycetales bacterium mxb001
ATGCCAGTACAAATAAGGGACAACTCATATTATGAGTTGTCATATGATGAGTATAGGGAATATTGGAGAGAGAGTAACAGAGAGTAACATTTAAAATCTAAAAAACCCAGTCCCTCGACTGGGTTTTTTTAAATCATAACCGCTTAATCACATTAAGTCTGGTGTGCATTAAGTCTGGAATATATTAAGTCTGGCGTACATAGATATGTATGCTTAGTTGCAATTGTTCCAGACTTGATTTTATCATAACCGCTTAGTCGGATGTAATCAAGTCCGACGAAAGATGTAGCAATACGATCAAACTACATCAAGTCGGACTAAGCTATGCAAAATAAATAATTAATTAATTAATTAATTATTTATTTAAAATACTACAACTTTACTTAGTCAAACAGTGCTTAGTCGGACTAAGGTGTTGTACTTCATTTAGTCAAACAGTGCTTAGTCGGATACAGTCCAGATTTGATGATTATCCGACTAATATTGAGTATCGAATAATTTCCAAAAAATAAGTACAATATTCCCCAAAAAACAGTTGACATTTTTTTGATAGTCGAGTATCTTAAAAAGTAATCAAGTAACAACTTTTTTGGAGTAAGACAATGAGCGCAACTAAAACTTTTTTTGATATGACTGTTTATTATTCCGATAGAATTTTAATCGGAATAATTTCTACTCAATTTAATATTAATATGATCTCATATAAGATGAGATCGTCATCGGGTACAGAAATAAACCATTCAGTGTCTATAACAATAGATACTGAAATAGCAGACAAGCTATCTCATGCACCATATTGGTACTTCAATGTCTTAAAAAAAGACTACAGGACATTAAAAGAGGGTAATCTGACCATAGCAAAAATTTTTAAAGAAAATGGTAAAACGTTTACCATTTTATTCAATGGTGTTTCCACTTTAAAAGTGGAGATCAAGGAGTATTCTTTTTATGACTACAACTACAATCATGAAGTAATTCATGATGTAAATGTAAAAATAGACGATATGATCCTGTTAAAGGACTTTTGTTCCGATGACAACCATACATCTATCGCTAATGTATGGTCCTTTCAAGGTGGATTGCATGCCACCAATGGGTGTCATGCAATGATAAGATGGACCAAGAATATGCCTAATAATTGGTCCATATCCAAAAAAGATCTATCGGCAATTAAACTTTTAAAAAAACTAGATGACAGTCTAGTTTTTTTAAAAGTCAACTATATGAACAATGACAGAAATAAAGATGAAATAACTGAAACTAAGCTAAAAGTTTCGGGTTCAAAAAAAATAAATATTGAAATAGACTTTGAACCCACATATTCAAGGCCTATCTTAGAGTCCCTTATCAGGGAAGATCTAAAAGATAGGCAAGTAGAACTGTCTTTAAAGGATTTAAA
>NBNH01000124.1 GCA_004379115.1 Actinomycetales bacterium mxb001
GTCTAGCGCACCGGTGCGAGCTGCTGCTGGTCCTCCGGCACGGTCATGGCACCGGTCATGATGGCCACGACGTCGTTCATCGTGTGAGTCTGCGGCGTGACGACCGCGGCACGATGCCCTAGACGCTGGACATGGATGCGGTCAGCCACTTCGAAGACCTGCGGCATGTTGTGCGAGATCAGGATGATGCTCATGCCGCGGGAGCGCAGGTCCTTGATGAGCTGGAGCACTCGGGCGGACTCGTTGACGCCCAGTGCCGCGGTCGGCTCATCAAGGATGATGACCTTGCTGCCGAACGCGCCGGCACGAGCCACGGCGACCGCCTGACGCTGACCACCAGACAGGGTCTCCACCGACTGGGTGATGCTCTGCACGGTAAGGACGCCGAGCTCGTTCATGCTTTGGGTGGCTTCCTTGCGCATCCTCTTCTTGTCGAGGCTGCGGAAGACCTTGCCGAGGATGCCAGGCTTGCGGATCTCACGACCGAGGTAGAGGTTTTCGGAGATGTCGAGCACCGGGGCGACGGCGAGCGTCTGGTAGACCGTCTCCACGCCCTTGGCGCGCGAGTCATTGGTCGACTTGAACTGCACCTGCTCGCCGTCGACGTACATCTCACCGGAGTCAGGCGAGTGAGCGCCCGAGAGGCACTTGATGAGGGTCGACTTGCCAGCGCCGTTGTCACCGACGACCGCGAGTATCTCTCCGGGGTAGAGCTCGAAGTCGCAGTCGCTGAGTCCGATGACGCGGCCGAAGGACTTGTTGAGCGTCTTGGCCTGGACGATGGGCTGGGCGTTAGTCGTAGCGGTCATGCCTTCACCTTCCGAATCCACTGGTCGACAGCGACGGCGGCAATGACCAGGACGCCGATCGCGAGGACGCGATAGGCCTGGTCGAGGCCGGCCAAGGAGAGACCGAAGTCGAGGACGACGATGATGAACGTACCGAGCAGGGAGCCGATGAGTCGCCCGCGGCCACCGAAGAGCGAGGTACCACCGATCACGACGGCGGTGATCGTCTCGAGGTTGATTTCTGGGGCGACATTGGGGCTGGCAGCCGCGGTACGGCCGATGGTGATCCACGCGGCGATGCCGATGACGATGCCAGCAACCAGGTAGACGCTGAAGAGAACGCGCTTGACGTTGATGCCGGAGAGCTCGGCGGCGACGGGGTCGTCACCCACCGCGTAGACGTGCGTGCCCCAGGCGGTGCCGCGCAGGATGTAGGCGAAGATCACGTAGAGCAGGATCATGACGATGAGGCCGAGCGTGAAGGTCAGCGGTCCGAGCTCGAACTTCGTGCTCATCAGGAGCATGAAGTCGGGCATCTCCTTGCCCTGGATCGTGCGGGCCTTGAAGAGGATGAGCGTCAGCGCGGTGAAGATGCTCAGGGTGCCCAGGGTGACGATGAAGGGCGGCAGGTTGAACCTGACTATGAGGAAGCCGTTGAGTGAGCCGGCGAGGGTGGCGATCACCAATCCGACGAAGACGGCGAGCACGGGGTTTTGCCCGGCCATGAACGTCACATTGGACGCCGTGGTGTAGACGGCGAGGTTGGCCATGAACATCTGGGCGAACACCATGATGGCGCCGATGCTCAGGTCGATGCCGGCGGTGAGGATCACGATGGTCTGGGCGATGGCCAGGGTGCCGACGATCACCGTCTGCTGGAGCATCAGCGACAGCGTGCCCGGCTTCAGGAAGTTATCGAGGTCGCCGACGCCCATGACCAGGCCGAGGAAGCCGAAGATCACGAAGAGCAGCGCCAACACGAAGAGCGGGCTGATCCACGGGTAGCGGTGAAGGGCTGACTGCACCTTCTGCATGGGGGTCGCCTTGTCGGCGAACTCCTCGGCGGCAGTCGTAGGGGCCGTTTGACTCACGTCAACCTCCGGTCAACTAAGCGTGGGGGGAGCGTAGCGGGATAAGGAAAGTGCGGGGCGGCCTTTGAGAAAGCCGCCCCGCACTCCTTACTGACTACCTAGGACCGATCAGCCCCAGGCGTTGTCGATGCACTGCTGGGCCGTCCACTGCTCGGCAGCGGTAACGGTGTCCATCGGCATCTCGGTGCAGAGCTTCACACCGGTGTCGAAGAACTCGCCGTTGGCCGAGGTGGGGGTCGGCGGCGTGCCGCCGGCGGCGATGGAGGCGATGGCCTCGACGCCGAGCTTCGCCATGAGCAGCGGGTACTGCTGCGAGGTGGCCTGGATCTCGCCAGCCTTCACAGCCTCGACACCCGCGAGACCGCCGTCGACGGACACGATGATGACGTCCGTGCCGATGGTCTTGCCGGCGGCCTTGAGGGCCTCAGCAGCACCGAAGGCGGTGGGCTCGTTGATCGTGTAGACGACGTTGATCGCGTCATTGGCTGCGAGGCACTTCTCCATGCCTGCGCGGCCACCCTCCTCGTTGGCACCCGTGGCCTCGAGGCAGGCGATCTCGTACTCGCCGCCGGCGCCCGTGGTGTAGGAGCCGGTGCCTGCGGGCGACGTCATGTCCTCGAGGGTCGGCA
>NBNH01000125.1 GCA_004379115.1 Actinomycetales bacterium mxb001
CCCAGGCACTGAGATCTTGCAGCCGTGCTCTGTCCATCGTTTGCCACGCAGACACAGCCTGTGCAAGGGCGGCCATGTCACCACGGGCCTGCGTGAGCAGCAACTGGTCGGTCACGCTGGAACTGCCTGGCCGTGGTGCTGGCTCATACTGAGCGGCTCTCTCGGCGATGGACCGGAGGTCGTCACTGGCCGCCATGGTCGCCCCCACCAGAGGTCACGAGCCGGTCGAGCAGGCGCTTCACGCCGTCGTCAACGCTCGTCTGGATCTGGACCTCCTGGGTCCTGCCCCAGGTTTCTCGACGTCGGCGCTCTAGCCACCACATCGCGGCTCCCGGGTTGCCCTCCTCAGCAGCTCTGATGACGATGCCGGCCATGCGGACCTCGGCCGCGTCACGCGCCTGCGTTGCGCGCTCGCACAACTCGCGGTAGGGCTGTCGACCTCTCTCTCCAGCCTGCCGCCATCGGTGCACCGTCGCCTCGTTGACGCCGGCGAATGCAGCAGCAGCAGCCCACGACACGCCCAGAGCGAGCGCCTCGCAGATCCTGTCGATCCTCTCGGGAGTGCACTCAGTCGGCCGTGCCATCATCTCCCCCAGTAGGTATGCAGTACCTGGCCCACGATGCGCCGCCCACCACGAGCAGAGCACGAGCCAGGGTGATCGTATGTCCCACAGTACCACAGTGCGCGGTGGCTCCACTCTGGGGCTGGTAGGATGTCCAGCAGGAACGCAACGCCGAGTGTGATGTGCCCGAGGGTCAGCGGCCAGCGGCAGCCGTGCGCGTGCTGCGATGGAGACCAAAGGGCGCCCCACAGCGAGCCGTCGTAGCGTGCCCATCCTGACGTGGCTCGGTTACGGACGACCTGCAGGACTGCAGCCCCGTCCTGATAGTCCCGACCGGACTCGGCGCAGGCCGTGTCAGCGGCGCCCAGGACCAGGACCAAGCCGTGCACCATCGAGAGCGCGGTCATGCGAGCCCCCTGTAGAGCAGCATCAGGGCTGCAGCGGCGAAGATTATGGCAGTCATGCCGGCCACCACTCGACGCCTCGGAGGCGCCGCCCGATGGTCGCGATTTCACCTGGCTGGATGGTGCGCCGCTGGACTCGCCGCACATGGCCCAAGATGGCCTCGACGTCCAGGGCCCAGCACGAGCCCCAGGCGCGCAGAATGACCATGGCTAGGCACCCCTGACCGTGAGCCCTGACCAGCTCGGACCACTGACGATCATCCAGCGCCCCGCCCTCTGCGGCCCGACCGTCCGGCGAGATACCGCAGTCCCAGGACCCGTCGCCGCCGTGGTGCTTCGCCTCGAGGACGATATGCCGGCCGCAGCTGGTGTGACCCGTGAAGTCAGCCCCCTGATACCCCGAGAACGCAGCGCGGAAGATATGCCGGCCTCTCCGGTCGACGCTGACCGGACCGAGGACCGAGACCGGTGTCCCGACCCGGCGCACCCAGGCCACTCGGGCCCTGGCTAGCGTCATGTGGTAGCTGTCGAGCCACTCCTCCAGGCTCTCGCCGTCTGCTCGCGCTGCTCGACCTGTAGCTGCCCTCGTGGCGGCCCTCGTGGTCGTGCTCATGGCGACACCGCGCTGACGTACGGCCAGCCGGTGATGTGCCCTCGGACGACGGCGCGGCCCTCTGGCCATCGGCTCATCGAGCGGCACTCAGCGCGGAACCGCTCGCCGCGAGTCAGCTCGGGCACTGGCTCGGGCTCGGTCGAGGACAAGCTCCGACGACGACGACGACCTCGTCTCTCTCGGACTGGTGTCGACGGCACGTCATCCGAGGCTGTCGCTTGTCGCACTGCCCACCTGGCCAGCAGCATCGACCACCACGCGGCGACGGATGCCCACCCGTCGCTGATGGCGGTCGCTTCGCACAGCCTGGCCCAGGACTCGACATACTCGACCTGGATCCGAAGGACTCGACTCGTCGCCACTCCCCCAGTCGTCCGGTATCTCGGGATCCGGTGCTCGATCTCTGGCAGGCAGACGCCATCGAGCGCCGCCTCCTCTCGGATCGCCTGACGTATCGACCATGCGATAGACCATCCGGCAGTCTCTGCGTGACGAGATAGGATCCTCAGTGTGTTGTCGCTGAAGCACACTGAGATGCGGCCTGTGCGTGGTACGCCGTGTTTCATGTCCGATCCCTCCAGGTGTTGTGGGCTGCGTGGTAGCTCGCTCGTGCGAGACCCAGCGGGCCCAGTCGGTTCTTCCGCACGATGATCTCAGCATCGTCCTCGTGGCTGTCCTCGCCGTGGAGGCTCGGCCGGTAGAGCATCATCACCACACTGGCGTTGTGCTCGGCGCGGCTCGACTCTCTGAGGTCCGCTGAGACCGGACGCTTATCGGACCGCTGACCGCTCGCTCGGTTGAGCTGGGCGCCGACGACGACCGCAATGTCGTGTCGCTTGGAC
>NBNH01000126.1 GCA_004379115.1 Actinomycetales bacterium mxb001
CTCCAACATCGCGCTCATTGCTGCGTCCGAACGCAAGGCGGGCCGTGGACCGCTCGGCTTCCTCAATCCGCTGCTCTACGACCTCGCGGCCAAGCCCAAGGTCTATCAGCGCGTGTACTACGACATCACCGAGGGCAACAACCAGCGCTTCATCGAGGCAGCGTGCTGCGATGCGACGAAGGGCTATGACCAGGCAACCGGTCTCGGCGCACTCACCTTCGACGAACTCATCACGGTGATCCCAAAGCCGGGTGCCGGAGGACGGTAGAGTCCCTGGGTCATGGGCCTAGGAACCGATATCCGTCTGTCTCGCCTCTTCTCCAATCCCTCCGGCAACCTCTTCGGCGTCGCTGTCGACCACTTCGTCAGCTACGGCAACGTGCGTGATGGCGGGTTGAAGGACCTGCCCGATGCGGTCGCGCGATGCATGAAGGCGCACCCCGACACGATGACCATGACGCCCGGCACGGCCAAGCACTGCTGGCCCGCCTACGTCGGCCAGGCAGCGCTCATCGTGCAGGCCGGGTGCTGGACTCCCGACGACCGCATCCGCGAGCAACTGGCCACGCCCGCTGACGCCATCCGCCTGGGAGCCGATGCGCTCGCCGTCGCCATCGGCGTTCGTGGGCAGACTGAGGGCGACTTCATCCGCTGGCTCTCCGACGCGGTGAGCGCGGCCGCCCCCTACGAGCTGCCGATCGTCGCCCACATCTATCCGCGCGACTACTCCGATGGCGTGAAGATCGTCTTCACCCCCGACGAGATCGCCTACGCCGTGCGCGTGGGCATCGAGACCGGCGTCGACGTCATCAAGGTCGGCTACCCCGGAGACGAGAAGGCGTTCGCGGAGATCATCGCCGCCTGCCCGGTGCCCGTCGTCATGGCCGGCGGACCGAAGGAGCCGACGCTCAAGGGCGCGTTGACGCACATCCATGCCGGTATGCGCGCGGGAGCTCGCGGTGCCGTGGTCGGACGCAATATCTGGGGCGAGGCCGACATGGAGCATGCCGCGCGCGCATACGCCGCGGTCATCCACGACGGCCTCGACGCAGACCAGGCCATCGCCAGCACATGATCATCGGGCTCGGCTGCCTCGCCCACGACCACATGCTCGTCACCGAGACGACGTGGGAGTCGGGCAAGGGCCGGGTCATCCACGCCGAGACGCGCTTCGGCGGCAATGTGCGAAATGCGCTGTCGACCGTCGCTGCCCTCGACCATCCCGCCGCCTACCTCGGCTCAGTCGGGCTGTCCGCCTCATCAGACGAGGCGATGGTCGACCTCGCCTCGCACGGCATCTCGACCGAGTTCATCGAGCGGGTGGTCGGTGCCGATCCGGTGCAGTCGCGCATTACCGTCACTGCCGGTGGTGAGCGCTATGTCGCGTTCGACGACTCCACCCTCGCCACCACGCCGCTGCCTAGCGATGCCGTGGTCGATGCGGCCCTGTCAGCGGCGGATGTACTCCTCATTGATGCGTGCGTCGCGCCTCCGGGATCACTGCGCGTGGTCGAACAGGCCCGTGAGCGTGGCGTCGCCGTCGTGCTCGACGCCGAACGCGATCCCTCGCCGACAGTGCTCGCACTCGTTGATGCCGCCGACCACCTGGTGATCCCGCTGGGCTTCGGCGCGCAGATCACGGGCGCATCGTCTGCTGCCGATGTCACGGCCGAACTGTGGAACGACCGGCGTACGGCCGTCGTGCTCACCGATGGCACGCGCGGCTCCTATGCCTGCGCGGCTCCCGGCGATGTGGTGCACGTGCGGGCGTATGCCGTCGACGCCGTGGACACCACGGGCTGCGGTGATGCCTTCCACGGCGCCTACGCGTGGTCGCTGGTGTCCGGGGCAGGGCTCATCCAGCGCGTGACCGTGGCGAGCGCGGCGGCCGCGGTGGTGGCAGCCCTCCCCGCTGGGGCGCGGCGGGTTCCGAGCCGCGAGGCGATCGCCGAGCTGGTGGTGGGCTAGCTCACCGATCCAGGGGGTTGACCCAGCGGATCGACGGGAAGCGAGCGAAGTCGTGGTCGGTGGAGAACACCGTGCCAGCGTTCTCCATCGCGAGCGCGGCGAGATGCGCATCAGAGGTGAGTTCGCCGCCATTGCCAGCCTCGTCAAGTAGCCGCTCCATCACGTGGAGATGCTCACTACCGGGGACGAGCATGTCGGTCAGCGGGGATTCGGTCCACGATCGCGCGTCCGCTGTTGCCTGCTCGACGGACAGCGGGCGCGGCATGACAACCGGACTGGTCGTGAGCCGGATGTAGGCGGTGATGACGCTCCATGCAAGGCCGATCCGCTCGGGTCCATGTTGCGCGGACTCCCACCACGTCCAGGCGGCCTCGTGCTGGTCGCTGTCGTAGTTCATCGCGTACAGCAGGAGATTGACGTCAGGAACGATCACGGGCGTCGTCGAGATCGTCGGCCATGCGCAGGGCTCGGGTCAGGTCGACCTTGGGCGCCCCCAGCGAGTGGGGCTGAGGCACCTGGACGGGCGCGGGGGCAACCGGATCGACCAGGCCACGGCGGAGGGCTTCGTTGACGATTTCCTTGAAGGGGCGCTGGCGTTCCCGGGCCCGGCGGTGGAGCAGCATGGCCAGATCGTCGTCGATGGTCAAGGTGGTGCGCACGGACCCAGCCTAGCCTGTGGGCATCAAGGCATCAGATTTTCAGGATAAGTGACTGCATTGACAGCGATGCTGTCAATTGCCTAAAGTCCCTCATGGCCACTCTCACGATCCGCGACCTCGACGATTCCGTACGCGACCAACTACGGCTGCGGGCGGCTCGTCATGGGCGGTCCATGGAAGCTGAAGTGCGCGAGATCCTCGCCGACGCCGTCTCGCCCGTCGAGGCGACCATGTACGACGTGTTGATGGACTTGCGTAGCCGCACCGGGGGCGTCGATCTCGACCCTTACCTGCCCGAACGGGCCGGACGCGAGCACGACCCCTTCGCATGACCGGCCGCGTCGTACTCGACACCAATGTTGTCAGTGCAGCACTGCGCGGGGACTGGCCCGACGTCGCCCAGACGTGGTTCGCTGACACGCGCGACCGTCACGCCATCACCGTCGTGACTGTCATGGAATTGGTCTACGGAGTGCAGCGCATGCCGCGCGGGCGAAAGCGATCAGCTGTCGCAGCAGCCATCGAAGCGATTGTCGCCTCTGCTCGCATCCTCGAAATGAGTGCTGCTGCCGCTATTGCAGCTGGAAACATGCGGTCGGACCGAGGGTCATCCGGCCGACCGCTTGATCTTGCGGACGCCCAGATTGCGGGGATCTGCTCGGTGCACAGGGCAGCTCTCGCAACCCGCAACACACGTGACTTCGAGGGATTAGGGCTCGAACTCGTTGACCCCTGGCACTAGCCCTGGTCGAGTTTGACCTTGGCCTTGCGCCCGCGGATCGTGCAGTGGTTGAGCGCCTTGACGATCTTGCGCGCCTTTGCCTCCGGCACGTCGACCAGCGTGAAGAACTCCTGCACCTTGACCGGGCCGACGTCTTTGCCCTTGATGCCGGCTTCTCCGGTGATGGCGCCGACGATGTCGCCCGGTGTCACGCCGGCCTTGCGACCCACGGAGATCCACAGTCGCGTCTTCCCGGCCGCGGGTCCCGCACCCTTGGGGCCGTCACCACGCTTGGCACCCTTGCCCTCCTTCGCCGGGCGCGTGCCGTTGTCGAGGGGCGCCGACAGCTCGCGGTCGTCGTCCTCGATATCGCCACCGGTGCCCGCATGAACGAGTGCGAAGGCTGCGAGTAGAGCCGTCTCGGGATCGCGTTCGTCGAGGAGCTCGGCCACCACGTCCTGGTAGGCCTCGAGGCGTGCCTGCTGCTCGGGATCGTCGAGGAGTTCCTCGATCGCCTCGCGCGTGCGCTCCAGGCGCAGGGTGCGCACGTCGGCGATGCTCGGCACCTTCTCGATCGGGATGTTCGTGCCGATCAGCTTCTCGATCGCCGACAGCATCCGGCGCTCACGGGGCTCGACCAGGCTGAGAGCCACGCCTTCACGACCCGCGCGACCCACGCGACCGATGCGGTGGACGTAGATCTCCGGCGAGGACGGCAGGTCGTAGTTGACGACGTGGGAGAGGTGGTCGACGTCGAGGCCGCGCGCGGCGACGTCGGTGGCCACCAGCAAGTCGGTGGCGCGCGAGCGCAGTCGGCCCATGACGCGATCGCGCTGATCCTGCGTCAGACCGCCGTGCAGGGCCTCGGCCTGGTAGCCGCGCGCCGACAGCGCCTGGGCGAGGTCGTCGACCTCGCCGCGGGTGCGGCAGAAGATGATCGCGGCAGTCGGATCCTCGGCGTCGAGGATGCGCATGACCGCTGCCGGCTTGTCGAACCGCTTCACGACGAAGGCCGCCTGGCGCACGCGCGGGACGTCGTTCGACTGTGAAGCGGGAGCGGCGATGGCGACGCGCTCCGGGTGGCGCAGGTGCTTGCTGGCGAGCTTGTCGATGCGCTTGGGCATCGTCGCCGAGAACAGCACGGTCTGCCGCGCGGCAGGCGTCATCGCCAGGATGGTCTCGATGTCTTCGATGAAGCCCATCTCGAGCATCTCGTCGGCCTCGTCGAGCACGACCGTCCGCACATTGCCCAGCCGCAGCGATCCGCGGTTGCACAGGTCGAGTGCGCGGCCGGGAGTGGCGATGACGACGTCAACACCGCGACGCAGCGCCTCGATCTGCTGGCGTGCTGGCGCACCGCCGTAGATCGCGACAAGTCGCACGCCGATGGCGCGCCCGTAACTGTGGAAGGCCTGCGACACCTGCAGTGCGAGTTCGCGCGTGGGCACGAGCACCAGGGCACCGGGCTCCTTGCCGCGCTCGCCGGGCTCGAGGCGCTCGAGGATCGGCAGCGCGAATGCTGCGGTCTTGCCGGTGCCGGTCGCCGCCTGACCGAGCATGTCGTTGCCCGCGATGAGCAGCGGGATGGACGCTGCCTGGATGGGCGTGGGCTCCTCGTAGCCGAGGGAGGTGAGAGTCGAGAGGAGATCTCCCCTCAGTCCCAGGGAGGCAAAGTCGAGACTGGGGGTATCCATGAGGCGGACGCTACCTCAGCGTGCGACCCCCGCTGCTTTCAGTGCTGTCCGGATCTGGTCACCCACGGGATCGCCCTTGAGCACGAACGCCGTCGCCTGGTCGAGTGGTGCGTCCACTGTCTGCGTCGTATTGCCGGGGTATTCCACTCCGGTGAGTGCGTGCACCCACGTGCCTGGTGGCAATGTGACGTCGATAGTGCGTTGACCAGCCGCCATGACGGGGGCCACGAAGAGGTGGTCGCCCAGGAAGAAGGTGTTGTCCTGGTTGGCCGCCGCAGTGCCCGGGTAGACGAGCGAGGGATGGCGCATGGCGGGCATGCCGGTGTCGACCGCCTCGGCGATCACCGTGCGGCGATAGTCGCCGAGGGCCGCGTAGATGCGCGTGCCGTAGGCGAAGCCCTTGGCCTGGGTGTCGTCGGAGTAGACCTGCAGGTTGAAGCGCGGCTGATTGCCCTCGTGCGTGCGCATGAAGACACCGAAGGCCTCCATCTGCGACCAGCGCGGGATCAACTCCGGTCCGCGGTCGTAGATATAGGCGATGCTGGTGTAGCCGCCGACGTCGGAGTGCATGAGCGGCCATCCCGAGGCGCCGGATGACTGGATGCCGTAGAGAGCTGAGGGCATGCCGTCCTCGATGGCGAAGCTCACCATCTGGTCACCAGCCCAAAACATCGGCGCGTCCTCGGCGCTGCCCTGGGTGCCGGAGCGCATCCATGCAGCGCAGTCGGGCTTGCCTGCCTTGTCGCAGGCCTCGCGCACGGTCTCGGCCCACAACCGGGGGTACTGGTTGTGCAACTGCGCACCGCTTCCACCAGCGAGGACCGCGTCGTAGGGCAGGCCCTCGCCGAAGTCGGCCATCATGCCGGCGACCTTGCCGCCCAGTACATCGGTGGCGATGATGTCGACGAACCAGGCTCGCGCCGAGGGGTTGGTCAGGTCGATGAGCGCGGCACTGAACTGCCCCTGGTCCTGCAGATAGGGCTGGCCCTTGGCCGTCTTGACGAAGTAGCCCTTGCTGGCCGCCTCCTTGTAGAGGTTGCGCGTGGGGGCAGGTGTCTTGGTGGCCGGGTCGACGAGCATGGGATTGACGTAGGTGAGCACCTTGATGCCCTGCTTCTCGAGGTCGTCGACGAGCGTCTCCCAGCCCGGGTACCACTGCCGGTCGAGTTGCCATGTCCACCACAGTCGGTCGCCGAAGTTGGTGGTGCGTCGTCCGACCCAGTCCTGCAGCCACACGGCGGAGATCTTGGCGCCGGCATCGAGCACGACCTGAAGCTCCTTGCGCACCTCGGCGGTACCGCCCTGGAGGCCGACGATGGCGCCGCGAGACGTCCAGTCGGCCGTGCCGGGGATCGCGAGCGCGGCATCACGACGCTTTATTGCATCGGCGGGCGATGAGCCGGCTACGAGTTGCAACTGCACGCGCGGGGAGCGCATTTCGAGGTTGAGGGAGTTGCCGGAGCGCAGGTCGACGGTGCCGAAACTGAACTCGCCCGCGCCGATCACGCGGCCGGCCCGGCTCCCGGAGGTCAACCAGGTGGGCCAGGCGGCGTAGGTGTTGGCGAGAGTGCCAGCGCCGCCGGGCTCGACGCCATTGATGACGCCGCTGATCGGCTCCTCGCCGCGGCCGACCCCCTGCTCGCGCACCATGATCGGGAAGAGCGTGCCGCTGAGGTCGTAGGCGCGGTATTGCGAGCCGAAGCCGTGCACGGCCTCGTCGGGCATCAGTGCCTGCACGACGAGCACGCTGCTCAGCGGATTGCGGCCGATCTTGCCCGTCGTGATGTCTGCCGTGAGGGCTTCGACGCTGTCGTCGAGCATCTTGGTGCCAAGGGTCATGGACCAGGTCGTGCCCTTGCTCTTGCCCTTCGCGATGGTGCCGCTGAAGGTGAGCGTGCCGCTCCCGGAGGCAACCGTGGCGATGGTCTGGTCGCTCAGGGTCTGGCTGCGCTTGACCTCAGGATAGAAGGCGCCCTGATCCTCGTAGATCTTCAGTTGCGACATGGAGCCGACGATGAAGGACTGGCCGGGGACGTTGCTCCACACGTCGGCATTGATGCGGCTGTCGGTCACGCGCAGGAGACCGGTCGTGGCGTTGAGCGAGACGGCGTAGGTGCCGAGGGTCCAGGAGCCCGCCGCCTTGGCGTTGACAGCGAGCCTGCCAGGCGTGATGGGCGCCAGTCGGTCGACGGCATCCTTGGGATTGAGGTTGCGCGGGGTGGGGTCTACCGGGCCGGCCAGCACGGCGGGCGCCGATGAGAGGGCGAGCGCGATCACGCCGATGGCGGCGATGGTACGGCGCAGGGTCCTTCTGGGCATGGGTACCTCCCCGTGAGTGGGGAGACTAGTGGGTGCTGGGCGCCTATGCCCGGAGACGACTGCAATTGGCCAGAGTCGTGAAGTCCCGATCGGCGTGGAGAACCTTCGCATCGTGCGCTATCGCTACTGCGGCAATCAGGCAGTCCATGAGTCGGCGTACAGGTGTGCCAGCCGAGCGTGCGCGCCGATAAAGATGAGCAGCATCTTCGTAGGAGGCGGGTGTCACCGGTAGGACGATCGCGCGCGAAAGAAGTGATCGCAAGTTAGCCAACTCGTCGTCATCACGTGCGCCCGCCAGGACTTCCATACGGATGGGATCGCAGGTCGCCACCTCGCCCGAAAGGGACTTTTGGACCTCGCGGTCAGCCGGGCTCCCCGTGGCGCGGAGGAATTCCACCCACGCCGACGTGTCGATGAGAATCAAGGGACGCGGGTCTCTCGCATGGCGTCGAGGTCACCGCCCCATCCGGTGCCCCGCATCGCCAAGGCCTTCTCCAGCGACATCGGCTCAGCCGCGAGGCTGCGTAGCGCGAAATTGACCGCATCGCGCTTCGTGGAGAAGTGGTAACGACGCATCACCGCCTCTACGGCATCGTCGTCGAGATCGATGTTTGTGCGCGCCATACACATACAATACACCTACATCACCCCTTCCATGTAGTCCTCGGGGACGACCTCTGGAAGGGGGACCCGCACCAGGCCTCCGCTGTGGAGCCGTGCCATGACGCCGATAGGTGAGAAGTCGAAAGTTGTGGAGACCACCTTGAGGGCCAGGGCCCAGCGCCGATCCACATCAGTGATGCCCACCCCTCCCCGTCGGTGGTGGACGATCCCCATTTCGCGGATGCGCCCACTGGTGCCTTCGACTGCTGCGCCGATCACCGTGAGGCAGTCACGGTCCGCCGGGTTGCGCGGCGCATCGGGGATCGCAATGAGCATCGAGGGCTGGTCCCATCGAGTCAACGCCACGGCCACGCTGCCCTCCTGCCGATCGCGGCTTGAAATGTGATCAGCGATAAACAGCAGCGGATCAGCGTCAGCAAGGGCCTTCCAGGAAGAGGAGTCCGGGTTGCCCCAGCGTCGATTGAATGCGATGTGATCATCGAAAGGAGTGCGTCTCATGAGCGCACGATGACGCCGCGAGCCTGTGGACAGCCACTTGCGATCCACAGGGGAGATGTGACGTGATGGGTGGTTGCTCCTATGTGCGGCGGGGGATGAAGTCGTTGTGCAGCACGCGGGGAGTGAGGGTCTCGTAGCGACGGCCGAGTGGGCTGACCCAGGTGGGATCGGGAGGTCCGTGGGGATCGCGGGGCAGGTCGACATCGGTGTCGATGCGCCAACCACCGGGACCGCGATGCCGATTGTGTCTCGGGCACGTCGGCGACATGTCGCGAGCCGCAGTCGCGCCACCCTCGGAGTAGCCGGGCAGATGATCGGCGTCGCAGTTGCTCGAGCGCACACCGCACCCAGGATGCTTGCAACGCGACTCCCGTGAACGCAGGAATCGAGCCAGTCGCGCACCGGGGAACCGCCGCCGACCCTCGTCGATGAGGAAGTCGCCGACCGGGTCAGTCACCCAGCGCACCCACTCGCCATCGGCGGCCAGTGCCCGTGCCAGGTCGGCATCGAGTGGGCCGTAGCCCTCGAGCTCACCGGGGTTGTGGGACAGGCCGAAGAGGGTGTCCCAGTCGATGACCACGCGAATCTCCGCGCGCACAGAGCCAGGCCCTAGCCAGCCCGGCGCGCACGCAGCGCCAGTCGGCGCCGTCGGTGACTCGACCACCGGCATGCCGACCGGGGCTAGGCCGAAGGCCGCGAGGAACGCGGCGAGCCGCCACTGCCCCGCCGTGCGATCGTCGTGGGGGGCGGCGTAAGCGCTCATCGCCTCGGCCCGTGCCTGGATGACATCGCGCAACCCGAGGATGTCGGGCGCAGGACCGCGCACGGCCAGGAAGGCCATGCCGTCGTCCTCGCGCCACAGCGACACATCGGTGAGCTCACGCGCTGCCCGCCGCCGGCGCTTGGCCGCCGACTCCGGATCGATGGACGCAACAACGCGAGCGACACGCTCGCGCAAGCGCGCCGGAGGGAGATGACAAGCGAAGCGCAGGATGCCCCGGATGGCGGAATCGGCGCGGTCGTCATCGACGTCGTCGCTGGCCAGCACCGCCACTCCCTCGGCGATCACGCGTGCTTGTGCCACCGTGAGGGCCCCTTCAGCCACGCGCCTACCGAGCACGGGCCATTGACGCACCAGCGCCTCCGCCCCGCTGACCTTGGCCGTCGCTGTGCGTGGCGCGATGTGCAAGGCGGCCGCGATCTCGTCGGCGACGCACGACGCCTGATAGGAGGAGTAGGTGCCCGGGCCGGATGACGTCGCTGCCTCGACCGCATCGCTCACCGCCAGCAGGGCGCAGGACTCCACCATGTGGGTCCACCCCGACAGGCGATGGGCGGCCGCGAGATAGGACACCCGCAGTTCGTCGGGCAGCGAGTGCGGGTCGATGGCCGCGAGCGCGCGCGCCAGGTCGGGACCCGGGGGCAGTGACTCCCAGGCGTCACCGCTCGGTGCGATGGTGTCGCGCCAGCCGTCGGACATGAATCGACCGTACGCGGGGGGTCTGACAGTCGGGGGGACAGCGGCTGGTGCGGACGTGCGGGACGGTGGATAACCCATAGGGTGGCAACATGATCCATTCATTCCAGGCCCGCGACGTCGTCACCGAGCGCTCCGAGCTCGCCGCGGAGAAGTGCGTCACCCCCGGCATCACCACCGCGATTGCCGAGGTTGTCAGCGATGTCGGGCTCGAGGTCGGCGTGTGGGAGCACAGCGTCGGCACGTCGACCGACACCTTTGACGACGAGGTCTTCGTCGTCATCGAGGGCCGGGGCACCGTCACCGACCAGCACGGCAATGTCATCGAGCTGGCGCCCGGTGTCGTCGGCGTACTCCACCCGGAGGACGAGACCACCTGGGTCGTGACCGAGCCCATCCGCAAGGTCTGGATCGTCCGCGGCGAGGACTAGCGGCGGATTCGCGTCGAGGCGCGCCAGGCGCTCACCGCACCTACGCTGTGGCATTCCCCGTAGAAAGGTGTGCCATGCGTTCCAAGGCCCTCGTCTCCGCTCTCGCTGCCGTCGCGACCAGTGCGGCACTGCTCGTCTCCGCACCGACCGCACACGCTGCTCCCGGGCAGTGGTCGATGGTGCTGGACCAGGACGCCCCCGTCCTGCTCAACTCGATCGTCATCGACGGTCGCGTGCTCGAGGTCTCCTGGGAGGCGATCATCCGCGATGAGTCCGGTCGCAAGGTCGGTCGGGTCTACGGGCGTCAGGAAGACATGGATGCCACGCCCGGCGGCAAGACCGAGACGCGCATGCGCACCCTGGTGTTCAAGTTCGACGACGGCCAAATCGTCGCGCAGGGCATCGCGAAGTACTCCCTGACCGGCAAGCTGCTCAAGGTGGGGGCGCGCAGCACGATCGCCATCATCGGCGGCACCGGTGCCTACGCTGGAGCGCGCGGAGAACTCGTCAGCGTGCACCGAGGCGACGGCGAGCACCTTCAGAAGTTCCGCTTGATGGGCTGACGCCCGGGTGCACTAGTGCAGGTAGTACATCGTGTTGGGCATCAGGAATCCGTGGAGCAGATGTCCGTAGGACATGTCACTCACCTGGTCACCGACCGACGCGACGATGCGATGGCCTTTCTGCACTAGCCCCTTGCGCTTCAGCGCCTTCCACTCGGCGTCGCTGAGGTCGTCGGACGCCTCTCCGCGCATGATGTATCGATCCCAGCCAGCGATGCGGTGCTCGCGCAGGCACTTCACCATGAAGGGCTTGTTGTCCTTGCTGCCGGCGCTCACGAGGGCGACGTACACGCCCAATTTGATGAACCTGTTGTAGAGGTCGCGGGTCTGCGGGATGCCGGCGTAGTCGCAGGCGGCGACGTACTCGTTCCACGTCGTCGGGTTGAACGTGAACTGGGGATCCTGTGCGACCGAATAGGTGTAGCTGTTGAGCAGGGTCTCGTCGACGTCGAAGACAACCGTCGCCCGGCAGGCGCGCACGGCTTCGGGGGTGCTGCCGCAGTTGGCCCGCACCCAGTCGCGCACCCAGCGCCACGCCGCGAGGGCGACGTCGGCGCGGTCCTGCTGGATCGCCTTGCCCGTGTAGTACGCCTCGACCTGCGGCGCCATGTAGGGGCCCACGTTGTAGGTCGA
Organism: Actinomycetales bacterium mxb001; assembly: GCA_004379115.1. Classification (GTDB taxonomy): domain Bacteria; phylum Actinomycetota; class Actinomycetes; order S36-B12; family S36-B12; genus Mxb001. The sequence continues at coordinate 11,588 of NBNH01000126.1, forward strand.
TTCGTCGATGGGCGGGAGGTTCTGGCCGCTGCCGGTGATGGGTCGACCATCGACGACCGGACCCGGGTTGACCGGGAAGGCCGCGGCCTGGGCGGTTGATGCTCCCGCGACGAGCATGCTTGAGGCGAGGACGGAGGCCAGGGCGAAGGAGACGGATCGACGCATGACCTCACCCTAGGACTCTTCGGCTCTGCCAGGATGCCGATATGACCCTGCTATCTCGACGCGAGTTCCTCGAAGCTGCGGCCGTCACCGGCGCAGCGGCTGCCGTCGGTGTGGGCACCGCCGCTTCTGCCGTGGCCGCCACCGACCTGTCGAAGGTGGCCCGCGTGGCCATCCATCCCGCAGTCGGCTTCGCGCGCGTGGGCAACAGCCAGGACGCCTTCTATTTCGGACCCGAGGTGCCGGGCATGGCGGCACGCGGACCGTTCAAGGACGCGCAAGGCGCGATGGCCAAGCAGGCCGCACGCTTTCGCATCTACGGTTACGACGCACGAGGCCGAGTGTTGGGCGAGATCACGGCTGCGGACGCGGAGATCACGTGGCGCGTGGACGTCGCCAATGCCAAGCCCATCTGGTACGACCCCGCCGAGGCCTTCGATGTGCCTAACCCACCGGACTGTCGGCAGCGCAATCCCAAGGTCACTGATCGACGCACGCTCGTCACCCACGCGAAACCGCGCACCGTCGTGGGGGCGAGTGCCGACCCGCAGCCTCTGGATGGCGGCACGTTCCTAGGC
>NBNH01000014.1 GCA_004379115.1 Actinomycetales bacterium mxb001
CGCTCCTCCGCTAGGTCGCACGCTGACTGCATGGCGAGCCAGGCACGGGCCGTACCTACTCCAGCGGCTTCGAGGCGGACTGCAAGGTTCGGCGAAATGCGTGCGTGCTCATGGAGAACTCGGCTCAGCGTGACTCGGGATACTCCCAGCCGCTCAGCTGCCTCGCTGACGCTCAAGCCCAACTCGACAAGGACGTCCTCACGCAGAATTGCACCGGGATGCACCGGATTCCTCATGTCTTCCATCCTCCTCAGTGGTAGTCCAGGTAGTCAACAAGTTCGACGTCTGAATCGACGAACCGAAACGTCACGCGCCAATTGCCCGTCACCCAGATTGACCAGTGACCGGACAGTCGACCCTTCAACCGGTGAGTTCTGAATCCTGGGATGTCGACGTCACCCGGCCCTGTAGCCACATCAAGTGCAGACAGAATGCGGCGCAGTTTGGGCGCGTGCTCGGCCTGGACTCCCTTCGTCGAATCGGTCTTGTACAACGCCTCCAGCCCTTTGTGGCGGAAGCTGACGATCATAACCAGACTGTATCGCATATCGATACAGTCTGCAAGAGCCACTGGGGAGACCCTTACCTGCGGGACGGTACCGAGGGAGTTCAACTGAGGTCGACTGAGCATCAGTACGCTGCGATGCGAGCGGCTAAGGTGCACTCACAACTGAAGCGCGACTAGGGCTTTCCGGGCACCTTCGAGTCCTGTCACTCACCCAAGATGTTCATGGACTAGTCGGCACTGAGGGTGTTGTTGCCCGCGCAACGCTGAGCGGAATGACCGAATCCCGCCTCTCTGAACGCTAGATGCCTGAGTCGATCACTTCCTGCGCCCTGATGAAGTACAGGGCCAGCGAGTCGCCCCACTCCGTCAGATCGCGGGCCAAGGTGAGCCAAGTCAATTCGCGGTTGATCTCGTCGTACTGATGGATGATGAAGTTGCGGTTGGCGACTGCGAGGGCCCAATCGACACCTTCGGGTGCGAGAACTCCGAGGCGCGAGAGCCTGTTGGCAGCTTCGCCAAGTTTCATCATGAGCGAGTCACCGGCCTCTTGAAGAATGGCATCGTCGAGGTATGCGGCTTCTCCGCACTCAACGATATCTGCGACACGACCGAGCCACGCCTGGATGTGAAGCAGTTCCTTTGCTGCACTTCGGTCCATCACAGAGAAACGGCCTCACGTCGAATGTCATCGTCAAGGCCCGGCTTGAGTCCGCCGTACGAAACCAGGTCGACCTGGCGACCCAACACCTGCTCGATCAATTGCTGGAGCCTGACAAACTCGAAGGAAGAAGTTCCCTTTGGCGCTTCGATGAGTAAGTCGATGTCAGAGTCAGGTCGAGCATCGCCGCGAGCAACCGACCCGAACACCGCCAGGCGCGTAAAGCCACGATCCGCAGCCAACGCCTTCACGATCGGGGCCCCGGCCTCCAGGAGGCTGACGGGATCTTGGCGAGACAGGTCAGGAGCGGAACGCAACTGCTGACTAATCGCCGACTGCGAGACGCCCAGCTGCTCCGCAATCGCCCGCTGGCTCAATCCGTCTGCTATGAGCGCGCGCAGCGCCAACACCCTCCTGAGGCGTGCAAGGTCCTCTCCTCTGCGCGCCTCTTGGTACTCCTCCACGAGACTCATAAGGCAACCTTATCGCATCCCAGACCGCAGTTGGAAGTCACTCACCCCACGAATCCGTGAGGGCATCGCAGACGCGTGACGCGATCGCCAGCATCGTCAGCGTCGGGTTGGGGTAGGGGTTGGTCGGCCAGCAGGCACCGTCGACGACGAGCACGTTGGGTGCATCCCAGACGCGACTCCATGGGTCGACGACCGAGTCCTCGGGCGAGGCCCCCATGCGGGCCGTGCCTCCTTCGTGGACATACGAACTGATCTGCTCGTAGTGACGGTCGACGGCCGTGATTTCGAAGCCGGCAGACGCGCAGGCTTGCTTGATCTCGGCCTCTGCCCGCTGGATAACCGCACGATCGTCGGCCCCGATGCCGAACGAGATGTCCACCGCGGGGATGCCCCAGGCATCGACCAAATCCGGGTGGATCGTGAAGCGGTTCGCCGAGTCGTCGGACATTGCGGCACTCGTGGCCAGCCCGAAACGCGCGGGCTGACCTGGTCGCGCGCCACCGCGCTGCGCCCATCCCTCGACCTGGTAGCCGCGATCGGGAAGCGACAGATAGATGCCGTAGGGACCACCGAGCTGCATTCTCGAGTCAGGGCCCGTGAAGCGATCCGTCGTACCGGAGACCGTGAAGGAGATGTGGTCCCGCAGGTGTCGACCCAGGTGGTCGCTGCTGTTACCGACTCCCTCGGGATGATCGGCGTTCCGCGAGTTCAACAGGATCCGGGTGGACTCGATGGACGATGCGCACAGCACCACGGAGTCGGATCGGATCAGCGAGCGTTCACACGTGAGGCGATCAACGACGTTGACGCCGATCACCCGCTCGCCCTCGAGCGCGAGCGACTCCACGATGCAGTCAGTACGGAGTTCTGCTCCGAGATCGAGGGCATCGTGGAGGAAGAGCACCGGGCTGGCGCCGGCAGGCCAGGCCACCCCGTGCTCGTCCAGTCGCTGCGGCCAGCCGGCCACCCCCGGTCGTGGAAGGACTCGCGCACCGGGCCACTGCTGCTCGAAGGCTTCGGCCAGCGCTCGTTCGGCCGCGGTGAGCGGCTGGTCCTTGTCGACGCCCATCGCCCTCTCGACCCGCTCGTAGTGCGGCTCAAGATCGGCTCCCGTGAACGGCCAATCGGCGAAGTGCTCGTCAGATAGGCGCGGCGTGACACCACCCCAGAGCAGGGTGCGACCGCCAAGCTGGCGTGAGCGGAACCACCTGTAGTCGTCCGCCCCCGAAGTGGCGTAGGGATTGAGTTCGTCATCGACGAGGAACGGAGCGATCACCGACGAGTGCCCAGGTAGCAAGGACTGCCGGGGCTGTGCGGGGACAGGGTCAGGTGGCTTGTCGTAGCGAAGCAATCGACCTAGCTCATCGGCGCTGACGTCTCGGCCCGCTTCGACCACCAGCACTCGCCGACCGGCACGGGCCAAGCACAGCGCGGTCCACGCCCCTGTCGCTCCCGAGCCGACGACGATGACGTCGTACACGTGTCGCCTCGTCAGGGCGTGGCCGAGCAGCTTTGCCCGCGTCCTGACGTGACCGATCCGTCCGGGCAAATGGTCTGCAACCACGTCACTCCGGTGAGGTTCGCGCCCGACAGGTCTGCGCCGTAGAGGTTGGCGTTGGTGAGGTTGGCCCCCGAGAGGTCAGCATTGGACAGGTTGGCATCTACGAGATCTGCCCCGTCCAGGTTCGCAACGGACAGAATCGCGCCCGACAGGTTCGCACCGGACAGATTGGCGGACGTCAGGTTGGCGTTCGACAGCATTGCACCCGATAGGTCAGCGCCCGACAGGTTGGCACCTTGGCAGTTGGGAGCGCAGGAAGGAGTCGAGCGGACAGAATTGCGCGCACGCACGAATCCCAGGTCAGCCCCTCTCAGGTTGGCGCCCTTAAGATTGGCTCCCTTGAGGTTCACGCCGCGCAGCACGGCATAGGCAAGGTTCACGCCTTTGAGATTGGCCTGCGGCAGTTTGGCGCGCGACAACTTGATGCCCTTGAGGTTGCCGTGGAACTCAAGCCCGCGGTGCACGACGTCACGGCAGTCTGCGCCAGCCTCGAGAACGCACGTCTTGGCTCCCGTGCCAATGACCACCCTGGCAGGGGCAGCGGTGGCGGGGCCCACCAGTGCTGCTGTGACAGACGCGGCGGCAATGCCGATGACCACCAGACGGCCGAGCATGCGGGGTCCTTCCTGACGAGGTCCTCACCGGGCGGCCCCACGCTAGGGCCCGTGACCCCGGGAGTCCAGCCGCACTGCCTCCTCGCTCACTGGCTGGGAGATGCAGGGGCACGGCACACTGGGGTCATGTCCGACGACGTGCGCGAGGTGCTGCTTGCCAAGCAGCGCGAGATCGCATCGCGGGCCGCCGACATGACCGCCGCTCCGGACTCAACGGGGGGTATCTCGTTCGGCAAGCGCGTCGGCGATGGCACCAGCATTGCCGTCGAGCGACTCACCCAGGTGGCCGCGCACCAGCAACTTCTTCAGCAAGCCGAGGAGATCGAACGCGCGCTGGTCAAGCTCGACGAGGGCACGTATGGGGTGTGCGATGCCTGCGGTGCTGACATTCCCGAGGGACGGCTAGAGATCCATCCGTGGGCAATACTGTGCGTGCCCTGCGCCAGCGACGACTGAGCGCACTCGTCAGGCTCCGTCGTGTCGTCGATCGCCCGGATGTCGAGACCCCGCATCCTTCGCAGCGGTGCGCACGAGGCTGGTAAACAGCCGCACTGACGCTGAAAGCACCAGGATGGTGAACAGCATCTGAGTCAGCACAACCCCACGCGCCAATTGGCCCTCGGCAGCGATGTCGCCGAAGCCAATGGTCAACAGGGTCGTCATCGTGAAGTAGACGGCGTCCAAGACCGTCTTCATGCCCGTGATCTCGTCGGGAAGCTCGCTCACGGTGAGATAGGTGAAGGCGAAGAGCAGCACGGTCTCGACGATCATGACCGCGACGATCACCATGCGCCATTGAATTGAGTAGTGGTACGAGTGCCGGATGTCGCGAATAAGCATGTCCAGGAAGCCGAAGGCCAGCGCGGCAAGAGCGACTGCGAAGAAGACCAGGTGGACGACCGTGGCCGTGTCCGCACTGGCCCAGACATAGATGAGCGCAGCAATAGCCAGGGCGGCTATTGCCGGTGAGGCGTAGACGCCCAGATGGTGGCGCTTCTGGGTCATCGCGGCTCCCGGAGGTTTGTTGACCGGTACACGCAACCTAGCCGGGGAATGCCGCGAATCGCTGCACCGATGACCTGGGCACTGGTCATGTCGGGGCCAGGAAGAATGCTCGGCTGGTGTGGCTTGACCGTGTCATCACCACGCTTAGTACGTGCCGCGCACCGGCCGACCCGGGAGGGCGCCCTCGCGCAGTTCACCTCGCTCAATGACAGGCGTGCCGTTGACCAGGACGTAGGAGAAGCCCGTCGACGTCTCTGCGGGCGAGGCATAGGTCGCGCGGTCAGCGATGGTAGCTGGATCGAAGACAACGAGGTCGGCATCCGCGCCTGCCTGCACGCGACCCTTGCGGCGCATATCGGGGCTCACTGAATCGAGGATGGTCGCCGGTACGAGCGTGCATCTCCGCACGGCCTCGGCAAGATCGAGGATGCCGAGCTCGCGCACGTACCACCGAAAGACCCGCGCGTAGGTGCCCGCTGTGCGCGGGTGGGTCGGCGTACCGACTGGAATGGGCCATCCGAGATCACGGTGGGGATCGACAGGCGAGAGCGGCATGGCATCTGAGGCAACCGCGGTGTCATGGTGCAGCAAGGCGCGGGTGAGATAGCCGAGATCCTCCGGCTGATCTTCCTTGAGGAACTCGATGACAGCCATGCCACCGGGATCCTGCGCGCGCAGCTCGATCAGACGCTCGGCCGTCTCGATCCGCTCATTAAGCGGCAGGTACACGATGTCGGAGGGACGGCGCCCACTGGCTTCTAGCTCGGCCGGGTCCAGGAACTGCGCACCGATGCCGGTCGCGCCAGAGCCGTAGGGGTAGGCCTCCGTTGTCACGCGCATACCCTCGGCGCGTGTCCTGTCGAGCAGCTCGTGCACCCGATCGACCGTCCGCACCGACGTGCTGTTGATATGGCACAGATGCATGTGCGCCCCCGTGGCGATCGCCGCCGACACCACCTCCTCGGCTCCGAGCAGGCCACTGTCGGGACGGCCCAGGTCGCGCACGTGCGTATAGGTGGGCGATGCCGTCTCGGCTGCCAGGCCGGCGATCTCGAGGTACTCCTCACCCGGGGTCTCCCGGCAGTAGCCAAGAAGCACACCGATGCCGAGGGCACCGTCGTCCAGTTCGCGTCGCAGCACCTCGAGCATGCGCCCGCGCTCCCGATCGGTGAGCGCCCGGTGCCAGTCGGGATCGCCAATGTGCGCCATGAACGCGGGGAGTCCGTCGGACACGTCGATCCCGCACGCGCTCATGCGCGCGAGCGCCCACGATGCGGAAAATCCGAAGTTGTTGGGGCTGCCACGCTCAGCCATTCGTCCGTAGGAACCTGTCACATCGAGCATTCCTGCCTCGAGCTCGAGGGCGGTGGTCACCCCGTCGCACACCTGGAGTCGTCGTGACGCGGGATCCGAGCAGTGGCTATGCAAGTCGATGAAGCCCGGTGCCACAACCTGCCCTGTCGCGTCCCACTCCTGCCGGCCGTGCAGATCGGCGCTGCCGCCGGGAATCACGGCATCGATGCGACCGCCCGTGATGGCCACGTCGCCGACCGCGTCGAGCCCGGTCTCGGGGTCAATGATCCGGCCATGGCGCACCACGATGTCGTGCTCGCTCACACGTCCTCCAGGATCAACCGGGCCACATGCTCGCCGATGACGGTGACGGGGAAGGCGGTGGTGGCCCTCGGCGTCCGCGGGAAGAGCGAGGCATCGGCCACGACCAGGCCCTCGACACCGTGCACGCGCGCCCGCTCGTCGCAGACAGCGTTGGTGTCGTCGGCCCGGCCCATGGCCGCTCCCCCGGTGGGATGCCAGTAGTGGTGGTGATTCCGACGCAACCAACTGATCAGCTCGTCGGGATCGTCGCTCGGCGGTGCGACGAGCGGCTCGCCCAGGAAGGCAGCCAGTGACTCCTGGCTCGCCAGCTCGGTCAGCCACGGCAGCATGCCGAGGAGTCGATCGACATCGGCATCGTCACGCAGATAGCCATGATCGATCAGCGGGTCCCCCTCCGGATCTCGAGTTGTCAGCCGAACCGTGCCCGTCGACAAAGGCCGCAGCAGGCCCGCGGGAACGACGCAGCGCCAGCCGTGCACCGCGTCAGGCTCGACCCACGGAAAGACGTGCATGTCGTAGGGGGCTGAGTCATTCGCACCCGCGCTGCGGACCTTCGCGACGCACTGCTCCTCCGGCAGGAATCCGGTCGCCTCGCGGAATGTCTCGAGGGCATCGACCAGCGCACGGGTGCCCGCCCACTCCAGGCGCACCACGGGCTGGTCCTGCAGGGTGCTCCCCACTCCCGGTAGATCGAACACCACCGGGACGCCCATCTCCCGCAGATGGTCGGCCGGTCCGATCCCCGAGCGCATCAGCACCATCGGGGTGCCGTAGGCGCCCGCGCAGAGCACGACGAGGTCGGCGTCGACGGCCACCGGCAGGCCGTCGCGCACGCCCAGCACGCCGGTGACCCGGCCGTCGATCACCTCGATGCGATCGACGACGCATTCATCGACGATGCGCAGGTTGCGTAGGTGGCGTAGGGGATCGAGGTAGGCGATCGCGGTGTTCCAGCGGATACCGTCGACGACGTTGACCGGGCTCAGGCTTGCTCCTGCCCCACCGTCGGGGTCGAGCAGGTCGTCGGTGCGCTGCACGCCCATCGCATTGCACGCATCCAGGAAGGCACGCTGGAAGGGCTGTACTGCCGATTCATCCGGGACGTTGATGCGCGTGCGCTCGATCGCGCGCTCGCGCGCCGCGGCGAGAGCTGTCGTCGACCACGTCGACGGCAGGTCAGCATCGTCACCGCCCCAGCCGGCCGACATCGTCGAGCCGTTGTGCGCGGAGCACCCTCCGATCACTCGTGCCCGGTCGAAGGCCACGGTGCGCCCGTCGGCAGCCGGTCCGGCATAGCCCCAGTCATGGGAGGTAGCCAGGGTGGTGGCGTCGAGCAGATCGGCCGGCCAGCGCCCCTGCCCCCAGGGTCCGTAGTCGGGGCCCGCCTCCAGCAGGGTGACGGTCCAGCCGGCCTCGGCCAGCCGGGCGGCGACGGCGCACCCGGCCGTCCCACCGCCCACGACCGCAGCAGAAGGGCCCATGCGTCGGATTCTTTCGGAAAGTGCTTGCGCCTGGGCAAATTTGCATTGAATACTTACGCAACCGTTCGAGCGGGCCCCCGGGACCGCCCAGCAGAGGAGTCCGACATGGCCAGACTCGCGAAGTGGTCCACCCTCGGCGTCGGCCTTCTGGCTGCGGCCCTCCTGGCCGGTTGCTCCGGTGGAGGCAGCGACTCGGCCACGAGCGCCTCGTCCAGCGCGGCACCCGCAGGCGGGGGCGAGGTCGCGACGATGACATGGGGCGTCTCAGCGCCCGTCATGTCGATGGACGTCGCGAAAGATGGTCTGGTGTCATCCCTGCGCGCCCAAGCCGCTGCCTTCGACCGCGTGGTGGCGCAGGACGATCAGGGCAATGTCATCGCGGGCGTCACCTCCTTGTCTACGCCGGATCCACAGACGGTGGTACTCACCCTGCGCGACGACGTGAAGTTCTGGGACGGCACACCCCTGACCGCGGAAGACGTGGCCTACTCCATCAATCGCCATGTTGGGCCCGAGAGCACATCGATGCAGGCGCAGTTCTTCGGCACTGTCGAGTCCGTCGAGGTGACGGACCCCAAGACCGTCACCATCAAGCTGGTCGCCCCGGACCCGGCCATGCCCACCAAGCTCGCTGTCTTCGCCCAGGTGCGCCAGCAGGCTTACGACGAGGCGGCTGGCGAGGCAGCCGGCGGCCCGGAGAAGCCGGGCATGGGCACCGGCCCCTACTCCATCGCCTCCTACTCCTCGGCCGACGGAGTCGTGCTCACGCGCAATGACGCCTACTGGGGCGGTGCTCCCAAGGCCAAGGAACTCAAGATTGTCACCATTGAGGATCCCGAGACGGCGCGCCTCGCCATGAGCAGTGGCGAGATCAACGGCTTCTTCGACGTGCCCCTTATCGCCACACGGCAGTGGGATGAACTCGAGAACGCAACCATGAACTACGTCGTCGGCGGCTACATCGACTACCTCGTCATGGACACCACTCGCGCACCCTTTGATGACATCAATGTGCGCACTGCCATGGCCCATTTGCTTGATCGAGCAGCCCTGGCCCAGCCCCTCTTCAACGGTCGTGCCACCGTCGCCACCAGCATCGTTCCCGAGGTACAGATAACGGCTACGTTCCCCAACGATGCGGCCGCCATCAATGCTGCCCTGCCAGCTGTGCCGGAGTTCTCGATCGATAAGGCCAAGGAGGCTCTCGCCAAGTCGGCGAGCCCCGACGGCTTCACGGTCGATCTGCCGGTCGACACGACCCAGCCGTGGATGTCCCCGCTGGGTCAGAACCTCGCAGAGGTTGCCAAGCAGATCGGCGTCACCATCAATGTCAAGCCGGTGTCCGCTGCCGACTGGGGTGCAGGCCTCATGGACCCGGCGGGAAGCCCCCTGCAACTGCTTGCGCTTGCTGGTCCGACGACGTGGGCCGGGGAACTCCCACCGATCATCGTCGGGGAGATGGCGCCGTTCAACGTCGCGAAGTACGCCACCCCCGAGGCCAACGAACTCGCCGGGGCCGTCGCCGTGGCGACCACCGCCGAGGAGTTGAAGCAGCCCCTCACCGATCTGCTGGCCAATGTCAACACGAACCTGCCCTACGTGCCCCTCTTCAACGAGCAGGTCGCGGTGGCGATCGGCAAGGATCTGGTCTGGGATGGCGGATACAGTTACTTCGCCGTCGGCCAGCCCTGGCCCATGAAGATCAGCGGAGCCCAATGACCTTTGCAGCCTACGCGCTGCGCCGAGTGGTGGCGATCGTCGCCACGATCGCCCTCCTCTCCCTGCTGGTTTTCGCACTGCTCGCGCTCACACCGGGCGATCCGGCGATCACGCTGCTGGGTCCGCAGAACGCGACACCTGAGGCCGTCGCGGCGATCCGCGAACGCTACGGCCTAGGCGATCCGTTCCTCGTGCAATACGGCAATTGGGCCGTTGCCGCGCTGCAAGGCGACTTCGGTGACTCGATTCGCTCAAGCGAGCCGGTGATGTCCGTGATCACGTCGCGACTGTGGACCACGGTCTGGCTGGCTCTCTACGCCTTCATCATCACGGTCGTTGTCGCCATCCCACTCGGCATCCTCGCCGCTGTCCGCCGCGGAAGCTGGATCGACCGCCTTGCCTCCTCCATCACCCTGATCGCCCTATGCACCCCGGCGTTCGCCATCGGCTTCCTGCTCATCTACGTGTTCTCCGTGCAGTTGGACTGGTTCCCCGGCTTCGGCAACGGTGACGGCTTCTTCGACACGATCTGGCATCTCACCCTTCCCGCCCTCGCCCTCGCGACCTTGCAGATCCCGATCCTGCTGCGCCAGACCAGGGCCGCCGTCATGGATGTCGTGGACCGCGACTACATCGTCTTTGCACGATCGCGGGGACTCAGCAGGTCACGCATCTGGCTTCGCTATGTGCTGCGCAACGGCTCGCTGCCCGTCCTGACTTCAGCCGGCCTCATCCTGGCGTTCTCGTTGGCCGGTGCCGTGCTCATCGAGAACGTCTTCGCGCTACAAGGCCTCGGAAGCCTGCTGGTGTCGTCCGTGGGCACGCTCGACCTACCGGTCGTGCAGGCCCTGGCGCTGCTCACGGCGATTCTCGTGCTCGTGACCAACCTCGTCATCGACCTTCTCTACTACGCCCTCGACCCACGCCTGCGCCGAGCAGGAGCCGCAGCATGAGCGCCGATTCCACAGGAGCTCAGCCCTCGCGAGCCACGGACACCTCGATCGACGAGAAGCGCCGCACGCGCTGGGGCCCGGTCTTCTGGGTCGCCGTCGTGATCGTCGCGCTGTTCATCATCATCGCCATCACCGCCGACTGGATCGCGCCCTACGACCCCTACGCCCAGGACCTCGTCGCGAGCTCCCAGGGACCCAGCGCAGCGCACTGGCTGGGCACGGACCAGCTCGGTCGCGACATCCTGTCCCGTCTCATGGTGGGCAGCCGCACCGGCATCATCGGACCGGCCGTCGTGGCCATCTGCGCCACGGTGATCGGCACACTGCTGGGCCTGTGGGCAGGCTTCTCGGGCGGTATCGCCGACTCGGTGACGATGCGGTCTGTCGATTTTGCCTACGCGATCCCGCCTCTGCTCCTCGCCATCGTGCTGGTTGGCATCCTCGGCGGGGGCTACTGGCTGGCCGTTGCCGTGCTCATCGTGCTGTCGGCGCCGGCCGATGTGCGCGTGGTGCGTGCGGCGGTGCTCGCCCAACGGGAGATGCCTTACATCGCCGCGGCACGCACGCTGGGACTCAGTCAGATGCGCATCGCCTTCAAGCACATCCTGCCCAATGTCGCGCCCACCCTCGCCGCCAATGCCCTGCTGCAATTCGTCGTGGCCCTCATCGCGCTCTCGGGCCTGGCCTTCCTCGGCATCGGCGTCAGCGCGGGCACCCCTGACTGGGGGCTGATGATCGCCGAGAACAGGTCGATTCTCGACCTCAATCCCTGGGCGGTTATCGGACCAGCCCTGTGCATCACGATCCTCGCGGTGTCCGTGGGCCTCCTCGGAGACCGGGCATTCGATGTCACGACGAAGCGGATCAACGAGCGATGAGCGCCGGTCCGTTGCTCACGGTCGACGATCTGTCGATCTCCTACGGCTCTCGTCTCCTGGTCAATGGCGTGAGCTTCGCTCTCGACGGCGGTGAGTCGCTCGCTCTCGTCGGAGAGAGCGGATCGGGCAAGTCGCTCACCGCCCGCGCTATCGCGGATCTGCTGCCCGCCGGCGTCTCGGCGACAGGCCGCGTCCTCATCGAGGGAGCACCGGTCCGCCGGCCGAGGCGCAGGGGTCGCGGTGATTCGCCGCGCGTCGGGCTCCTTATGCAGGACCCCTTCACGATGCTCAACCCGACCATGACCGCGGGCGGTCACATCGCGGAGACCCTCAGGGCAGCGGGGCGCCCGCGCGCCGAGATTCCCGCAGAGGTGTCACGCCGTTTAGCAGAGGTCGGCATCACTGACGCGTCGGTCGCGCGCCGCTACCCGTTCGAACTCTCTGGCGGCATGTCGCAGCGCGTCGCCCTTGCGGCCGCCCTGGCCAACGACCCGGCGCTGCTCCTCGCTGATGAGCCGACGACCGCACTCGATGCCACCACTCAGCACGAGGTCCTTGAGTTGTTGCGACAGGTGCAGCGAGACCGCGGCATGGGCCTGGTCTTCATCACGCACGACCTGCGCGTCGCCTTCGATCTGTGTCACCGTGTCGTCGTGATGTACGCCGGATCCATCATGGAGGAGGCTCCGGCCCGGATCATGCGGCGCGACCCGCTCCATCCCTATACGCGCGGACTGCTCGAGTCGATCCCGTCGACCGACCACTACCAGGGGAATTTGCGCGGCATCCCAGGCTCGGTGCCGGCCACGCACACGGTGCTCGATCGCTGCCCCTTTGCGGACCGCTGTGACGAACGCGTCGACGCGTGCACGCATGTGGTGCCGCCCCTTGTGGAGGTCGCTGCGCACCATCGTGCAGCCTGCATCCGCATCGGTGAGCTCGTCTCCACGACCACGGCCACGTCCGTGGGATCAGCGAGAGTCACCGACCACGTTGGCGACGAAGTAGTGGTGCGCGTGAGTGACCTTCGCAAGTCCTATCGCGTCCACGGCGGGGTCCACCCGGCACTCGATGGTGTCACCTTCGACCTGCGCCAGGGCGAGGCGCTCGGCATCGTGGGCGAGAGCGGCTCGGGCAAGACCACCATTGCTCGCTGCCTGCTCGGCCTGACGAGCCCGACCGACGGATCGATTGAATTCGCCGGCTTCGGCGTCGTCCCCGCGCAGCGCACCGCGCAGGATCGGCGCGCCGTCGCGCAGATCGTGCAGTGCGTCTTCCAAGACCCCTACAGCACGCTCAACCCCATGCATAGCGTCGGCACAGCACTCGGTGAGGCACTGAGCCAGCGCTCACGGCCAGTCACCGACCGTGACCACGAGATCGCCAGCCTGCTGGATCGCGTGGGGCTGCCTGCCAGCATGGCGACGCGACGACCCGCATCGCTGAGCGGCGGACAACGCCAGCGAGTCGCCATCGCGCGGGCGCTAGCTGTCGAGCCCCGGGTGCTGCTGTGCGACGAGCCTGTCGCCGCCCTTGACGTGTCCGTGCAGGCGCAGATTCTCGAGTTGTTGCGCGAGGTCAACCGCAGCCAGGGCACCAGCCTGCTCTTCATCACCCATGACCTCGGAGTCGTACGCCAGATCACTGAGCGCGTCCTTGTGCTCTACCGCGGCGAGGTTGTCGAGCAAGGTGCCACCGACGTCGTCCTCGACGCCCCCACGCACGACTACACGCAACGCCTTGTGGCTGCCATGCCGTCCACCCACGTCGCACAGGAGGCCTGAGAGTGCGCGAGCAGGAGATGCGACTGTCGCTCATACCCGAGCTGGGCGAGACATGGTGCCGGGTCGTCGGAGAGGGAACGCGCACGCCCATCGTGCTCCTTCACGGAGGTCCGGGATACAACTCCGAATACCTACGGCGATTCGAGAACTTCGCCATCACCGATCGCGCGGTCATCCGCTATGACCAAATCGGTAGCGGCCGGTCAATCGTCGCCGATGAGCACTACCGTCCCGGCGTCTTCACTGTCGAGCTTTTCCGCCGCGAACTCACCCGACTCCGCGAGGAGCTCGGCCTCGACGAGGTCATCCTCATCGGGCAGTCCTGGGGCGTGATGCTGGCCCTCGAGCACGCCATCGAGGGCGCACCGGGCATCCGGGGGATGGTCCTCATGAGCGGCCCGGCCAGCCTCGAAGAGTGGACCGCAGAGACTTTGCGCCTGCGCGCGGAACTCCCCACCGACGTCCGCGAGACACTCGCGCGCGAGGAGGCCGCCGGGCGCGTCGGCAGTCCCGCTTTCAAGGAGGCATACGCCGTGTGGGAGCGGACCCACGTCCTGCGCATGGATGAGCCACCCCCGTGGGAGGCCGAGGGCCTGGAGATCTTCGAACGCGACATGAGGGTCTATAACCTCACGACGGGAGGAGCAGAGTTCCCGACGGAAGGCACGGCCTTCGAACTCGACGGCTGGGATATCCGGCCGATGCTGGGCAACGTCAGCGTACCCACCCTGCTCTTGAGCGGCCGATACGATGAAGCCACGCCAGCGGTCATGAGTACGCTGCACCACGGTATTTCTGGATCGCAGTGGCACATCCTCGAGGAGAGCTCGCACAGCTGCCACACGGAAGAGGAGTCGCTGACGATGTTGCTCGTGGCCGACTTCCTTGCACGAATTGAGAGGGAACGTCGATGACGCGCAAGCGTCGCACCCGTGAGGAGACCCGAGAACTGCTGCTCGATGCCGCCGTTCGCGTGGTCCTCGCGAGGTCAAACGGCGATCTCGACGGAGCGACCAACCCCCTCGCCGGAGTCCGCATCACCGACGCCCTCGAGGAGGTCAACCGGCTTCTGCACGACCGCGACCCCTCGGCCCCCCAGATGACCACCGGAGCGGCGTACAACATTTGGCCCAGCCAAGAGGAGTTCCAGCAGGCTCTGCTCGACAAGATCCTCCTCGATGCGGCCACCCCCGAGATCGACCGCGTCAAGGCCGAGCTGGAGTCAGGCCTCAGTAAAGGCCTGGGGTGGCGCGAGCTCGTCGCGCGCTGCTTCGGGGTCGACTTCACCGTGAGCTACGAGGAACCGTCCATGTTCCTGATGCTCGGCATGACGGCCCTGGCCCCTCCCCAGCGCCTGTCGACCATGAACAAGGAGGGCAATGAGCGCTACCTAGCCGAGACGGGGGCGATCCTGCAGCGCATTCTGGAGCATGGGCGCCGGCGGATGGCGACGGGCCTGAGCATCGAAGACTTGGTCTGGGCGATCGAGGCGGTCGAGTCCGGCTACATGTTGCGTCGTCGCTCCCACGTCGACGTGACCGAACGCACAGTCAACGGCTACACCGTCGTGCAGAGCGCCATCCTCGCCGTCGTGGAGGACTTCACGGTCGACGCGGACGCATGAGCGACTCGCGCTACTCCCCCCGTGACGACGTTGTCGATGCCGAGCGAAGGCCGGTGCGTCCGGCGGCGTGCTCACCAGCTAACCAACCGAAGGTGACCGCGAGTCCCAGCGTCGTCCCTCCACCCCAGTAGGCCTCACCCGATGGTGAGGCCACACAATTACCCGCGCCGTACATTCCCACGATCGGACTTCCATCGGGACGCATGATGCGACCGTCCGGGTCGATGACCGGGCCACCCTTCGTATCGAGCGTGCCGGCCACGAGGAGCACCGCGTACCACGGTCCCGAGTGGTCGAACGGGTGCATGGTGGGGTTGGCAAACTCCGCGCTGCGAGGCGAACCGCTCCTTGCTCGCTGCGTGCGAGACTCGCCACGGTGGAAGTCGACATCGACTCCGCCACGGGCAAGATCGTTGAAGCGGCTGATCGACTTGGCAGCCTCCTCCGCCCAGTCATCGGCCAGACGCAGTCCGGGGAAGCGGTCCTGGTGCCTGATCAGCCGGTCATCGATTGCCGTCGCAAGCTCGGGAAGGGTCTCCGCGACGATTTCGTGCTCAGCAGCGCCACCGGCTCGCGCCAGCGGGTTGCCGCCACCTTCGTCGATGGGCGCATCCCCCGGCATTGCCCGGCAGCGCTCGCTGACGGAGTGATCGAAGAGCATGACCAGCACTCGGTTCGGGTACTCGCCGAGCCCCTCATCCCAGCGCAGGAATGCTCGTGTCATCTCGTTATAGGTCACCTTCTCGTTCACCACGCGGCGACCGAGCCGGTTGAGCAGAATCATCGAGTCACCAGGCAGTCGGAACGCACCGCTCACGGGCTCGGCACCGTGGTCGAGGAGCATCGGTGTGAGCCAGGCATTGTTCATGTTGGCGAATCGGGCACCAAGCGCTGAGGCGAGGTGCACGACGTCACCGGTACTGCCCTGTGCGGCGATGCCGCCTGTGATCGGCGCGGGGAGGTGCGCTGCCCGTAGCGCTTCGTTGTGCGTGAAGCCGCCGGTTGCGAAGACGACGCCACCGCGCGCTCGCACCAGGGAGGCACTGGCCGCGCTGCGGCCCGCCTGGACACCGACGACCGCACCGGTATCGGCGTCGACGATGAGACCGTGCACGGGGGTCGACGTCTTCACGCGCACACCCAGCCGCTCAGCAGCGGTGGACATGGCCTCGACGATCTCAGCGCCCGTGGCCTCCCGCCCATCGGGCAGTGGGACGAACAGCGCCCGACCCTTCGGACATTGATTCTCCGGCAGGTCTGCCCAGTAATCCCAGGTGTCGACGAGCGGACGCAGGTGCGGCGCACCGAGGGCGTCAAGTTCGGCGACGACCCGCTGACCGTGGTCGTAGAACGCCTCCAGGAGCGCGTAGTCATCGCGTGCAAGACCGAGGGTCGGTGAATCAGCGGTGTACTGAGTCGGCCGAGCCAGACGGGCGAGGTAGCGCAGTGCATCGTCCCGGGGATCAGCGTGCCCGAGTTCGGCGAGCCACGGGTGGTCGCAGATCCACAGCCACGTGCCGGCGCGCTGAGGGAGCTCGCCTGGCGCCGGCTCCCCACCGCACTCACCGCCCGCCTTTGCCGTCGTGCCACCGATCTGTTCGAGCTTCTCGAGCACGAGCACGTCGGCACCGGCGCGGCTCGCCGCGATAGCCGCCGACCAACCCGCAGCGCCACTGCCAACCACGATGACGTCCGCCTCGTCATCCCACGGCACTTCGTCGGGAGACGCGAAGGCCACGCACCCACCAGCGTGCTCGATCATGGGATCACGGGGATCTCGTGCACGAAGATTCGCTCGAAGCGCGACACGTGAGCGAGAGTGTCGGCACGGGTCTCGGCCGCGGCGGGGCGGCCGTAGACCTCGTCGAAGGCAGCTTCGTCGGCGAACCACTGCTCAGCGACACCGTCCCACTCGCATTCTGCTCCCGGGTGGCCAGCACGGTCGTCGACATCACTTGTCCTGATGTTCACCGTGTAGCGCAGCAACTGCGGCCTCTGCCGGTCAGCGATCATGTGGAGGTGCTCGCGCCACCAGGCGTCGAACTCCTCCAGCGTGATGCCCTCGGCGCGCTTGAGGAACCACATGACCTTGAGCATTCAGCTCTCCGTTCGCGTGAGAGGGAGTTCGCCCGCCAGCCATCCGCCGTCGACCGCGACGAATGCCCCGGTCACATACGACGCATCGGTCGAGGTCAGGAACGCGACGACCGAAGCGACCTCCGAGGGTTCGCCGTGACGACCCAGCGGCGTCCGGTCGGCGTAGTAGGCGATGCGCACCGGGTCGGCGAAGCTGCGGGCGTTCAGAGGGGTATCGATCACGCCCGGAGCGACCACATTGACACGGATGCCATGGCGACCCCAGTCGACCGCCAGCCCACGGCCGAGCTGGAGCACCGCACCCTTCGACGACACGTATGCCACCTGACCAGGCATCGCCATCATCGAGTTGATGGAGCCGATCAGCACCACGCTGCCCGGTCTGCCGGCCGCGATGAGGTGCCGGCCGACCGCGCGAGCCATGAAGAACGATCCGTCCACGTTGACGCGCTGGACTCGTGACCAGGTGTCATCGTCCATCTCGTGGGCCGGCGCGGTCAGCTCGATTCCGGCAGCACTCACCAGATGATCGACGCGGCCAAACTCGTCGATGGCGTGGGCGACTGCAGCCTCACATGCCGCGGACGAGGACACGTCAGCGATCACTCCGAGCGCCCCACCGAGCGCTCTCACTCGATCACCCACGTCCCCCGCAAGGTCCACACCAACGACGGTGTCGCCCCGCTCTGCCAGGCGGCGCACACAGGCTGCACCGATGCCCGATGCGGCACCCGTGACGATCGTGACGCGGACATCGTTGTCAGTCTCGACCCCGTCGGGACGCCCTCGCCTGGCGTGCGGATGCTCGATCACTACTGCCCGCCCAGGGGCAGAGTCAGAACCGCGGGATCATCAGTGCGGTGCAGCACGCGCAGCGTCACGGAGGGGTGATCGCGCAGGCCGTCCGCCGAGGGAAGGGTCAGCGA
>NBNH01000127.1 GCA_004379115.1 Actinomycetales bacterium mxb001
CGCCTGTGCTGAGGGCGGCTGCGAGTGGGGCGCCGGTGACAGAACTCGTCGTGGAGGCATTGATGCTGTCGACCATGGACGCCAGCACGTGGACGGTCAGGGTGTCTTGAGGTCGGCAGGCATCGGTGAGCAGTTTCGGAGCGATGCTCTGAATGGCGTCCATGCGGGCCGGAGTCTGGGCATCGATGACGTGAATGTCGGACATGTGCGCCAGGTAGTAGAGGGAACGGCGAGACGTCGACCGCTTGGGGTCTGCCTCGCGACCGAGAACGTCGAATCTCGGAATGAATTCCTCGCCGGCGCCGGCCAGAAGGGTGCGGTAGTCCCCTCTCACGGGCTGCGACGACATCTTGATCGTCTGCAGCAGGGTGGTGGGGGCGTCGACCAGGCGCAGGGGGGCAGCTAATGCCCTCCCCATGACCTCGCGCGATACGCCCCAGACCGCTGCCAGTGCGGCAGTTCCCGCGATGAAGCGGCGACGTGACAGTCCCATGACACCTCCGCGGAGGACTCTAGATGGCAGGCGGTGAGGCAACGGGCATTTCGAGTGCGCCCGAAGACCTGAGTCGGCGTGCCACGTAGGCTTGCCCGCCGTGGCCATCCCCGAGATCTCCGAGTCCCTGGCGGGCCTTGAGCAGACGCTGTCGAGCATCGAGCAGGTTCTCGACGTGCCTCGCCTGCGCGATCGCGCGAAGGAACTCGAGGCGGAAGCGTCCGAACCGAACCTGTGGGACGACCAGGCCAATGCGCAGCGGGTGACCTCCCAGTTGGCCCTGGTACAAGGTGACATCCGGCGCGTGGAAGGTCTGCGACGCCGCCTGGACGACCTCGTCGTTCTCGTCGAACTCGCCGAGAGTGAAGACGACCAGGCTTCATGGGATGAGGCCGCTCGCGATCTCGACGACCTGCGGCAGGCGATCGGCGAGATGGAGGTCCGCACGCTGCTCTCCGGCGAGTACGACGCTCGCGAGGCGCTCATCACCATTCGTTCGGAGGCGGGCGGGGTCGACGCGGCCGACTGGGCAGAGATGCTCCTTCGCCTCTACACCCGATACTGCGAACGACATGGCTGGCCCGTCGAGGTCTATGACACGTCGTACGCCGAAGAGGCCGGCATCAAGTCGGCGACCTTCGCGGTCAAGGCTCCCTACGCCTACGGCACGCTGTCGGTCGAGCAGGGCACGCACCGCCTGGTGCGGATTTCTCCCTTCGACAACCAGGGTCGACGTCAGACGTCGTTCGCGGCCGTCGAGGTCGTGCCTGTCATCGAGCAGACCGATCACATCGAGATTCCCGAGGATGAGATCCGCGTGGATGTCTACCGCTCCAGCGGCCCCGGAGGCCAGGGGGTCAACACAACCGACTCGGCTGTGCGCATCACCCACCTCCCCACGGGCATCGTCGTGTCCTGCCAAAACGAGCGTTCACAGCTGCAGAATCGCGCCACGGCCATGGCTGTACTCCAGGCCAAGTTGCTGCAGCGGCAGCGCGAGGAAGAGCGCGCCAAGATCGACGCCCTCAAGGGAGACTCGGCCGGATCGTGGGGCACCCAAATGCGCTCGTATGTGCTGCATCCCTACCAGATGGTGAAGGACCTACGCACCGAGTACGAGACTGGCAACACATCGGCTGTGCTCGATGGCGAGATCGACGATTTCATCGAAGAGGGAATCCGTTGGCGTAAACGTCAAGAATCCGCATCGTGATCGTCTAGCCTGAGCCCATGTCTGAATACAACGTTGAGCCAGTAGACCGTTCGTGGACGGCCACGAAGGTCGTTTCCGTTGTCGTGGCCATCATCACCGCGGGCTACATGCTGCCGTGGTGCATCGCATGCGTGCGCGATGTTCCCCACTGGCTTGTCTTCTGGATCAACCTGCTTCTCGGCTGGACCATCATCGGCTGGATCGTGGCCCTCGTGATGTCCTTGAGGGCCCAGCGCCTCACGATCCGCCCCTAGGGGGACCGGGGATTTCCTCGTGGGGGAGCCGTTCGTGGTCGGCTGGCGCCCGTCCAGCCCGTAAACTCGACGGGTGATCCTGTTCGAGAACGTGACCAAGCTCTACCCCACGCAGACCCGCCCGGCCCTCGAGGACGTCTCCCTGGAGGTCGAGAAGGGCGAGTTCGTCTTCCTCGTGGGGGCATCGGGCTCGGGCAAGTCCACCTTCCTGCGCCTGGTGCTCAAGGAAGAGGCCCCGACCAAGGGCCGCGTCTGGGTTCTCGGCAAGGACCTCAACCGCCTGTCCAATTGGAAGGTCCCCACCCTGCGTCGCAAGATCGGCACGGTCTTCCAAGACTTCCGGCTCCTGCCCAACAAGACCGTCTTCGACAACGTCGCCTTCGCCCTTGAGGTCATCGGCAAGCCGCGTTCCACCGTTCAGCGCATCGTCCCTGAGGTCCTCGAGCTCGTCGGCCTTGAGGGCAAGGAGCAGCGCATGCCCGATGAGCTGTCCGGCGGTGAGCAGCAGCGTGTGGCGATCGCCCGTGCCTTCGTCAACAAGCCGGCCATCCTCATCGCCGACGAGCCCACGGGCAACCTCGACCCCGCGACGTCCGAGGGCATCATGAAGTTGCTTGAGCGCATCAATCGCACGGGCACGACCGTGGTGATGGCCACGCACGATGCCGCCATCGTCGACCAGATGCGCAAGCGTGTCATCGAGCTCGAGCAGGGTCATTTGGTTCGTGATCAGTCCCGCGGTGTTTACGGGTACGCCCGGTAGGTAGCCATGAGAGCCCGCTTCGTTATGAGCGAGGTCTGGAACGGACTTCGCCGCAACCTCACGATGACAATCGCCGTCATCATCACCGTCGGCGTCTCCCTCGCGCTCTTTGGCGTTTCACTGCTCGTGCGCGCGCAGGTCGACACCATGAAGGACTTTTGGTACGACAAGGTCGAAGTCTCGATCTTCCTGTGCAATGAGAACTCTGAGACACCATCCTGCTCGGGCGGCAAGGTCACCGACGTCCAGAAGGACCAAATCGAGGCCGATCTCGAATCCCTGAAGCCGCTGGTCCAGGAGATCTACTTCGAGTCGCAGCAGGAGGCCTACGACCGCTTCATCGTGCAGTACCGCAACTCTCCGATCATCGACAGCGTCACCGTCGACGCACTGCCCGAGTCGTTCCGAGTCAAGCTCTCCGATCCGACGAAGTACGACATCGTCGCGTCCGCGTTCGAGGGCAGGCCCGGTGTCGAGCAGGTCAACGACCAGCGGCAATTCCTCGAGAAGTTCTTCCAGCTGCTCGGGGGGCTTCAGGCGATCGCCCTGGTCATTGCCATCGCCATGCTCGTGGTCACCGTGCTGCTCATCGTCAACACCATGCGCGTGGCGGCGTTCAGTCGCCGACGCGAGACGGGCATCATGCGACTGGTCGGTGCCTCCAACTTCTACATTCAGTTGCCGTTCCTGCTCGAGGCAGCCATCGCGGCGGCCGTCGGTGCCACCTTGGCCACGGGCGGACTCATTCTCGTCAAGGCCTTCGTCGTCGACCGTGTCCTGGCCCCCGCTTTCCAGTTCACGGCATTCGTCGGCTGGGATGCGGTGGCGGGCATCGTTCCCATCCTGTTCCTGACCGGCATCGTGCTCGCCTGCGTCGCCGCATTCCTCACCCTGCGCAAGTACCTGCGCGTGTGAGTCGGCCATGCCCAGAGAGCAGGGCCGCAAGGTGGTCGCGCAGAATCGAAAGGCTCGACACGACTACGCCGTCGACAGCACGGTCGAGGCCGGCATCGTCCTGACGGGCACCGAGGTCAAGTCCCTGCGAGCTGGCCGGGCAACGCTCACGGACGGCTACGCGACCATCGACGACGGGGAGGTGTGGCTTCGCGGAGTGCACATTCCCGAATACGACCTCGGCACCTGGACCAACCATGAGCCCCGGCGGGCCCGCAAGCTCCTGCTCAAGCGCGAGGAGATCCGCAAGCTGACCGCCAAGACGCAGGCGAAGGGCTTCACTCTGATTCCCCTCGCCCTGTACTTCAAGGATGGATTCGCCAAGGTCGAGATCGCGCTGGCAACCGGCCGCAAGCACCAGGACAAGCGTCAGGCGATTGCCGAACGCGAGGCCAAGCGCGAGACTGAGCGCGCCACCGGACGTCGGTCGAAGGGTATGGAGTGATGAGCGACGACGCTAACTCCCGGAGCGATCTCGATCGCATGCTCGATGACCTGTTTCCCTATCGCCGCACGACCGAGACGTTTCGGCAGGTGCCCGACCAGGGGGTATCTCGCGACGAGATCTTGACGGACATCGCGGCCATGGCCAAGGCGGAAGACGCCGTGGGTGATGCCGGTCGCGTATCTGGCAGCCTCTACAGCGGCGACCATGAGCACTATCACTTCCTGACGCAGGTCTTCGAGCACTTCGCGCATGCCAACGTCCTGCAGCGCGACATGTATCCCTCCGCCACTAAGTTCGAGGGCGAGATCATCGCGATGGCGGCCGACCTGTTTCACGATCCGCAGCCGATCGGCGTCGTGACCTCGGGTGGCAGCGACAGCCTCGTTCATGCGCTCTACGCCTATCGCGAAGAAGCTCGTGAGGCTCGAGGCGTCCGCACACCCAACGTCGTCCTACCGATGACGGCTCACGTCGCCTTGGCAAAGGGCGCCCACTGGCTCGGCATAGAGGTGCGCGATGCCCCGTTGACCGACGCGTTCGTCGCTGATGTCGATGCGATGGCTCGCCTTGTAGATGACGACACGATCGCGATCGTCGGAAGTGCGGGTGACTACGCCCACGGGCTCATCGATCCCATCGAGCAGATGAGCGCTCTGGCCCAGGAGCGCGGCATCGGATTGCATGTCGATGGCTGCCTCGGCGGATTCCTGCTGCCCTGGGCGGAGCAACTCGGCTACGACGTACCCATGTGGGACTTTCGCGTACCGGGCGTCACCAGCATCTCGGCGGATACGCATAAGTACGGGTACGCCCTCAAGGGCACCTCGGTTCTCCTCTATCGCGATTCGGAACTGCGCTCGAGGCAGTGGTTCGCCTCCACCGATTGGCCCGGTGGGCTCTATCTCTCACCGGGCCTCGCGGGATCGCGCAGTGGCGGTCTCATCGCCTCGACGTGGGCGGCCCTGGTGACGACGGGCCGGGGGGGCTACCCCGCCCAGGC
>NBNH01000128.1 GCA_004379115.1 Actinomycetales bacterium mxb001
CAGAACGGCACATAGAGCGGCACATAAACACCTTACAGAACGGCACACAGGGTGGCACATAAACACCTTACAGAACGGCACATAGAGCGGCACATAAACACCTTACAGAACGGCACATAGAGCGGCACATAAGGGGTTATAGGTTCCAGTTATGTTTAAGGAGTTCCTTGTAGTTAGCCTCCATTTCGAGCATAGCTTGGTAAGCGTTGACGAGGGAAGATTTGCATTGTTCTTCGGACATGGAGTCAACTTGTTGTTTAAAAGAGAGGATACTAAATTCTTGTTCTAGGGATAGGGACATAGGGGTAGGGGGGTTGTTGTTTAAATAGCGGCTGTATAGGGGGTTAAAAAAAGGAATGAATAAACAGAGAGAGTTATAGATGCCTATATATAAATATGAATTTAGGTTGTAGCTGTACATGAAAAATCTATATAAATACAGTAGTCCACCTGTTGTTTAGTATAATGAGTAACGTTTAAAATTTCAAATTTAAGTAATATTCGCAAAAATCCCTAGGGTTTGACCAAGAATTGGATTTTGGGCTGTAGCGTAGTATACAGAGGGGTATAGAATAGAATAAAATAGAGAGGGGCTGTGTGGAAGGGTGGTTGTTGTTTAAATAGCGGATGTACGGGGGGTAATTAAAGGGAGGGGTAGGGGGGTGGTGGTTTTAGTAGCGGCTGTTAAGAGATTAAAAAAAGGTTTTAATAGAGAGTAATAGTTTTAAGTATTTCTATATACGTATATAGTTTATATATAAAGGTAGTTAAAAACTCAGTACAAACTAGAGAAATTTAGTCAATATTAGTATAATGAGTAACGTTCAAAATTTGAAATTTAAGTAATATTCGCAAAATTCCCAGGGTTTGACCAAGAATTGGATTTTGGGCTGTAGCGAAGTATACAGAGGGATATAAGATAGGATGAGATAGAATAAAATAGAGAGGGGGAGCCCCAAGAGGGGCGGGGTGGAAGCCCTCAGAGGGGGAGCCTCAAGAGGGGCTGTGGGGGGTTAAGGGAGGAGCATAGAGAGGAGGATAGTGAGGGAGTGGGAGTGAGGGCAGGAAGGGAGAGTGAAGCGGAGGAGGAGGGAGAAGAGGCAGCCGAGGGGGACGAGGAGGAGGGAGGAGGGGCCGAGGAAGAGGAAAGATTGGCAGGAGAGGGAGAAGAGGAGGAAGAGGGGGTTAGGGGAGGAGGAAGGGAGGAGGGAGGAGAGGAGGAAGGAGAAGGAGACGAAGAGGAGGACAGAGGGGAGGATAGAGGTATCAAGGGAGAGGGTATCGATGATAGGGGAGAGTGTGATGCGGGAGGGGGAGGAGAGGAGGGAAGCGAGAGGGGATTTAGTGCTTAGTTCGCCACGGCAGAGGAGACCGAGGTTCCAGGCTTCGATAATGATGCTACAGAAAGAGCCGAGGATAGGTTGCCAGGGGCCGGGGTTAACAAAGGCGTGGATAGAGGAGCTAAGGGAGAAGCCGGGGGTTATCCAAGTAGAGATAAGAGCGAGGATAGAGTTAATAGGGTCAGGGGGGACGGTGCTGTATTCAATAAGGTCACGATTAGGTGTAGGTATGCCGAGGACGATATTAGTCATAGCTAAACCAGTGACGATACCCATAACAGGGCTGATAGGGAGAAAGAAGTTAAAAAAGAGAAGTGAGAGCCAGATAAGGAAGAAAGAGAAGAGACCCAAGAAAGGGTCATCATCGGGGTTACGGAACCAGATAAGAAAGAAGAGGGAGAGAAAAGCGAAGATGCCGGTGAAGTAGAAAGGGGGTTTTGGGATTGGGAATATAAGGAAGAGAAAGAATAATAAAGCTTTAAGGAGGTGAGACTTAAAGAAAGAGAGAGATTTAGGGGTGAAAGAGAAGGAGCGGGAGAGAGAGAAGTTAGAGGGGATGAGGAGCTGGTTAATATCAGAGAGGTTATTAGAGAGGAAGCAAGAGAAGTAAGAGAAGACAATAAAGAGGAAAGTGAGTTTAGGGGATAAATGGAAGTAAGAAGTAAGGAAGAGAGTAAAGCCGCAGGAGATAAAAGGGGTAACAAGACCGAGGGAGCTGAGGAAAAAGCAAGCTGATATCTGGAGAGAGATAATAATGAAGTATGTCATGACTGAGAGGAAATGGAGGTGTGCATTTGCTCTCAATTATCTATTATTTAGGTGTTTATTTATAGGTTGTAATAGTGGTTGTAATAGTGGTTGTAAAGGTAGTTAAGAGTTCAGTATAAGTACTAAAAACGGGTTGTAGAGGTGATAAGAGGTAGTTAAGGGGCTGTAAAAGGTAAGAAATAAGAGATAAGAGAGGGGAAGAGGTTAGAGGAGGTTAGAGGAGGTTAGAGGAGGTTAGAGGAGGTTAATCACAAGGGATAGGGATAAGGGAGCCGTGGAAGGAGAGGGAAAAGGAAGGGAGGAGAAGGGGGTGTGGGCCGAGGAAGAAAGTACCGTAGCGGTAGGAGATACGATAGGAGCAGGTAAAGCCCTTGGAAGGGGAGTAAGAGGTAGAGGAGAGGATAGAGTTGTCAGGAGAGATAGAGACGTTAGTGAAGATGCTATTAGAGGGGAAAGGGGAGTAAGAGAGGATAGGGGGGTGAGAGATAGAGAGAGAGGAGTGAGAGGTAAGGGAGCCGGGGAGGAGGTAGTTAGAGCTAGAGGTTTTGCCTGGGGAGACAAAGATGAATTTAAAGAAACCCTTATTAGGGTTTAATTTAAAAGGGAAGTGAGAGGGAGGGGGAGGGGACTGAAAGGGGAGAGGGGAGGAAGTAAAGAGGATAGGGTTAGAGGGGTTAGAGGGGTTACGAGAGGGGTATAAGGGGGAGGAGTTAGAGGGTGTGGACCAGGAGAGGAGTTTAAAGGATTGACCATCACTGAGGATGGTGCCGGAGCCAAGGTAACCGAATTGAGAACCATCAAGGAAGTGAGGTTTATTGATAAGGATAACTTGGTTAGGTAAGCGGATGGTAAAAAAGACATCACCATTGTCGTTGTATATTTTAGATTCTAGGACACCAGAGGAGATAGAGTAGATGCCAGGGGGAGGAGCGGAAGAGAAGTGAGAGAAAGGGAGAGGGCCGGAGGAGAAACCTAAAGAGAGGTTAGAGAGGTAGTAAATAAGAGAGGAGGGGGCTAAAAGGAGAAGAGAGAGGGAGGGTTTGATGGAGGATAAAAAGGAAGAGAGAGGGGGTTTAAGGGAGGATAAAAAGGAAGAGAGAGAAGAGAGGAGGGGGTTCATAAAGCGGCGGGACTAAACTTAACTAACAAATAATTAACATATAAAA
>NBNH01000015.1 GCA_004379115.1 Actinomycetales bacterium mxb001
AAGACAGTAATTATGTAGCAGCTTTAGAACAAGAAATTATGTTTTAACCTTTTTTGGCTTTGTAAGTAATAGCTAGTTCCCTTCTAGCTTCAGAATTGCCTGGGTTTATAGCTAAAACAGCCTTGAAATCAGCTATTGCCTCATCGTAAAAATAAAGCTTCCGGTACAATAGCCCACGAGTAAGCAAACTTTCAATATCTCGCGGGTTTCTATCTATTAATTCACTGTATTTATGAATCAATAGTGATTCATTGCTTTGAGAATGCGCGATTTGAGTATTTACCGCAAACAAAGCTACAGCAAGTGCAAATCCTAATCCTGTATGTTGTCCCATGTTAGTTGTTCCTGTAAAAAGTAATTCGTGTTTTTATTTTATCAAATTGTGAGATATCTTGACAAAAAACTGGCTCTCTTTTTTGCCAAGATTTAATCAAATTAACACCATCCTTAATAGTAAAATTAACGCCATCTCTCCAAGAAAGCAATATAAATGGATGCTTTCCTTTGAATAATGAGTGTTTTGGTAATTCAACTAAAGCTATTTCAGTGTTGTGGTTCCATAACTTAGTTTTAAGAATAACAAAGTATTCTTGTCCTAAAAACTTATTGCATTTACTATACTCAACGCTGTATTCTAAAGGTATATAGCTTGGCTTACTGCACTTAAAAGCAAGTGGTACAGGAAGATTTTGTACCACTTCAGCACATAACAATCCTTTGCTAATTTTTATTTGGTTCATGTTGTTTACGAGTATAATTACTAACTAATATATAACATTTAAAAAAATATTATTAAAGTATTGACAACAAAAAGAAAGTAGTTTATAATAAATATATGTCTGAAAAGGAAAAAAACAATGAAGTTTCCATACGTTAGATTAGAAGAAAAAAAGCTTATACTTGAAAATGAAGAGATAGAGATTACCAATAAAGTAATCTTTAACAGAGCTTTAAATAAAGCTCTTAAAGACAAAAAATTAAATTCTTTCCTTGTTGTAGGCAAAGAATTTAATTTTCGAATGAGATTTCTAAAATCTGGGACTGCAAATAATCCTAGATGGACATCGGAGAAAAAAATTAACAGTGGAAATATAAAATTTTACTTAGCAGTAGGAGATACGCTAAGTTTGGCCGATTTATTAACTTTTTACTCTATGTATAAAGTTAAAATAGAAACAGAAGAAATAAAAATACCTAAAAGAGGAAGGCCAGCAATGGCTCCAGAGGATAAAAAGCCAAGGAAAAAGTACAAATACTATAAACCTACCGGAGGAAAGAAAGGACGGCCAAAATCAGAAGAAACGTTAGCAAAAGAAAGATGGAGGAAGTGGCATGAGGAGAGTGGAGTTCCTTTGCCTCCACCAAAAAGAGGAAGACCTTTAAAAAAGACTCTCTGGTACACTTGTGAATTACCGCCAGAGTATCAAAAATCATAAAACAAATGGACGATATTACTCGTCCATTTTTATGTTATTATATATTTTTACTTTTATTCGTATGAAGAAAAATTGGAAATACAACATAAAAACTTGCTTGATTTAAAGCTTTATGACAATAATGCAAAGCTTCATCCTGAGAAGCAAATAGTTAAAATAGCTAGAAGCATCAAAGAATTAGGATTTTTAGATCCAATAGCTGTTGATGAAAATAATGAAATATTAGAAGGCCATGGCAGGTATCTTGCTGCTAAACAATTAAACTTAAAAACAGTTCCAGTTATAACTATTACCGGATTATCAAAAGATGAAAAAATAGCTTACAGAATTGCGCATAATAAATTAACCATGGATACAGGATGGGATTTCGAATTATTGCAATTTGATTTAGAGCAAATAGAGAATTTAGATATTTCGTTATCTGGTTTTGAGGAATCAGAATTATTTTCTTTTAGCAATGATAATGAAGAAGAGGAGCAAGAAGAAGATCTGCCTATTCCAAAAGAAATTTTAGATTCTAATTTAAAACATAAACATACTTGCCCAGAATGCGGACATAAATGGTAAAACAATTAACAGTAATTAGCACATTTGCAGGAGGAGGAGGATCTAGCCTTGGTTATCATTTAGCTGGATATAACGAATTGCTAGCTATTGAATGGGATGCAAATGCTGTAGAATGTTTAAAGGCTAATTTCCCAAAATTAGCAGTTTTTAACAAAGATATAAGGTTAATTT
>NBNH01000129.1 GCA_004379115.1 Actinomycetales bacterium mxb001
GGGCGTAAGCCGCCGTCGAAGGCGCCGACCCAGTCCGGGTGGCGGAATTGGCAGACGCGCTAGCTTGAGGTGCTAGTGCCCGCAAGGGCATGGGGGTTCAAGTCCCCCCTCGGACACGTTTGTACGCGCAGGCCTCCTGAGCCGGTCGACTACGCTGCCGCGCCCGCACCCCCGTCTCCGTTGACCACGGCCACTCCCCGCTCCGGTGAACCAACGCTGGTCTCTTCGGCCGACACGAGCCCGTTAAGCCCCCATGAGTCACCTGAGCACTGCCGGATCAGCTAGGGGGTGGAAACCGAACATCGCGCAGGGAGAGAGCACCGGGATCGTCGCACGCGACCGTGCGCACTCGGCGAAACCACCCGCCCATGCATCGTGGCGCTGCTAGCGTCGAATCATGGCGCGCGGATCATGGGGTCAAAGCAAGCTGCTCACGCAGAAGTCATGGGCGATCATCAAGGAGAATCGCTACCTACTGACGTTCCCGGTGCTGGGGTTCCTCGTCAGCCTGGTCCCCCTGGCGATCTTCTGGGTGCCAGCGGGCTACTACATGCTCAACAACAACAACGTCATCGCCTTCATCTTCATTGTCGTTGGCGTCTTCGCCAACCAGATCGTGATCTCGATCTCAGGTGGCGGTCTCGTCGCGGCCGCCGACTCGGAACTGTCCGGGGGTCACAGTTCGGTACGGCACGGCCTCGGACGTGCCCTCGCCAGGATCATCCCGCTGATCGGCTGGGCGTTCATTGCCACGGTGGTCAACACGATCGTGGGCTTCATCCAGGGGCGAGGCGGAGGCGCAGTGGATGCCCTTCGCAACCTCGCCGCCGCGGGCATCCTCGCCATGTGGCAGATCGTGACCTTCTTCGTCCTCCCCTTCATTGTCCTCGAGGGGCGTGGCCCGATCGCTGCGATCAAGGACTCCTTCGCGCTGTTCAAGGCCAAGTGGGGTGTGCAGATCTTCGGCGGCGTGCGCATCGGCGGCCTCATCGGACTCGCCACCATCCTGCCGGGCATCCTCCTGGCGGCCATCGGCTTCTTCCTGGCGCTCACCGATGTGACCGCGGGCATTGCGGCGGGCGTGGGCCTGATCGTCATCGGCATTCTGCTGTTCATGGTGGGCGCGCTCCTGATCTCGACCATGAAGGGGATCTTCTCTGTCGTGCTCTTCCGCTACGCCCAGAACGGCACCATCGAGGGCGGTTTCACCGAGCCCGAGTTGGCCGGTGCCATCCGCACCACGCGCTAGAACGCGAGGCTCCAGCAGTCGCAGGTGCCACAGGCACCACAGGCGCCCCTGACACACCCAATTAGCGGGAAACGCTGGACGACGTCCCCCTAGACCCTAGGCTGCGCGCGGCACGTTGATCTGTCGGCTCGGGCTCGTCTCGGACCGCCTTCCCCCTGAGAGACCTGCCTCCGCTTCTAGACACGGAGGTACGCATGTCCACGACGACCGAAACGCCGCAGGTCTCGGCGTTCGATCGATGGTTCTCCCTCACCGCTCGCGGCTCAACCTATGGGCGCGAAATCCGCGGCGGCGTTGTCACGTTCTTCACCATGGCCTACATCGTGGTGCTCAACCCGCTCATCATCGGCACCGCCAAGGACATGAACGGGCTCTATGTCGGGGGGACCGACGACGTCGTCAAGGCCATCACGATGGTGTCTGCGGCCACTGCCCTCGTGGCGGGACTCATGACGATACTCATGGGCGCGATCGGCCGATTCCCGATCGCCGTCGCGGCTGGGCTAGGGCTCAACGGGTTCGTCGCCTTCACCCTGGCTCCGCAGATGACCTGGGCCGATGCCATGGGCCTAGTCGTCCTCGAGGGCATCCTGATCCTGCTGCTGGTCCTCACCGGATTCCGGGCCGCCGTCTTCAAGGCGGTCCCCGAGTACCTCAAGTACGCCATCGGTGTCGGCATCGGCCTGTTCATCACTCTGATCGGCCTCGTCGATGCCGGG
>NBNH01000130.1 GCA_004379115.1 Actinomycetales bacterium mxb001
GGGCGTAAGCCGCCGTCGAAGGCGCCGACCCAGTCCGGGTGGCGGAATTGGCAGACGCGCTAGCTTGAGGTGCTAGTGCCCGCAAGGGCATGGGGGTTCAAGTCCCCCCTCGGACACCACGCTTGGGGAGGTCCACATGCGCTTCGTCCTCTCGGTCATCGACCACCAGACGGGGATCGCTACGGCCGAGGAGATGGCTGCCATCGGCGCCTTCAACGCCCGACTCGTCGCGGAGGGCTCCTGGGTGATGGCTGCGGGGCTCGCAGCGCCCAATGAGTCCCTTCTCGTCGACGCGAGAGGCGAGACCCCTGACGTCTCCCCGGGACCACTGCACCATGGGTCCGAGTACATCTCCGGCTTCTGGATCATCGAGTCACCGGGCCTAGATGACGCCGTTGCTCTCGCCATGGAGGCATCGACGCACTGCCGCAGACGAGTAGAGGTGCGCGCCTTCCTGGAGACGTGAGACAACCCCCGCGTGCTCTACCCCTGAATCACGATCTTGTGGGCCGACCGATCCGACCTCAGGGAATCAAGAGCTTCACCGTAACGCTCGAGAGCGAATCGGTGCGTGATCACCCCGTCCATGCGGATGGCACCTGCGCGGAAGGCCGCGAGCGCATCGGGGAATGACTCGACCTCCGTGAACGACCCCATGACGGTGAGCTCCCGCCGGAAGACCTCGAAGGGCGAGATGGTGATGACGTCCGCCTCATCGGCCACGCCGTAATACACGATGCGACCGCCATTCCTGGCCAGCCTCGGGAGTTCCTGGATGACGGATGCACGTCCGGTCGCATCGATGACGACATCGAAGGCACCGCCACGTCCAGCCAGGATCGCGTCGAAGGAGCCGACCACGTCCGCCCGATCAACGACCACCGTCTCGATATCGCACAGATCCGAGGCCGTCTGGAGCTTCGCGGGATTGGGATCCGCGAGCACCACTCCCCCGGCCCCGTGGAGGCGCAGGAACTGCGTGAGCAACACTCCGGTGGGTCCAGCCCCGAGGACGACCACCGCGCAGCCCTCCAGTGGCTGCAGCCGATCCATCAAGTGGGCGATGCATGCGGACGGCTCCGCGAAGACCGCCAGATCCGGGTCGAGCCCGGTGGCGTCGAAGACCTGCCGCGATGGGACGACGAGGTAGTCCGCGAACCCTCCGGGGGTGGACGAGCCAATGCCGGCAAAGTCGTCGCACAGCCACGGGTGACCTTCCGCGCAGTAGGCACACGCGCCGCAACTGGAGTTGGGGTTGATCACCACCTGCTGCCCCACGGCGAGGGGATGGCCCTGGCCATCGACCGAGCCTCCACCGATCTCCTCCACCACACCCACGGTCTCGTGGCCGGGGGTGAGCGGAAACGTCGCAAGGAACTGCCCGTCGTGCAGGTGCAGGTCGGTGCCACACATCCCCGCCATCGTCATGCGGACGAGCACGCTTCCAGGGCCCGGGTGAGACATCTGAACCTCTCGGACATCGAATGACCCGGGGACGTCGTACACGACTGCGCGCACGCGCTCAAACTACCTGCTCCGGCATCACCGCACTGATAGCGTCAATCCATGGCGCGCGGATCATGGGGTCAAAGCAAGCTCCTCACGCAGAAGTCGTGGGCGATCGTCAAGGAGAACCGCTACCTGCTGTTCTTCCCCGTCCTCGGGTTCCTCATCAGTCTCATCCCCCTGGCCGTCTTCTGGATCCCAGCCGGGTGGCTCATGGTCAACGATCAGAACGTCGCGGCCATCGCCCTCGCCGTCGTCGGGCTCTTCGCCAATCAGATCGTCATCTCCATCTCTGGAGGGGGCCTTGTCGCCTCGGCCGACGAGGAGTTGTCAGGAGGCAAGAGTTCGATCGGCCACGGCATCGGCCGGGCTCTGGCACGACTTGTGCCATTGATCGTCTGGTCCCTCATCGCGACCGTGGTCAACGTCATCGTCGGCTTCATCCGCGGTCAGGGCAACGGCGTAGGTGATGCCCTGCGCAACCTGGCAGCCGCCGGCATCCTCGCGATGTGGCAGATCGTCACCTTCTTCGTATTGCCCTTCATCATGCTCGAAGGACGTGGACCGATCTCGGCCATCAAGGACTCGTTCTCGCTCTTCAAGGAAAAGTGGGGCGTGCAGATCTTCGGCGGCGTCCGCATCGGTGCCACGATCGGGTTTGCGACCATCCTGCCCGGTCTCATCTTGGTGGCTCTCGGCTTCTTCGCCGCGTTTACCGGTACGAGCGGCCTCATCGCACTGGGTGTGGGCCTCATCACCGTGGGCGTCCTGCTCGTCATGGTCGGCGCCCTGCTGATCACGACCATGAAGGGTGTCTTCTCTGTCGTGCTGTTCCGCTTCGCCAAGGACGGTGCCGTCGAAGGCGGGTTCACCGAGGCCGAGCTCGCCGGTGCCATTCGTACGTCCCGCTAGTGCCTCTCGGCACCTGAGTCCCAGTCACCACCGACGCCACATCTGACCCTGCCCTTTCTACTTCGTCGGATCCCTGTGGCGAACGCGCGCCAGGCCCTAGGCTGCGCGCGGCACGTTGATCTGGCAGCACGGGACACCTCGCGCTGCTTTCCCCCTGAGAGACATGCCTCCGCCACTACACCGGAGGTTGCGCATGTCCACGACGACCGAAACCCCGCAGGTCTCGGCCTTCGATCGCTGGTTCTCCCTCACCGCTCGCGGCTCGACCTATGGTCGAGAGATCCGCGGCGGCGTTGTCACGTTCTTCACGATGGCTTACATCGTGGTGCTCAACCCGCTCATCATCGGCACCGCCAAGGATATGAACGGGCTTTATGTCGGGGGGACCGACGACGTCGTCAAGGCCATCACGATGGTGTCCGCGGCCACTGCCCTCGTGGCGGGACTCATGACGATTCTCATGGGCGCGATCGGCCGATTCCCGATCGCCGTCGCGGCCGGGCTAGGGCTCAACGGGTTCGTCGCCTTCACCCTGGCTCCGCAGATGACCTGGGCCGATGCCATGGGCCTGGTCGTCCTCGAGGGCATCCTGATCCTGCTACTGGTCCTCACCGGATTCCGGGCCGCCGTCTTCAAGGCGGTCCCCGAGTACCTCAAGTACGCCATCGGTGTCGGCATCGGCCTGTTCATCACTCTGATCGGCCTCGTCGATGCCGGG
>NBNH01000131.1 GCA_004379115.1 Actinomycetales bacterium mxb001
GTGTCCGAGGGGGGACTTGAACCCCCATGCCCTTGCGGGCACTAGCACCTCAAGCTAGCGCGTCTGCCAATTCCGCCACCCGGACTGGGTCGGCGCCTTCGACGGCGGCTTACGCCCGCCAGAAACGCCGTCCGTGAGGATAACAACCACCCCTCGCCGTCGGCCACCTGGCTCCGACAGGATGGCCCCATGGACCCCACGTCGGCCGAAGCGGTCGCGGCCCAGGACGAGGTCATCGAGATCCTGCGCCAGCTCATCCGTTTCGACACCACCAATGACGGCACGGATGCCGGCCCCGGGGAGGCCGCTGCGGCGGAGTACGTCGAGGCCGCTCTGCGCGAGGTGGGACTCGACACCGAACGGTTCAGCACGACGTCCAGCAAGCGACAGGGAGTCGTGGCGCGCCTGCCCGGATCGGACGCCTCCCTGCCGCGACTCCTCCTGCACGGCCACCTCGACGTCGTCCCCGCGCAGGCCGGCGACTGGAGCGTTCCGCCTTTCGGGGCAGAGGTACTCGACGACATGGTGTGGGGTCGCGGCGCGGTCGACATGAAGGACATGGACGCCATGCTGCTCAGCCTCGCTCGTGCCTGGGCGCGTTCGGGTAGGCAGGCTCGACGCGATCTCGTGTTCCTGTTCCTGCCTGATGAGGAGGCTGGCGGACACCACGGCTCGCACTGGATTGTCGATCACCGACCGGACATCCTGGAGGGGGTGACCGAGGGAGTCAGCGAGGTCGGCGGCTTCTCCATGACCCTGCCCGACCAGCGACGGATGTACCTCATCCAGACCGCCGAGAAGGGCATCGCCTGGATGCGGCTCTACGCCGACGGTCGTGCCGGCCACGGGTCGGTGATCAATCGCGAGAACGCCGTGACCGAACTCGCGGCCGCGGTGACACGCCTGGGGGAGCACACCTGGCCCGTTGCCCTGTCGCCTACGGCGAAGCGCATGACGCAGACGATCGGTGATGCGCTCGGAGTCGAGCTCGACCTGGAGGACCTTGATCACCTGGCCGAGCAGATCGGGCCAATGGTGCGGTTCATTGGTGCAGCCACCCGCAACACCACCAATCCCACGATGCTGAGCGCGGGCTACAAGGCCAACGTCGTGCCCGGGTCGGCTTCGGCCACCGTCGATGGACGCTTCATGCCGGGACACCAGGACGAGTTCTTCCGCAAGGTTGATGAGCTCCTCGGCCCGCACGTGCGGCGCGAGTTCGAGAACCACGACATCGCCCTCGAGGCGGAGTTCGAGGTCCCCCTCGTCGACGCGATGCGGGCGGCGCTCGACGCGGAGGATCCCGGTGCGCTCGTGGCTCCCTACATCCTGTCGGGTGGCACCGATGGCAAGGCCTTCGCGCGACTCGGGGTCACCGCCTACGGTTTCTCGCCGCTGCGGCTACCCGCTGACCTGGATTTCGGTGCACTCTTCCACGGAGTCGATGAGCGTGTGCCTGTCGATGCGGTGCACTTCGGGGTGCGAGCGCTCGATCGCTTCCTGCGCCAGGTGTAGCGCTAGGCCGTGCGGTTGACGCGCATGACACGACGCCGAAGCCAGACGCGGCGGCGCCCATCCGGATAGAGGCGATGTCGCGCGAGTTCCCACTTGCCGTACTCGGCGTATTCGGTGAGGACGGATCGGGCGATATCGCGCGACGTGCCGCGAGGGAGCGAAACCTCGCGGTACTCGTAGGAAGCGGACAAGCGTCTCCTCTCCGATTAGCGATGGTCAACCGACTCGCGCGATGACACCTCATCCAAGACCGACCGTATCTCGCCAGGCAGCGTGAGCGACTCCGACCGCAGGGAGGTGCGCAACTGATGGACCGTGCGAGCGCCGACCACGGTGGAGGACACCCCCGGCTGGTCACGGACCCAGGCGATAGCGACCTCCGATGACGTGACGTCGAGTCCCTGCGCAGCGGCCGCGACCCCTTCGATGACCGCGCGACCGTGATCGCCCAGGTGGCGTCGCACGTCGGGTCCCAAGGACTCGCTAGCCCCGCGGGAGTCCGGCGGGGTCCCGTGGCGGTACTTGCCGGTGAGCACGCCGCACCCCAGTGGCGCGCACGCGAGCACTCCGACATCGTGCGCGCGGGCCGCGGGAAGGATCTCGTCCTCGGCGTGACGCAACACCAGCGAGTACGGCGTCGCTACAGCGGCCAGTGGCCGATGATGAGGTGCGCGCGCTGAGCTTGAGGCAGCCGTGCCCACCTGCCAGCCCTTCGCGAAGGCGATACCGGCGTAGTGCACGCGGCCGGTCGAGATCGCGACGCCGAGTGCGTCGAGGCTTTCGTCGATGGGTGTTGCGCTGTCCCAGTCGTCAAGGAGCCATAGATCGATGTGACCCGTCCCCAGCCGGGCGAG
>NBNH01000132.1 GCA_004379115.1 Actinomycetales bacterium mxb001
CCCTTGCTGGAGCGGTCGACTCCGTCGTGGCAGCCGCCGCCAAGACCGCAGAGGCCAACAAGCGCAATGCGGGAGTCTTCTGCGAGTACATCACGTCCATTGCGCTTCCTTACGCCGCTGAACAGTGGTCTGAGCTCTTCGCTGAGATGGTGTACCCACCCGAGCTTTCTGAGATGTGCGTCTGGGCAGACATGGGACTCAGCTCCGCCATGTTTGATCTAGCGACAGCACTGTCGCAGGTGCCGGACTTGGAGTTGGACTCCTACCAATGGTTCGACCGAGCAATTGTCCAGGGCTACTCGCCCGCGTTGGCATCAGCCACTTGGATGATGCTCTGCAAGGGCTCCTTTGACTCAGCCGTCGAGGTTGGGGAACGTGGGCAGGGCCCATGCCAGACAGCATTGACTGACGCCAGCGCTGACGATCGTGACCTCTTGGCGCGCAACTTGCGCAACGCGCAAGGCAATGCTGCCGTTGCTGAGTTCCTTCGAAGCCGCGACCCGGGGTGCGTGACCACATGGCGCCACTTGTCACAGCAGGGGCACCCAGAGTCGCTCATTCACGAGCACGTCTCCACGCTGATGGCGAGGAGCTTTGGGCCGGAACCGGACTACCGAAGTGTTGCGTCACTTGTCTCGCAACAGCTTGCGCCTGGTGATTGGGTCACCGATGTGTATGTCACATTCGCGGAGGGGCTTGCGGCCGGGACGGGGCCGTTCCAAGAGTGGTGTCGACACGGCGCAGAGATCTGTCGGGCAATGGGTACACGTCTAAGGGCTCTAAACGATGAAATTGCGCACCGGTCCCGCAACTCTGCTCGTCGGCTGATCGACCTTGGCCACGGGTCACTCGCTGAACCGCTTCAGGAGGCCGCCACGCGATTTGGTCTTCCCTATGCGGGCGCTGATCACTCCTGGCGAATGCTGAGCGAAAGTCGGTTCGGCGAGGCCATCGCTCTCTACGAGGAGGTTTCCCCCGCTATTGATACGCGGCTCGCCGAGGTAGTGGCGAGTAGCCCCGAGATGTCGGAGACCTGGGAGAAGGAACGCGCCAATTACCAAAGCAACATCGCCCTTTGCAGGATCGCTCTTGGGGAAGGTAACGGCTGGGCGCTGGACGTGTGGAGATCTGGCGCTCGGACCGGGAATGTGGAAAGCATCTTTTACCCAGCGGTCGTTGCTCTGCGGTCGGGGGACATCGAGGCGGCTAGACAGATTGTTGACTCGATGGAGGGATCGAAGATCGCTGAGATGACATCGATCGCACTCGAAGGCTCTCGATCATCCACGCCCTTCTGGCGTGAGTGGAGTGTGGACGGCTTACGACTGCTCCAGTCCCAAGATCCCGTTGGGCTATCTGGCGCCAGACCTTCAGAGGGGCTTGGGGGCTTGAAGTCATCGTCTGGCCTGGGCGTGAGCCCTCTGGGTGGTTTGGGCTCGACGAGAGGTGGATCCGACGGCGCCGTCATGTATCGCTTCTGTCCGAACTGCGGTACTGAGCGACTACCCGACGGTCGATTCTGCGGGTCGTGCGGCTTCTCCTACGGCTAGCGCTGGCCCTACGCAACGCATCACCAACGCAAAGGTCCGCACCCCCCTACTCGAGGAGAATCACGTGCGCCCACTCGGGGACGTGAGCCAACGATTCTGGGGCTGATAGGACGACGATCACTGCATCGATGCGAGGCGGTGGTGCGCTCGGCCATGCGGTGTAGCCATCCGTAAACACGACGATGATCTGAGCTCTTGGTCGGAGTGCGCTTGCTGCTTCGATCCCAACGCCCATGTCCGTTCCCCCACCGCCCTCCAATTCCAAGGACTCGGCTTCACTCGCGCTTCGTACACGCCTGGGGGTATACGCATTCGCATCGCAGGGGATGACGGTGACACCGCCGGAAACACCCGATGCTCTTGTGATCCCGACGACCTCCGCGAGGAAGTCACGGATCTCTGGACCGGCGATGGAACCACTCGTATCAATCACGCAGGCAACTCTTGGAGGCGCGGGCTGACGCATCGCGGGCAGGATCGCTGACGAGCCCGCCAAGCGCATGGCTTCCTGCCGGCGCGAAGGTCTGGTGTAGACGTAGTCACGTCGACCAGCTACCGAAGCCAGGTCGCGGCGCAGACGACTAGCGAGAGCTTCGCGCCAATTCACCTTGGGATCCAGCAAACGTTGTGCCCACCTGAGGAGCCCACCCGGGACATTTCCCCGATCCCGAGCATGCGTCAGAATGTCGTGTGCCACACGATCGCGGATAATGTCCTGCTGATCGCTACGGATTGCGGGGGCTTCTGGATCACCCGCCGGCAGTTCATAGCCTCGAGAGTCACCGCCCGACACGGAACCGCAGTCATAGTGTTCAAGCGAGTGGCGAGGGTTCTCATCTCGGTAGTTGATCAGGGCAAAGAATGCCGCTTCCGTGCTCATATCCTGAGCCACGCCATAGTCACTCAAGTCTGAGTACCTGACGGGCGTGACTGTTGGCCACGGCATTCGACCGTCGTCTAGAACGGCGTTGATGGCTGCGTCACCAGCGTAGTTCCACAAGGGATGCTCGGCGCTGGGACGCTTGAGCGCGACGAACCTGTCGCTGTGATCGTGTAGGCAATGCAGGCACTCGTGGAGAAGAACCGTAGCTAGCGCCTCAGGAGTCTCTCCTCCAACGAAGACGGGGGAATAATAGAGGCGCCATCCCTTATCCACTGCCATCGTGGGCAGAACCTCATGAGGCACCTCGACGAGCTTGAAGTTGAACAGCAGGTTGGACACGTAGGGCCACCGCTGCTGGGCGATAACCCGCGCCGCCATGACGCGAAGGCGCGCCTCAGGTTCCACAGGCGCTGCCACGGTCATATGAGGCG
This sequence comes from Actinomycetales bacterium mxb001, assembly GCA_004379115.1. Taxonomy (GTDB): domain Bacteria; phylum Actinomycetota; class Actinomycetes; order S36-B12; family S36-B12; genus Mxb001. The sequence continues at coordinate 2,865 of NBNH01000132.1, forward strand.
AGCCTCTTTGAGGAGAGGAACGAGCGCTCGAAGGACTGCTTCCCGCGGCATGCGTCCCTCGGGCCGCTCTCGAATCCAATCCCTGGCAAATGCCACTGCGATGTCTGGGTAGCCTGCCAATGCGATCCGTTCGAAAACTTGACCCGCAGCGTCCCATCTGTCTGGCGTCAGGTTGCTGCGGACGACTGCGAGTACTCCGGCCCCCAGCACATACAGTTGATCCGCCCGCGAGGGAATGACGAACCGATCAGCATTCGCTAGCACTTCCTCGGGATCAGGCAGGTCCAGGTTGTCGCGATACGTGAGGAACTCCGCGCTGGCGCCAGGTCCGATGCAGCCGCGAACAAGTAGGCGACGCACTCCTTCAGATTGATGCGTGGCGGTGACCCACCCCGACAGCGTTGCCGTCATGTCCCACGAACGAGGTGTGGGGAAGGCTCGTCCCTGTTCGGACGCCGTACCCGGGATGACTGTTGTCAGGTCGGGCCGGGCGGAAAGGAATCCGGCCACTCGGACACGCTCCCGGGTCTGGGCACCGCTCAACTCACTGTCAACTGGCAGTGCCACCTCGTAGTTTGGCCACCTACCAGAGAAGCCATCGCGCACAACCTCGGTGGGCAGCTCCCACGGAAGGTGACAAAAGCGATTCGCCAGCGGAGGTGCAAGGTCCCATCCATCGGCAGCCTGCTCGGGTGGATTGGCCGCAGCAGCCACTGAGGTGTCCTGCCCCAGATCACAGTCGCCTGCGACCTTGTCCAAGCTCACCCTCAAGAGAGCTGCCTGAACACTAGGGGGCGCCGTGTTGACTTCATCCGTGAATAGGATTCCATTCTTGACGTTGCTCAATCTCTGTGCCCAATCAGGCGCCACCAGCCGCGCTGCACCATCTGAGATGACGGGCAATCCGGCAAAATCCTGGGGCTCTCGGATGCTGGCAAGAAGGATCTCGAGGTGACGCCCCTGATAATCGGCGATGGCTCGGATCACTGAGGTCTTGCCTTGGCCCGGGGGTCCCCACAGGATCACCGGGACGCGAGCGGCAAGGCAGACAGCTAACGCCCGATACGACGCCTCGTAATCGTCAGCGGTTGACATTCATCCCCCCGTCACATGCTCGCTCCGATGAGGGGCGAGACCGTGCCTCTGATACCCAAAGTCTAAGGCGGCACCTTGCGGCACAGTCATGACTTGGGGAGACTCTATGGGTGGGCATCGAGGTTCGGAGAGCACATGATCGAGCACTTCAGGCCGAGTGGCTACAGGCGCTCAAGGAAGCGGGTTTCGACCCCGACCTAGACGGTGATGTCGTGCGCCTGCGTGGAGTGGGGGTGTCCCACGGCGACCGGTCGGTCGACCTCAACATCCAAGTGCTCGAGATGGATGAGCATCGAGTTCTCGAACTAACGGCACCCATCCGATGCGAGCCAGCAAGTTTCGAGATCGCCTCACTGGCTGCGGTGAGGGGTAGTGGCGCCTGCCGGCTCGCCAAGATAGACCTTGACGAGCGACTTGAAGCAGGCGCATTCAGCACCACCTTTGGTTTGCGGGCGCGTTTTCACCTCTACGCGGACCACTTGTCCGCGACTGAATTTGTCGTCATGGTGTCGCTCTTTCTGAAGGAGGTAGATGAAATCGACAATGAGCTCGTGGCAATCATGCGAGCGCAGTGAGGGCTGGCCCGTGCCAAGACAACCTTGCTGATTTGGCAGCGGTGATCCTGGTCGATTTGTAGGCTGCCATTGTCGCCAAGCAGGCGGGGGCAACGGGGGAAACATGGTGACGTGCGGGTCATGCGCACGGGAGTCCGCTGAAGGCTTCCGATTCTGCGCCTTCTGTGGAACCGCCATGGCGGCGGGCGTGGGCGGTCAAGCCACTGACTTGATTCCTCACATTCAGTCGATCACAGGATTCTCCAATGACACAACGGATCCTCGACTCAGATCTGCATTGGTTCCCTACGACGAGGGCCAATTTGAGTTGGCCATCGTGTTTCTTGAGCCTCTTGCTCGCGAGGGAAACCTCACGGCGATATTCAAGCTAGGCACCGCCCTGAATCGGCTCGGGCGGACGGACGAGGCAGTTGAGCTTTGGCGCGTTGCTGCGCGCGAGGGCGAAGCTCTTTCGCAAAACAACCTGGGCCTTGAATTGCAGGAGCGGGGAGAGATTGCTGAAGCCGAAGAGCTCTTTCGGCGGGCGGCAGCGAGCGGCAGCCCACAGGCGGCCTACAACCTCTCAGCAATACTCCTCGATCGAGGCGACAGGGCAGGCTGCGAAAGAGTGCTACGGGAGATTGGACGCTCCGGATATACGCACGCTTTCGGGAGACTCGGACTCCTCGCCCTCGAGATCTCTCCCTCCACAACAGACCTCGACGTGCTGCGAGCCATTCACCACCTATCGCTAGGCGTGCGGCAAGGGGGTGCCACCGCGTGCTCGGGCATGGCGGTCGCGGGACTTCGATTGGGTGAGTGGAGCCTCATCGAGCCCTGGCTGGACGAGGCCATCGCCAACGTACCCGCTGATGGCAGCGCAGATTGGATTCCGTCCGCTTCGCGATCCGTACGACTTGTTGCTCTTCTTGGTGAAAGTCGGTGGGATGACGTGCTTCTCTGGCTCAACGACCCGACCAACGTCACCGAAGAGGTCGACGCTCTGCTTCGACGAGACCTTGCCGAAGCCATCGTGCGTCGAACGGCGGACGCCTCGATGGCTGAGGCACTTCGATCAGCGATGCTGGCGGGCGCAGGCTCTGGACTGGGGCGCTTTGGAATTGCTGGTAGCGAATCCCATGAACCATCACCACGCCTCCAGCCCATGCAGTTCCCGCCGACTCCGAGACCTGGTGCCCTAGATCCACGCATCGCGCTCGTTTCGCCGTCGCAGCAAGAAGCCATCATCAACAGTGGTGACATAGGGGCAATGGCCACCTTGGCTCGCTCAGCTATTGACCAGGGGCGCTACGACGAGGCCGATTTCTGGTACCTGGAGTGGGTTACGGCCAAATGCAGCATCAGCAGGCAACTTGAAGGTCTCGTCGAGTACTGCAATGCACTTCTGTTTCCGCAGGAACGCTTCGAAGAAGCGGCTCTGTACTTCAGCGTTGTCGATTGGCTACCAGAGGAAATCTCGGCGCCTCCGGGATTCATCGCAGCTTTCCTCACTGCCGAGTTTGCTCGGCACTTCAGTCCGCTCGGACGCGTCTGGTACTCGAAGGCGTGGGAGACAGTGGACCGCACCCGTCCACTCAACGGGAACCTGCCGCTTGACGTTCAGTACCAACTCATTCTGGCCGGCCTCATGCACGGCGATAGTGCAGATGGCGGCGTCAAGGCCAAGACGATCAACGAAGGTTTTCGGGAGCAGTACCTGTCTTATGTGGCCGGCATTCTTCTGGGACTGTGCGACAGCATCGGGGCAAGGGGCGTTTCCCGGGAGGTAGTCGCCCGCGCCACCAATGATTGGATCGCATTCAGGGCGGCTCGTGAAGAGCCGCCCGACCGAACACCCGCTCCCACCGCGTCTACGCCCACGGCATCACGTGACGTGTCTCTTGCGGCGAGTGAGACGGTCGGCCCCATCCAGGATGACATCGCGGAGCTTGCCGAGTTCCTTGAGTCCGCCTGGTCGCAAGAGTTCGCCGCCGCTCTGCACGATGATCCTGACGCGCCGCTCGGTTTTGCGCTCGCCAGGGGCATCGCTCTCGGATGGGCAGTTGCTGGCGAGGGCGCTGAGCGCTACTTCTCTGCGGCCGAGGCATTCCGTCGTTCATGGGAGGAAGGGGAAAACGACCTTGACGACTGATCCATTCCTCAACAGGTTGCGCGCATCCGACTCTGGTTTGTATGAAGAGGTGCTGGACGAGCTTATTGAACTGGGGTACGAAGACGTGAAGGTGCGTCTGGCGCAGGATGAAAACCTTGGAGAGGCAAGGCTCGAACAACTGTCAAAGGACCCGAGCGACAGAGTCCGCTCTGCAGTAGCCCGCCAGCCCCATTGCCCCCCTGGCGTTCTCAGTCAGCTCTCGAAAGACTCGTACGACTTTACTCGTCGTGGTGTCGCGTCAAATCCGTCTGCAGATCAGTCTCTACTCATGGAGCTTGCGCTTGATGAGAATCAATGGGTCCGCTACGACGTACTCCGCAATCCCAATGCTAGTGACGATGTCCGGGCAGCAGCGTCACTCGTGAGCCGTCCAGAGCAGCTGCAGGGGCCACTGGGCTCCCAGCCAGATGATGAGGCCAAGGACCCGAACACGCCGGTAGAGACATTGCGATCCATCGCTCAACGCACGTTGAGTGACATCAACACGCACATGCTGCGGTGTTCACTCGCGGAGAATCCAAGTCTCCCCGATGACCTGATCCCTCAGCTGGTTGACAAGGCTTGGTGGAAGGGTGAATGGCGGGCCTGGTGGCGGCGATACTCGACTCAGAACTGGGCCAGCACCCAAGCATTTCGCATTGAAGAGACCGAGGAATGGGTCATTGGTGCGCTTGCCGAACAGGGGCACCCAGCAGCCCTGCTGCGCGCGGATTACACGGTTGCATCCGTAGGTGTAGATCCCGTCCAGGCTGTCATGGAACTGGTTGACTCCGAGTTGCTGGTATACGCACTGTGGAGAGAATTGGCGCTCGCCGATGTTGTCGAGTTGACCTATTGGCGTGACACCGTGGAGGGTGACCGCTTCTTCGCGCAGGCGTCAATAGCCGAGGGAATCAACCTGATGCCAACAGGAGAGGCGGCAGAGCGCATTCTTGGTGGTTGGTCGCCAGATAGGGATTGGATCTCGCTCGAGGACTACATGACGGCGAACAGCGTCATCCGTGTTCTAGGCATGGAGCATGAGAACTGGTACGAAATTGCTGAGATGGACGGGCTTGACCACGAGTCTCTCGACAACTTCACATTGGGGGGCTTGGCGCACCTTGTGGAAAACTTCCGGCCCTCTCCCGTCTTCCAGATAACTCAGCTCGGGCTTGAGCGCTATGAGGATGTGGCCACAGAGCGAGATTTTGATCCAGAGGACTACGACACTGAGGTCACGATTGAAGATCCAGACGAGCCCCTCGCGTGCTACGGCGCCACCCCCGAGAGCAACAAGCTTCAACTAGTCAGGCTCCTGCAGGAAGCTCGGTCAAATATTCTGATTGAGAAGTGGGGCATCAGCAATCACTTCCTTAAGTGCATCGCTCTTCATCCTGAGACTCCCAAGTCGATATTGGAACTCCTCACCGAGGACGCCGACGTGCAGGTGCGTACGACGGCTCAACTCGCGTTGGCTCGTAGTTGAGCGAGCTGCACTTACAGGGCTGCAAGGGCTCGGGTCTCGTCGGAACTTTGCGGATTCAAGCGCACGGCGGATTTGGCGTCTGGGTAGGGAAGCAAGGCAAACTGACGCAGTAGCAAATCGTCTAGCTCGGGGCGACCGGCAAAGGCTTCGGCCACTTCCTCAGTCCGAAGATCGCCGAGATCATTCGGCAAGTTCCAGTTGTCCAGACCAAAGAGAAAAAGTTGCGCCAGTTTCCTGACTTGGTCGCCACCAACGAGCGGGGCGGTTTCCGGTAGTCCATTCGCGAAGAAGCCGTGCTCCCACCAAGGATAAGGCAGCCAGACCATGCGCGATCGATCCTTGACGAGGCACGCTCTGACGAAATCCCAGAAGAACGCTCCGAGTTCAGAGTTGCTCTGGTTCCTGGAACAGATCTCGGCAGTGCGCGCGATCAGCTCCTTATCAGCACGCGGATGAACACACGCAACGGCCAAGAGGGGGCTGACCCGAGCTATTCCGAATGCGTCGGATTCGATAGCTCGCGATCCAACGAAACTCCACGAGCTACCGGCCTCTCCGGTCCAAGCGCGCGCGAACACCTCCAAGACTGCGTCAGCCGACTCCGAGGCAGTAGGCGAGACAGCGAGTATCGCGGCCGGTGCGACTGGACAAACCCAGGTATCGGGGTCATCAAGAAGTGCTTCGAGAAGCTCACTGTTCCCTCGCTCATCGTCTGGTAGGGATGAGGCAATCTCGATGATCGACCACATGGCTTCGAGGTAATCGATGTGCCAACCCGTATGCGAAAGCTCGGGCCAATAGTCCGGGCTCAGCAGCGGCTCCTGGAGCCACCGCATCTCTGTCAGTAAGTCTGTTTCCCCCTCCAAGTGGGCGTACGCCACTGCGAGGCCATCCTCATAGGAAATGACTTCATTCATGAGAACTTCGCGAAACACATCGAAGCGAAGCTCCTTTGCTCGACTGGCCAGTTCTTCAATGTCGACATCGTCGGGCCAGGCTTCCCAGTCATTGAGGTCCATGGGCAGCGGACTCAACGGCATCTCAGCCTCCGAAGGACGTGAGTGCGAGCAGGCTTCAGGTGCTGCTTTGCACAGAGGATCATTCAGCAAAGGTAGCGGTGACGGATCGACTTAGTCACCGCCTTGCTGGCTCACGTTCCGCGGGCGACTCGCTGGTCTCCGGACTGGGTCTTCGATTGAAGGGCTCACGGACCATCGCTCTTGACGTGGTTTTGCTTTGCGGTTGGGGCGCCAAGGCGAGGAGGCGGATAACATGAAAGGTGCGGCCTACGTGCTGGGGGGAGCATGCCGATGACACTTGACGCTTGGATGGTTCAGGACTTCAGCGGCTCGGGTAGTCGTGTCGTCAGAATTCTTCCCCTTGGTGGTCCGGCCCTCGTCTATTTCGAGTCCGCAGGTTGCCAGGGCAACCACACCGCGGTGCGGGCCCTGGGATCCGATGGACAAATGTCATGGCTGCCCGTGAACATCCTCGGGGATTGCCGCACGGTCTGCCTGGCCGACGGGAGCGACGAGACCGTGGCCTTTCAGATTTCCTGCGAGGGTTCGTGGGTGCTGGGCATACGGCCCGTTGGTGACGCACGATCCTGGACAGGCGGCCGAATATCTGGCGTGGGTGGGGACGTTCTTGTGATCCCCGGGGGCGTTCAGGCCTTCAGCACTGTCGATTTTCAGATTCAGACCAACGATCATGCTGCGGTGTGGGCGTACTCCGACCACGACAAGCAGCTTCTCTTTAACTGCATCGGGCCATACGCGGGCCAGACAATCCTGCCGACTGGCACCGTTGTCGTCTCTGTTCAGCACAACGGTCCGTGGGCCATGGACTGGCAGTAGTTCGGGGGGACTCTCGATGAAGCGAGGCCAAAAGTGACAACGTTCATTGCTGCCTGCGGCCGGTGCGGGTTCATCCCGCCGGGACCCGCCGCTTTCTGCCCCAACTGCGGGACGCAGCGACCCCCTCAAGCCCCGATGTCCGGGCAGACGACGAGACCACCGACGGTCCAGGCGCCTCGCGGATTCAGTGCCAGCACACAGCAGACGTCCGGTCAGCCAAGTGCGGCTCGTCCCGTCCCACAACCGATCAAGCCCGCAGGCTCCATTCCTGCGCGAACGGTGCCAGATCGGGTGAGCAACTCGGAAAGGTTGGCGACAACAGGCGACAGGCTGGCCAAGACCGGCGGCATCATGATGGTCAGTGGCTGCATGCTGGCCCTCCTCTTCTGGGTCGTCCTTCCCCTCGGCATCTTCCTTATCGCGCTGGCAGCGACAAGCACCGAGGGGGCGCTTGCGGTGGGTATAGCTGCACTGCTTGTTGGCGGCTTCTTTTGGTTGGTGTTCAGATCGACGCGGGCGAAATGATGTCCGGTGGAGCGAGATACCGAATCCCTTGTCTTGCTACTCCAAGTAAAGGATGGCAAGGCGCGTGTCATGCTGTACGGACCACTTGGTGACGACGTCGCTAGCTACGAACTAGATCCCGACAAGCTGGGTGGGGTCTGGCAGCAAGGCTGGCAGTAGAAGTCCATTCGAGACGGCAACGGGGGCGCTGGAATGAATTCCTAAACTGTCATTGAGATGACCCTGGCGGCTCTGTTGGTCCTGGGGATTGCCCTTGGCGTCTTTGGCTTGGTTATCTCCAAGAAGCACGAGCGCATCGTGCTAGAGAGCAGCTCGGCGCTCGCACGGGTGCACGAACTTGATGTCACCCATCTGTCGATTCGGACGACGTCGATCCGCTCGGGTGCTCGCCCTTTGGATGTCGAAGCGACTCTGGAATTGATTTCCAACTTGAGGCCGAACTGCTTGAACTTGACGAATGCCCTGACTTTCGCCCGGCGCCAAGTCAGGCTATGCCAACGCGGAGTTCTTCTGGTGAAATTGGTGTGTAAGCAATGAATTCGTCATCCGTTGATGACACAAAACTGATCGGGGGAACGATGGCAACATGTAGGGAATGCGGCTCGGAGAAGCCGCGCTTCGGATCATGTGCGATGTGCGAGGCCAATGAATTGGCCAAGCAGCAGGAAAGGGCGGCGGCCGAAAAGGAACGTGCGAAGCAACGGCAGGAGGAGCTCAACGCCCAGCTCATTCGCGACCGCGTCAAGCATCACTACGATGAGTTCACTGGACACCACTTTCTGGAAGTGACCTCGCCTGTCTCGTTCCACAGCAAACAGCACGGCACTCTAGAAGGCCAGGTCGAGACGGTGCTGCAGTTGGAATTCACCAAGGACTTGACCGCAGATTTCATCCTTGTTGGCTTCCGCCGTGTTGGGACAGATTGGCAGTGGATGCACTTTTTCAATGATCAGCTCTTCTTTATCTTGGGTGGCGACTCGCACCAAGCGACAGATCCCTACACCTATTTCCACGTGATTGACGGGGGAGTCTTTGAAATGGTTGGCTTCTCCCCATCTGAAACTCAGACTAGACTCCTGATCAGTGACAACACCTGGCGGGTGCGCGCCGGTTTTTGGGAGGCGCAGCCAAAGTGGCCGACACATGAGGTGTTCCAGGAGGCCTTCCATCGTAAGGCCGCCATCCTGTCCGAGTCTTGATGAGCTATGACAGCTGACCGCCGACCCAACCCCGCGCATCCGCGGAGCAGCTGAACGGCAGGCTGAAGTGGTCGTCCTTCGGGTACTCCCGGCTCTCCACCTGGCCGCCAAGCGCCTGGGCATCCTTGATGTAGCCCTGTTGCCACTGCACGGGCACGAC
>NBNH01000133.1 GCA_004379115.1 Actinomycetales bacterium mxb001
CTACTGCCTTGCTGGCTCGTAGGCGACGGGATTGCGCATGGCCTCCAGGTACGTGTCCAACTGGTCACTGGCCGACCCGCCCACGAGGCGCCCCGACGCGACTGCTTCTTGGAAGAGCGCGAAGTCACCGGCCACGAGGTCGGCGTAGGCCATCGAGAAGTCCGCGATCGCATTGTCGAAGGTCGCCGAGGCGCCCATATAGGAGGAGATGGCCACCGAATCACCCGAACGGGCGTGCGCGCGAGCCAGGACGTGTCCGCACAGCCGGGCGTAGTTGACGAGGCCATCCGGCTGGAAGGACGAGGGATCGGGTGCCCACTTCATGTCGCGCAGCTGTCGCACGTAGTACTCGCGCCCGAGTCGGCCGGTGAGCCAGCCCAGGAAGGAGTCGCTCGCGGCCTGGATGACGCGCTGGCCCTCGACCACCCGCTGGCCGTGATTGCCGAAGGCGGACGGCGCCGTGTAGGGCTCGAGAACAGAGGCCTGCGCCTGCTTCACCTGGAGGACCAGGACGTCATTCTCGTCGCGTCCTTCCATGAGGAGGACCCACGCGAGCAGGCCCACGCTGCCGACCCCGACGACCTTGTGGCCGAGGTCGACGACCTCGTAGCGCTCGAGGATGGCGCGCCGGTCAGGAGCGAGGCTCTCGAAGTAGGCATCCAGCGAACCGAGCATGAACCTTCGTGCCGCGGTGTCTTCCGGCACGCGCACGAGCACCGGTGGCTGATCGAGGAAACGACGGTGCCCGTCCACGCTCGTGGTGAGCTTGTTGACGGCCGTCCATACCGTGCGTTCCTGGGCACGCTGGAACCCATCCTTCAGCCGCTTCAGGCTGAGGCCCGTGGCTTTGTCCTTCGCCCATCGCATGCCGGACTGGAAGTCCACGCGGCTGTACCAGATGTCGAGCTCGTTCATGGTGGCGAACTCGGCCATCGACTGGCGGTACTGCTCGACGGCGGCCACGGCAGCGGCCCTGCCCCCAGCATCGCCGAATCCGTTGTCGCGAGCGGCGAGCACGAAGGAGGCCGCGAGGCGCTTGACATCCCACTCGAAGGGTCCGGGATGCGTCTCATCGAAATCGTTGAGGTCGAAGACGGGCACGCGATCAGGTGCGGCGTACAGCCCGAAGTTCGACATGTGCGCATCGCCGCACAGTTGCACGGTGAGTCCGCTGTCGGGCTGCGATGCGAGATCGGAGGCCATGATGATCGCGGTGCCGCGATAGAAGGCGAAGGCGCTGGCACCCATGCGCTCATGGCGCAGGGGCAGCAGCCCGGGCACTCGCGTCTCCTCCTGCTGCTGCAGGAGCGCGACGGGGTCGGGCCGGCTGGCTGGCGCGAGCCACTGCGCCTGTCGCTTGCGGGGCACGCGCTGACGAGCGCTGCGGCCTGCCCTCTCGCGCTCGGCGACGGTGAAGTGGGGAACGAAGGTGTGTAATGGCTCGGTCACGCGGGGAGCCTAGTCCGGGTCAGACGGCGAGGTGCGGCAACGTTGCGCACGTCCAGCGGCACGACGAGGCGGCGCACCACGGTGCGCCAGCCTGTGGCCGTCCGAACCGATCGCTGGACGTCGGCACTGGCGTGCCAGGCGTCGTCGATCATCGCCTCGTCCGGATCGATCGGTCCGTAGAGCGCGGGTGCCGACCGATGGGCGAGAGCCACCACGGTGTCGGCCACCGCATCGGGCATGTCCTCGGGTCGGTCGACGTCGGCGGCGGGCGCGTACGACATCGGCAGGGGGATCCACGCCTCCGCCAGCATCAGGCGCGCCCACGTCCAGGCACCCAGCACCTGTTCGCGGGGCGTACCGCTGCGCAGTCCCGCGCGGATGCGCCGTCGACGGAGGGCGACGTACACCAGCCAGGCAATGCCCAGCAGCACCACGGCGGCCGGGATCACGATTGCCCACGGAACTTGCGTCGACTGTTCCTCGCTGGCGTTCGATCCCTGCTGATCGGCGTTGCCGTCCTGCGAGCCGTCGCCGCTCCCGTCGGTGGCCGTCGGTTCGGGTTCGGGCTCAGGCTCGGCCGGCAACTCCTCCGGGGTGAGCGGCTTGACCACGGCGGGGCGTCCCAGGTCGCGGTCCTGCGGCGATGGCTGGAACGCGACCCAGCCCAGTCCCTCCAGTCGGGCCTCGGGCCACACGCTCACCTGACCGGAGGTGACGGTCGCGACCCCGGGCGCGGTCGCATCGTCGAGCGGAAAGCCGATGACGAGTCGCGTCGGGATGCCCCACGAGCGCGCGATCACGGCCCAGATGGCGGCGTACTGCTCCTGGAATCCGACGCCGGTGGCGAGCACGTTGTTGAGTCCTTCGTACGAACGATCCGGCGGGCCCACGGCCAGCGCCTGCGCGGGTGCAGCCGTGAGCGACGGGCTGCGCAGCAACTCCGACAGAGCCACCAATCGCTTCCACGTGCTGTCGCCGGCTTCGGCCTGCACCGTCTCGGCGAGCGAGGCCATCGGTCCGCCAAGCGGGCCGGGAATCGCGATCGCGGGATCGAGGTCGCCACTCAATGCCGGCCCGGCCTCGCGCACCTGGTCGGGTTCGGCGACCGCGAGGGAGTAGCGGATGTCGAAGGCCTGGTCGATGGGAGACGACACCGCGGCGATGATCCCGGCCTCGGGATCGGCTCGTGTCGCGACCGGCGAGAGCACCTGGTCGACGCGTTGGGGCACCGGCACCCACTGGCCGGGCAGACCCACGCCGACGGTGACGCGAGTGCCGGCCTCGTAGGTCTCGGTGGTGGCGTCGAGTTCGGGGGGCGGGATCTGGTCTCCGGCGACGCCATAGGTGGGCGGAGCCACCCAGGAGATGCCGTTGTACGACGCGAACGTCGCCCACGTGGGCCGATTGCGCAGGATCTCCGGACCGGTGGCGATGGCGAAGAGCACGCGGCCCTGCTCGGCGGGGTCGACCTGCCACCGCGCCGCAATGAGGAAGGGGTCGGGGACTCCGCCTTCGGTGCGCGACTGCTCGACTTCACGGCTGAAGACGTTGGTCGTACGCGCGGACCCGGTGAGTCCCTCGGCGCTGATGGAGACGGCGTACGTCACCAACGAGGCCAGCGCCATCGCGACGACGACGAGCACCTCGGCCCAACGTGCCGGTCGCACCGGGTCGATGCCATTCCATGGTCCGAGCAGGATGAGCAGGAGCGTGATCGACAACGTGGTGAATGCAGCGAGCACGCCGCCTTCAAGTGACCCGGTCACTCCGGTCGAGAGCACGCCGGTGACCAGCGCGATGCTGGGAATCGCGGCCGCGATGGCCATGCGACCGCGTGCGAGTGCCTGACCGGCCCAGGTGCCGATGAGCAGTGAGCCCGCGAGACCCGCGGAGAGCAGCAGGGTCGAGGGCGCGTATCCGCCGGGGCCGACGGCGATGCCGACGCCCATGCCGAACGCGACCGCACCAAGCCCAATCCATGGACCGAGGCCGGCGGTTACGGCCGCGACGATGATGACGAGCGGCGCGTAGACGAATCCGCTGAGCGTGCCCTCGACGACGAGGGGCATGGCGAGCGCCACGAGCAGCGCGGGCAGTGCCGCGACGACGGCCACTCCCCAGCGCTGCCCCGGGGTGATCTCGGAGGTCGGTGTCTCCTGCGCTCGGGCGCGTGCCGCACGGGTTCGCGTTGAGGTGCTCATGGCCGCAGCACCGCCATTGCGGGGATGCGATCCCACCAGCCCATGGCGTCGTGGCCGCGCACGACGATCGTCGTTCCGCGGTTGGCGCGCAGCAGGCGGGTGTCGACGCCGGATGATCCTCGCTCGACGAGCGCGAGCATGTCGATGGCGGCGGACGAGCGCCCGGTGCCGTGAGCTGCTCGCTCCCCCGAGGTGGTGCACACCTCGACATCGAGCCCGGATGACGCGGCGACGGTGGCGAGTGAGGCGATGAAGTCGACGGTGCTCTCGAACTCGTCCTCGCTGGTGTATGCGCGGGCCTCGACGACGAGCACCAGCATGAGCCGGGGACGCGTGACGTCGATGTACTGCCGCATCATGAGGGTGCCGGTCTTGGCCGACGACTTCCAGTGCACATGGCGCAACTCGTCCCCGATGACGTATTCGCGCAGCATGGCGAAGGTGGTGGTCCCCATCTCGGACGATCCGCCGAACTCCGAGAGCGCACTGGGCAGAGAGGCCATGGACACGGGCCGGATGCGCGGGACGACGAGCAGCGAGACCCCGTCGGCCTCGCCCACGGTGCGATGGAAGAGCCCCCAGGGGTCGACGCGCTCGACCAGCCAGGGGCCCAGGTTGAGTGGCCCGCGCTTGCGGGTCGGCACCGGCACGTCGGCGTGGACGCCACTGGCATCCCACACCGCGGGTACCCGGTCACCCAGGCCGGTGGGCGTGTGGCTGCGCAGGCGCAGGCCGCGGCGATGCGCGCGATCGGCGTCGAGGTCCAGGCGCACGGTGATGTCGGCCAGTCGCTCCACGCGAGGGGGCACGGAGCACTGCACGTCCACCTCACGCCCGCCCGAGACAAGGAAGAAGGAGATGAGGAGAAGGACGAGGGCGCCGGCGGCGAGGCCGAGGAGTTCGGGGTAGCCCAGGAGGAAGGCCAACGCCACCAGCACGAGGGCGGTGACGACGACGCCCACGCCGCGAGCAGTGAGTCGTGCACTCACCCGGCGGGGACTCCGGCGACGACCTGCTCGATCGCGCGCGTGCGCGCGGAGGAGTCGGCTTCCACGTCGTTGAGGACGATGCGGTGTGCGAGCACGGGAACGGCAAGGCGCTGCACGTCGACCGGGGTGACGTAGGGGCGTCCGGCCATGGCCGCCGAGACCTGGGCGGCGCGGAGCAGACCCACGCTGCCACGGGGACTGGCACCGAGGCGCACGCCCGGAGCGTTGCGGGTGGCCGCAGTGAGGCGCACGACGTACTCCATGACCGACGGCTCGGCGTGGACGCTGCGCGCGAGCGCGACCATGCGGCGGATGTCGTCGGCATCGCCCACTGACGACATCTCCTCGATGGTGACACCGCGGTGGTTGTTGGCGAGCACGCGCACCTCGGCCTCAAGGTCGGGGTAGCCGATCGAGACCGACATGAGGAAGCGGTCGAGCTGGGCCTCGGGCAGCGGGAACGTGCCGTCCATCTCAATGGGGTTCTGGGTGGCGAGCACGAGGAAGGGTCGCGGCACGGCGTGCGTGACGCCGTCGACGGTGACGGTGCGCTCCTCCATGACCTCCAGAAGTGCCGACTGCGTGCGCGGCGAAGCGCGATTGATCTCGTCGGCCAGCACGATGTGGGCAAAGACCGGTCCGGGATGGAATTCGAAGGTGCTCGAGCCCTGATGGAAGATCGAGACGCCGGTAACGTCGCTGGGCAGCAGGTCAGGTGTGAACTGAATGCGATGCCAGGACATGCCGAGGGTGGCAGCGATGCTGCGGGCCAGGGAGGTCTTGCCCACGCCCGGCACGTCCTCGAGCAGCAGGTGACCTTCGGCGAGGAGGCAGGTGATGGCGAGGGAGATGACGTCGCGCTTGCCCTGGATGAAGCCGGCGACGTTGTCGATGATCGCCTCGGCGTTGACCGCGAAGCGCTGGGCTTCTTCGGCGGATAGGGGCTCGCTCATCCCGCCACCCTAGGGGAGGATGGCGGGCGAAGACCCGGCTACGGGACCTTGGCCCTCGGGCGGGGGCGGATCGTGGTGCGGCCTGGGAGCGGGCCTGCATCGAGAGAGGTGGCGGAGATGGAGAAGGAAGCGGCAGGACGCATCGTCGTGGGATTCGACGGGTCCGACCATGCACGCTCGGCCGTCGAGTGGGCGGCACGCGAGGCACTCTCGCGCGACGTGGGCCTGTTGATCGTCTCCGCGTTCACTCCCCCGGCGGGCGGCTCCAGCTTCGGCTTCGGCGCCTACCTCTCCCCCGACGCGCTCGACGACATGTCGAAGCGGATGACCGACGACCTGGCCGCCTACGCCGGTGAGGTGCGCGCGGCGCATCCCGGACTCGATGTCACCTCCGAGGTCGTGATGGGCAGCCCGACCACGGCCCTGGTGGAGGCGAGCGAAGAGTCGGTGCTCACGGTCGTCGGCAGCCGCGGCCTCGGCGGCTTCCGCGGACTGCTCCTCGGATCGGTCGGCGTTCAGGTGGCGGCCAATGCGCACGGGCCCGTCGTCGTACTCCGCAAGGAAGCGTCTGACGATGCTCGCACGGTCGTCGTCGGCGTCGATGGCTCCGACCTGTCGAACCAGGCCGTGGACTTCGCCTTCGACATGGCCAGCCGCCACGGCTGGAGCGTGCGTGCCGTCCACGCGTGGGAGGTGCCCTCCTACGACGTGCTCGCGGCCCCCATGGGCCCGCCCCCGATGAGCATCGATGACTTCACCGAGGTCGAGGAGCGCATCCCGGCCGAGGCCATCGCCGGGCACCGCGAGCGCTACCCCGACGTGCCGGTCGAGATTGCGGTCGTGCGCGGTACGCCGGCCCGCGCCATCCTCGACAACGCCAAGGACGCGGCTCTCATCGCCGTCGGCTCCCGCGGCCGCGGCGAGTTCATGGGCGCGATGCTGGGGTCCGTGGGACAGG
Source organism: Actinomycetales bacterium mxb001 (assembly GCA_004379115.1). Classification (GTDB taxonomy): domain Bacteria; phylum Actinomycetota; class Actinomycetes; order S36-B12; family S36-B12; genus Mxb001. Next base: position 6,551 of record NBNH01000133.1, read on the forward strand.
GCGTGCTGTTCAAGGCCAAGGTGCCTGTTGCGGTCATTGGCGGTGGCGACGAGGAGTGACGGGGGCCGCGGCCTGGTGCGGCAGCGCACCGCTCGCGAGGTAGCCTCGGAGCATGGCCGACCGCGCACCTGACCGCCTCGTGTGGGTCGATTGCGAGATGACCGGTCTCGACCTCGGCAAGGACCAACTCGTCGAGATCGCCGTCATCGTGACCGAGTCCGATCTCACCGAACTCGACAGCGGTCTCAACATCATCATCCGGCCCGCCGACATGTCGGTGCTCGACAGCATGGACGAGGTCGTCCGCGAGATGCATACGACGTCTGGGCTCCTGGAGGAGATTCCCAATGGGGTCACCTTGGCGGAGGCCGAGGAGAAGGTGCTCGACTACGTGCGGCAGCACGTGCCGGATTCCCGCAAGGCTCCGCT
>NBNH01000134.1 GCA_004379115.1 Actinomycetales bacterium mxb001
GATCGGCGGGCAGGGCGTGCTGCCCCTGAATCCACTGACGACGGTCGCACGAATCACCGCTCGCGTCCTGCGCTCAAGTGGAGTGGGTGCCGTGTATGAGGACATGCTCGACTTCAAAGGTGATGAGATCTATACAACGCACGTTCCTCGCGCCTACCACGGACGTCCCTTTGGCGAATTGCTCCTCGCTTCGTCCGAATCCTCTGTGATCGGATTGATCAGGGACGGAGAGGTTGTGCCAGTTCCTGATTTTGACACCATCGTTGACGAGACAGATGTCGTCATAGCAATTAGCCCGGACGACTCATCGCTAAAGCTTGATCGCCAACCGCTCGGCTTCACGCGGCAAGAGACTCAGCATCGAGTTCCGGCAGGCGTCGAGAGCACGCTCGTGGTCGGCTGGAGTCGATTGGCTGCGGCCATCTGTCTCGATAACGAGAGTCACGTGCTCTCCGGATCGCACGTGTGCGTGCTTGTTGATCCGAACCTCCACGACGCAAGCCGCGTCCACATGGATGCGCCTCTGCAGCGACAGGATGTGGAGGTCATCTCCGGGAACCCCATCCATAGCGGGACCATCGAGCAGGTCTTGGCAAGCCGACGGTTTGATCACGTTCTTGTCTTGGCGGAGCGCGACCGGCTCTCGTACCAGGAAGCCGATGCCCGTGCCCTCCTTGCCCTGCTGAACATCAGGAGGTGGTACGACTCCCAGCCCGCATCGCTTCGTCGACCGAACTTGGTCGCCGAATTGCTTGACGTCAATGATGAGATCATCGGCGAGATTGCACGACCCGACGATTTCATTGTTTCTGAGCGCTTGGTTAGTTTGGCGCTTGCACAGCTGAGCGAGAATCCCCAAATCTACCCCGTTCTTCGCCGGCTACTTGACGCTGACGGAGTCCAGGTGCAGCTGCTGGGCTGGGAGGACGTTCCTCTGAAAGGTGCGTCTGGCTTTGGCGATGTTGTGTCTGCATGTCGCTCGGTTGGAGCCATCGCGATCGGGGTGCAAACGGGCATCGGCGAGGGCGGAGATGTCTCGCGAGCAAAGGTTGTGATCAATCCGAACAAGGCCTCCCAACTTGATCTGGGGCCAAGGGATCGAGCTGTTGTCTTGGTGAGGACCTAGAGAGGACGCAACAGTTGAATGCCGCTCGCGAGATGTTGAACTGCGTATGTGGCCGCCGCTTCAATGGGGCTGTTCTGCGCGCCTGCCCGGCATGTTCTAAATCTGCGGATCAGATTCGGAGTCTCACGCCTGCTCAGCGAGCGCAGGTGGACGCTGAGCGTCTAGCCCGCTTGGCCGCCGAGGAGGAGAGGGCGCGGCGTTCCGATGAGGAGCTCCGTGAGGCGCACCAGCAAGCTCAGAACGCGTTCATTGATGGGGCACTAAAGCGCCTAGAACGGAGCATTCGAGAAGGCCGTTCTCCTTGCCTCTTCAGAGTCGCGGCATTGGACTCTCAATACTCCATTTTCGGACAGGTAGGCGGATCCCCTTTCTCCTCGAGGACTCTCAATGAGCTTGGATGGGATGGCTGGGAGGTTGTCGGGGTGGTCCCGCGCACCACCGGAATTCCCTTGACGAATTCCATCGGACGATCCTCGTCATACGGCGGCGGCATTGGAGGCATTGTCGATGGCGCTCATCTGCTCCTCCGGTTTCCGGTGACTGAGCAACTCATGACTCACAACATGTCGTTCCTGCGGCAAGTTCTTGCCGGACTGTTCGACCAGGAACGATCCGCGCGGTTCGCGGCAACTTCCGCTTCTGTTGTCACCCCTCCCGTCGGCTCGGGTGGCCCCGGTAATTCGGGAGGGGTTGCTCCGGGTGCTGCCGCAGCTGCCGGTGGAGCCTTTTTCGCCATCGGTGTCTCTCACACCATTGAAGACGATTCCGGTGGCGAGGATGCGGGAGGCGACTTTGATTTCGGCTTCGAGTAGGCGGCAGCTTCTTGGGCTGTGACACCTTCACAGGCCAACTGCAGCCGCTCCATATTCCGCTTCACTTCGCGAGAAGCCTTCATAGACCAGTTGATCGATGAGCTCGGAGCGCGAGAAGGAACTGAACTCGAGGTAGCTCTCCGCTGACTTCGCGGCCTGCTCCTTCCAATTCGCGTTGACGCTGTCAACAGCGTATGTCGCATCCGCCGATGAGTAGCCTTCGTACTCGAGCTGTTCGATCAGCCCAGAGCGCGAAAACGCCGCGTACTGCAGGTAGCTTTCAGCGGACTCAATGGCATTTTGCCGGCTGACGCTGTCACCGCCGCCGCCACCATCGCCAGCGCCTCCTGAGTCACCAAATGCAGCATCAACGCCGTACTCGGCTTGACTCTGCGAGAAGCCCTCGTACGCGAGCTGCTCGATCAGCCCGGAGCGCGAAAAAGAACTGGTGTTGAGGTAGCTCTCTGCGGATTTGGCCGCCTGCTCATTCCAGTCCACATTAAGGCTGTCGACGGCTGCTGTGGCGTCTGCCTTCGAGAAGCCTTCGAACTTGAGTTGGTCGATGAGTCCTGATCTTGAGAAGGCCGCAAAGGCGAGGTAGCTCTCAGCAGACTCTCGTGCCTCAAATTGGGTGGTTGTGAGATCCAGTGCTTCGTCAGGATCATCTAGTACTTCATCCGGTATGTCGGTGTTCACGTCAGGTGGTCCCACCGTCTGTGATGATTCAACCGACGGTGCAGGGGCCGACGAACCCCCCGTGGACGGACTAGGTGAGCACCCGGCGGAGAGGAATATTCCCAATGCCGCGCTCGCAATGACAGCGCTCATGACAGGCTTCTTGCGACGATTGCTCATGTTTCCCCCGTTGAGTCGGTCAGGCGTCTGAGGCTAGCGGAAGATGCGCGTTCCCCCGACGCACCTTGAGCGGACCGGCGTCAATCGTGAATCAATTCGAGATCTCTCGCGATGCTTCAATTGCCAAATGTGCGGGGCGCGCAGGTTCGCCGTAACCTAAGGCCTCGCTGTTAAGGGGGACACATGCGAGCAAGAGCATTTGCGGGCCTGTTGGTAGCAGTTGTTGGCTTGGCTGGGTGTGGCGGCACACCGTCAACGACAGTCACGGTCACCGAGACAGCGGTGGCTCCGGCGTCACCGGACCCGAGCACCCCGGCCCCACCAGAGTCGGCCCCGTCGGCCAGTGACGTAGCGCCGGCGGCCGAATCCGAGATGGTGGTCGTTCCTGACATGGTCGGTCAGAACTACCAGGATGCACAGGACATGTGGCGCGCGTCAGGCCTTGTTGTGCTGCCCGGTGAAGATGCCACTGGAGCAAATCGTCTACCTGTCTTGGACTCCAACTGGTACGTCGTCGCCCAAACGCCCGCCGGGGGTACCGAGGTACCCAATGGGTCCTCGATCCAAGCGACGGTGAAGAAGTACACCGACGACTAGCGGAGTCGAATCAGTCGGCTACGTGGTCGGTCCACTTCTCGCCATCCCAGTAGCGCAGTCTCTTCTCGCCCTTGGGGTCCGCGTACCAGTCCGGTGATGCTTGAGGCTGATCTGCGCCTTCTTCTGTGTGGTCCGGCGTGAATTTGGCGGGGGCGGGGGAAGCAGAGCCCCCGAGCAGTAGGGCCTTTTTGGGCGGCAAACTCGTCGTCGGTGAGGACCCCTGAGTCTCGGAGCGAGGCCAGCTTGGCAAGCTCATCAGCCACCCCCACTGGTGACGTGGGCTGGATGTGTACGGGTGGCGCCGTGGCGGGCACGGGTGCGTGTCGCTGAGCTATGGCCATCTCGATGGCGTTCCGAAGTTCCAGGAAATCTGCCTCCATCTTGCCTTTGCTGACCATCACGGTGTTCTCATCGTCCACGGCGTCCATTGACTGCTTGCCAAATTGGGAACGACGCTCGGATCCACCCGATAGCGAGAACTGGATGAATCCATTGACCATCATTCCGGGAGGTTTCCATTGAACAGCGGTGATGGAGGCCAAGGGGATTCGCTTTTCACCCTTGCCAACAGTGGCGCGGGCGATGAAGCCCTTTCGAGTGATTGACACAAAGTGTCCATCAAAGACGACCGTGCCGTTGACGCCCTTGAGTGGAGTCCCCAACAGGTAGGACATTGCACCCCCCGTGATTGCTTTCGACAAAGGGTATGAGACGGCCGCCGCTTCGGCACGTGGGCGTGGAGGTGCTGGATCCGCCTGCCTTGCTGTGTCATCCTCTGAGGACGGGGGGTTCACATGCGTAAAGTCACGCCATTTTTCATCTCTGCACTCGTTCTCGCAGCACTCGTTGCTCCGCCGGCTCTGGCCTCAGGACCCAGCGGGATTTCAGGTCGCGTCACCGATGACGCAGGGTCGCCGATCCCTGGTGTCGCCATCGTGGCCAGCCAGTCGGGGACGCCCGTGGCGTCGACGTCAACGGCGGCCGATGGCACCTATCGCCTCGCGGTATCCGACGGGATCTACTCCCTGAGCATGACGTCCCCCTCGCCGGCGTACGGGTCACTGACCGCCTACTCCCTATCGGTTCCTACCGACGAGAAGTTCGATGTCATGCTCACCAAGCCCTTGCCCGGGCGCGCCTTCGTCACAGGAGAGGTCAGCGCCGTGGGCCTTCGCAATCTCCAGGCC
>NBNH01000135.1 GCA_004379115.1 Actinomycetales bacterium mxb001
TTCATCGTCTCCATAAAAGCGATGAACGTCTTCATCCTCTTCATCGTCATACGGATCCCAGTACTCTTCGTACTCTTTGGGAACAATAAAAGTAACTGCCCAGCAAGGCAGTTTTACGTTTCCGTCCTCTGAAATGACTGCTATTTTTTGCAGCTTTTCTAACTTATTCATAATGCCTCCTATTCCTTATTTCCTTTCTTTATAATAAACTACTCTCTAATTAATGTCAAGGAGTTTAGAGAGTAGTTTTTAATTATTTTGTTGCCATCCACTTTTCAAAGCTTTTGAATGGCAACTTTCTTTGTTGCCTATCAGCGACATACTCGTTGTATGCCCACTTGATCTCCATTTTAGCTTTTCTTTCTGCAAGCCTGGATTCAATTTGCTGCACTACCACAGCTTCATCAGTTCCTAGCCGAACTGACTTGTGCCGGTTAGGGCAATTTAGCCCGTTTCGGCGATCATCCATGTGTTCAATTACTGTCCCTATTTCTGGATTCCAGAAATATGAGATGACGTAATCATCTCCTACCCAGAATCTTTCTTTGTCTGGGTTTCTTTTAATTTTAATAAACCATTCGGGTGCAGCAATTTCCGCTGCTTTTTTAGCTTCTTGTTCTTTCAGCTCTTGGGCATATTTTTCATTGAGCATCCTTTGATGCTCAATTGAATTAATGAAGTCGCCCCATGTCATTTCTTCACGAAGCAAAAACTCATATATCCATTTCTGGATATATTCAAGAATTTCTACTTCACCCCATATGTGGGTAAGGTTAGCGCCTGCCCAGATAGTTCGCCCATCTGGGCAGGCATATTCATAACGAATATCATAGTCATTAATAAAGGTGGCATTGTTTCTCATGCCATCACCCTCCATCAAAGAGGGTATCGCTACCTCCTTTGTTTTGCCTGTTAAAGTAACAGGCTGTCCCCAATACTTCCTGGGGAGGAAATATACTAAGGAGGAAACGGTTTCCTCCAAAGTTCCAAAACTTATGATTGGAGCATTATGTCCTGGACAATGGTATTTATTCCAATCTGATAGTGAGGCAAAGTTTTTCTTTACCTCGTCCAGCAATGGATCTCCACTGCTAGTTTCTTCATCCCAGCTGATCATCTCGATCAGCCGATCCGCATCAGTATCTATGCTTCCATAAATACTGATTTCTACCTCTTCCCAGAGTATTTCATCTGGGTTTTGGGATATCGTTAATATCCCCTTTCTCAACTTCCCATTTAGGTGGGATGCTAATTTTTTCTGAATGCTAATATGCAACTCAGATACATTAATTTTATATGATACCTTCATTGTTTCCTCCATTGTTTCTAACTTAATTAGCTCATCCATCCATTTGCGGATGTTCTGGGTACCACCTACCCTGGTGATTAAATTGATTAGTACTTCTGTCGTTCTCATCTTATCCCAGGGTAAAAGTAGTTCCCTGCCTCCTTGACATTAATATAAACTACTTTCTAATTAATGTCAAGGGTTTTCTTAATTAATCCCTGTCATCCCAATATGATGACATTGACTCTCTTCTTTTCTCTTTGATTGGATGGAACTCGCTTAAATCGGGTTCAAGCTGCTCTCTCCATCTTTTAAGCTCTTGGTTGTCTACCATCTCCAGCTTCGTTCTTAATATCTCTTTGAGAGATATGTCTGGACACATTATCCAGTGA
>NBNH01000136.1 GCA_004379115.1 Actinomycetales bacterium mxb001
GGGCGAGCCTGATCCGCCGCGCTCGTTCATCGAACTACCACCGGGCGAACTCCTGCTGATGCCGAGCCGCATGACGGGTGTGCCGACGGTCAAGCTCGTCACCATCCACCATGACGCTGACCGCCCCGACCCCCGCATCAAGGGTGTGCACGTTGTCTTCGACCCCATCTCCCTCGCGCCCACGGTGGTGATGGATGCCGCAGCACTTACGGTCATGCGCACGACGGCCGTCAGCATTGTCGCGCTACGTGTCATCGCCAAGGCGGACTGCGACAGCCTTGTGGTCTTCGGCGCCGGCCCTCAGGCCCGCGCCCACATTGACGCAATCATCGCCGAGTGGCCGATCAGCAAGGTGACGGTCGTGGCCCGCCGCCCCGAGCGCGCCGTCGACATGGTCACCGACGCGACATTGCGCCACATTGACGTCGAATTCCAGCTTGTCCACTCCGAGGATGCGGGGCCGGCGCTCCGCGAGGCCCGCATCATCGTTTGTGCCACGACGGCGACCTCGGCCCTGTTCGATGCGGCGGATGCCCGCGACGACGTAGCCGCCGTGGCGGTCGGCACACACTCACCGGACTGCTGCGAACTGCCGGCCGAACTCGTCGCCCGGTCGTTCGTCGCGGTCGAGGAACGCACATCCGCCCTGCGCGAGGCTGGTGACGTCGTCTGCGCGATCAACGCCGGGCTGATGACGCCTGACGACATCGATGCCGACCTCGAGCAGATCGCTCACCGCTCCGTCACCGTCCCCGACCAGGGCTCGCGCGTCTTCAAGAGCATGGGTATGGGCTGGGAAGACGCCGTCGTCAGTGCACGTATCGCCCAAGGAGGATCCGCGTGACCCGAGTCATCAGCGTCGACGCTGCCTGCGCTGCCGCGCACGCCGCCGCCCCAGCTGTCGCCGCCAGCGACCTCACCACGCGCGCTGCGTGGTTGGAGGTGATGGCCGATGCACTGGATGCGGCCCGCGACGATCTCGTGCCGATCGCGGTCGAGGAGTCGCGGCTCGGTGTCGATCGACTCACCGGCGAGGTCGGCCGCATGACCGGCCAGTTGCGGCTGATGGCCCAGGTCGTCCGCGAGGGATCCTTCCTCGGCATCGTCCTCGACAAGCCCCTGCCGGATGCCACGCCACCCCGGCCGGACCTGCGACGCATGAACGTGCCGCTCGGACCGGTCGCCGTGTTCTCCGCATCCAACTTCCCGTTCGCGTTCGCCACCATCGGCGGCGACACCGCATCGGCGCTTGCCGCCGGATGCCCGGTCGTGGTCAAACCCAATCCGGGCCATCCCCGTCTCGCCGACGCCGTCATGGCCATCGGCCAGGATGCGCTCGCCGCTGCAGGTGCGCCCGCGGGCATGCTCACGATGGTGTCGCACGACCTTCAGTCCGGTATCGACCTCGTGCAGGACGATCGCATCGAGGCGGTCGCGTTCACGGGCAGTCAGCGCGGCGGCCTCGCGCTCGCGCGGCTCGCTGCTGATCGCCCGCGCCCGATCCCGTTTTTCGGCGAACTCGGCAGCATCAATCCGATCTTCGTCACCGCTGACGCCGCGCGTGAACGCGGCGTCGCTATCGCGGAGGGCTGGGTCGGATCCTTCACACTCGGTGCCGGTCAGTTCTGCACCAAGCCTGGCCTGCTCATCGCTCCACGCGACGAGGCCATGCGCGCCGCTGCGGTCGCCGCGACGCAGGGAGTCGGCGGCCAGGGCATGCTCACCGAGGCCATCCGCGAGACCTACCTGCGCGGACTCAGTGAGCGCCTGGAGTCCAACGACGTCGAGGTGCTCGCCGGTGGCGGTTGGGACGCCGACACCGACACCGTGCGCCCGACACTCGTCGCGGTGTCCATCGATTCGGTGCTGGCCGAGCCCGAACTCCTTGAGGAGTGCTTCGGGCCGACCTCGATCCTCGTCGAATACAGCGACGAGAAGCAGATGCTCGACCTTGCTGATGCCCTACCCGGCCTTCTGGCCGCGGGCGTTCAGGGTCAGGGTACTGAGCCGATCGTCGGCGAGCTCATGCCGCGACTTGTCGCGCATGCAGGGCGTGTGTTGTGGAACGGCTGGCCCACGGGAGTAGCAGTCACGTGGTCCATGCAGCACGGTGGACCCTTCCCGGCGACGACGGCAGCGGCGACGACCAGTGTCGGCGCAGCCGCGGTCGATCGATTCCTGCGTCCGGTGACATGGCAGGGCATGCCGCAGGACGTCCTGCCGGTGCCGCTGCGCGATAGCAATCCGTGGGGCGTGCCGCGCCGCGTGGACGGCGCGCTCCAACTGCCCTAGGGGGAGCCATGGCTGGACCACGCATCCCGGCGAGTGTCGGTCCGCGTGTCCTCGTCGGTGTCATCCTCACCGGCACGCTGTCGGTGCTGGACTCCACGCTGGTGGTCCCACTCCTGACGACGATCGGGGCGGAGTTCGGCGGAGGCTCGACGGTCTCCTGGCTGGTCGCGGGGTACTTGCTGACCTCCACTGTGACCATCCCGCTGTGGGGCCGATGGCTCGATCTGCGCGGGGAGCGCGACGTCATGTGGGCCGCGCTTGGTGTCTTCCTCGTGGGCACGATCGTCTCGATGACCGCACCATCACTGGAGATTCTCATTCTCGGACGCCTCATCCAGGGCATCGGAGCGGGTGGACTGGTGCCGGTCGGGCAGGCCGTCCTCGCCGGTCGGTGCACAAGTGCCGAGCGTGCGCGCATGCAGATCTACTACAACGTGGCGTACGGCGTCGCCGCCGGTCTCGGCCCACTCATTGGCGGCGCACTCGTCGCCGTGTCATGGCGCTGGGCGTTCGCGCTCATCATCCCCGTGATCGTGCTCGCCGGAGTGCTTCTCTTCGGCAAGCTTCACGAGAAGCCGCGGGACGTCGAGTCGCGTCACTTCGACGGCGTGGGCAGTGCCCTGATGATCTCCGGTCTCACCCTGCTGCTGCTCGGCATCGAGCGGGGCTGGTGGTGGGCGCTGGCCCTTGGTGTGGTGCTCACCGCAGCGCTCGTCTGGCACGCCTTGCGCCGCAAGGAAGGATTGATTCCGGCGAGCCTGCTCACGTCGAAGACAATCGTCGCGGCCGTCGTCGTGGCTCTCCTCATCGGATTCGTGCAGTTCGCCATGCTTACCTACCTGCCGCTGCTGTCCGAGGAGACGGCTCCCGACATCAACTCCGGCATCGTGGTCATCCCGCTGACCGTGCTGTGGATGACTCTTGGCGCCTTCACGGGAATCCTCTCGCTGCGTGTGGGCACGAAGCCGCTAGCCCTGCTCTCCGTCGTTCTTGCAGCCGTCGCAGCGGGAGCTGTCGTCATCTCGAA
>NBNH01000016.1 GCA_004379115.1 Actinomycetales bacterium mxb001
CTCGCCCAGCAGCGCACCATCAATAGGAGAGAGATCGGTGAAGGAGCCGGCGGAGGCCACGCGCTCGCCGCCGATCCAGTGACGTGGATCGACGCGGACGCCGGCGACCTCGAGCATCGCACCCCTTCGAGGAGATTGTTCGGACCCTAACGGATTCCCCTCTATGGTGCCAGGGGCCTTCGCCCCGTCCGGTGAGGGGACGGCCAAGGGCGGGTAAGGAGTCCGAAGGCTAGGACGCCGCCGACAGGCGCCGCGCGAAGGTGAGGTCCAGGCCCAGGAGGAAGGCACCCTGGATGACGATGGCGACGCCGTCGCCTCGGCCCATCTTGAATGACGTGACCTCAGGCGGCCCCGGCTTGGCGTGGTAGGCGATGTGCGCTCCGCCGGCGATGTAGACGACGTCAGCCAGCGCATTCAGCAGGAGCATGACCCGCAGCTTCGTTGCCTCGAACTCGACCTGCTCGGGTGTCAGTTCGCCGCGGCGCGAGCGGCTGCGTACGCCAAGCCCGGCAATGACCCCATCGACCGCGCCCCACATCGCGTTCTGGCGACCGAATCGCATCCACTGCTTGCGACCGGTGCGGTGGCCGATGAGCGCGATGATGCCGCCCTTGATGACACTTCCCGCGGCCCAGACACCCAGGAGGGTGCTGAGTTGGCGCTCGTAGTGCTCGAGTTCGCTCTGCTGCATCCCTCCACCCTGCCACCGGGCCGGTACCCGCGCAGTTGCGGGGACCTGTCACCGATGGGTCTAGCCTTCTCGTGTGGCCCGTCCCCGTATCGCGCTCGTCGGCCGCTTCGCCGAGCACACCTCCGCGACCCGCTATGCCGCCATCGTGTCGGCACGAGCCCTCGTGGAGTCGATGTGGCTGGCCGGCGCCGAGCCGCTGACCTTCCTCGCGGCCCCGGGGCCCGAGGGCCTGGACTGGGCAGCGCGACTCCAGGGGATTGACGGCGTCCTGCTGTGCGGCGGTGCCGACATCGATCCCGCGCGCTACGGCCAGGCCGACGTGCATCCCGAGGTGTACGACGTCGATGCCCTGCAGGATGAGGCCGACCTGACGCTGGCGACGTACTGTCTGGACTCCGGCATCCCGACGCTCGCCGTCTGCCGCGGTCTCCATGTCGTCAATGTCGCGCGCGGTGGCTCGCTCGTGCAGCACATGGACGATCACCACCGTCACGTCGTACACGACGTCGTCATCGAGTCCGGGCCGGTCGGTATCGAACCTGGGCCGATCACCGCGTCGTGCTATCACCACCAGTGCATCGACCGGCTTGGCTCCGGACTCAAGGTCGTGGGTAGCGCCGAGGATGGCACGGTCGAGGCGGTCGCGATCGATGCGGCGGGCTGGGCCTTCGGCGTGCAGTGGCACCCGGAGGACACCGCGCGACAGGACCCGCGGCAGTTGAGCGTGTTCCAGGCGCTCGTCGACGCCGCGCGCTAGCTCTTCTAGAGCACTAGTGCAGTAGACTCAAGCCCCCTTGATAGAAGTCTCTGCTCGCGGCGGGTGAAGGAGTCCTGATGAAGACCTACCAGGTGGATGTCGTGAGGGATGATGGCTGGTGGATCATGCACGCGCGCATCCCCAAGACGATCATCTATAGCCAGGCAAAGCGCATCAATGACGTGGAGCCCATGATTCGTGATGCGATCGCCGGCGTACTCGACATTGATCCAGGGTCCTTCGCCCTCAAACTC
>NBNH01000137.1 GCA_004379115.1 Actinomycetales bacterium mxb001
CATGGCGGTGGCGGTGGGATTTGAACCCACGGTGAAGTTGCCCCCACACACGCTTTCGAGGCGTGCTCCTTTGGCCGCTCGGACACGCCACCGCGGAAAAGGGTACACAGACCCGGCGGTCAGCCCCGCAGCCGCTCGAAGAACTCGCGTACGACAGCCCCGCACTCATCGGCGAGGACACCGCCCACGACCTCCGGTCGATGGGGTAGCCGTCGGTCGCGCAGCAGGTCCCATGCCGACCCGGCAGCGCCGTATTCCTCGTTCCACGCGCCGAAGACCACGCGATCGACGCGCGAGAGGTACGCCGCCCCGGCGCACATCGGGCAGGGCTCGAGGGTGACGATCAGGGTGCAGCCAGCCAGGTCCCAGTCGCCGCGCGCGACCGCAGCCTCGCGAAGGACGACGACCTCAGCGTGCGCGGTGGGATCCGACAGGGCCTCGCGTCGATTAGCCGAGGCAGCGAGGGTGTCGCCATCGGGTCCGAGCAGCAGGGCACCGACTGGCACGTCGGGATCATGGGAGAGGAGCGATTGCCGGGCGAGGGCGAGCGCCTCCTGCATGGCCGTCACATCGGCCGGGCGAAACTCCACGCTCGGGTCAGTCCTTGTCGATGGACTCGAGCACAGTCGACAACTGATCGGCGAAGCCGATGCGCGAAGCAATGCTCGTGACCTGCTCATCGGGATACAGATCGGGGTCGCCGAGGATGAGTTCCATCTCGTCGACGGGCACGCCGAGGTCGACGAAGAGCGTGATGTCGCCGATGGGCTCCAGGTCGTCGATCTCCTCTTCGTCTTCCGGGAGTTCGACCTCGAGCAGGTCAGCGGCCTCCTCGGCGATCGGCCACTCGTAGGCGGCGTTGAGATCGGAGAGAACGAGGCGTGTCACGCCGTCGGGCGTGACGCGCACGGCGATGAAGAACTCCTCATCAACCGCCACGAAGCCGAGCGCTCCGCCTTCAGCCGTGAGTTGACGCAGAGCAGCGGTGAAGGCGTTGAGCGAGGTGGTCGCGCGTGGTGGCAGCGCGGATACCGACCAGCGGCCATCCTCACGCCACGCGGCCACGGCGAAGTCGACCTCGTCCCCGTCCATGCCGCACCTCCCTCGACGATCTCCCGCAGGCATCGTGGCACGCATGTGGGGCCTCTGTGTCGACTTCGACCCAGCTTGTCTCACGAGCCCGGTGCACGATGAGGGCAGTGCCCGATACGCTGCGGCCGTGCGTACCGTCGTCGTCCAGCATCCCCTGGTAGCCCACAAGCTGACCACCCTGCGTGATGAGACCACCGATTCGGCGACCTTCCGCCTTCTCGTCGAGGAGCTCGTCATCCTTCTCGCCTACGAGGCGACGCATCAACTGCGCACCACTCCCGTCACGATCATGACGCCGGTTGCCGAGACGACGGGCGTTCACCTCGCGCGTCCGAGGCCGCTGGTGGTGCCGATTCTGCGCGCCGGCCTCGGCATGCTCGAGGGAATGATGCGCCTGATGCCGACAGCCGAGGTTGGCTTCCTCGGCATGGTGCGTGACGAGACCTCGCTCATCGCCTCCACATACGCCGATCGCATCCCGCACGACCTCAATGGACGTCAGGTCTTCGTGCTCGACCCCATGCTCGCGACGGGCGGCACGCTGGTCGCAGCCATCGATCTGCTGCTCGACCGCGGCGCGAGCGACGTCACCGCCATCACGTTGCTGACGGCTCCCGAGGGATTGCGCAAGGTGGAGGAGACCTACGCCGGGCGCCCCGTCGACGTCACGGTCGTCACAGCGGGCCTGGACCTGCGCCTCAACGAGAAGGGCTACATCGTGCCCGGGCTCGGAGATGCGGGCGATCGCCTCTACGGCGTCGTCTAGTCCTACATCGCCTTGAGCGACGTCACGACCTTCGTCAACGAGTCCTTGGCATCGCCGAACAGCAGCGTCGTCTTGGGGTCGTAGAGGAGCTCGTTCTCGATACCGGCGAAGCCCGGCCGCATCGAACGCTTGAGGAAGACGACCTGCTGGGCGTTGTCGACGTCGAGGATCGGCATGCCGTAGATGGGTGCGGTGGTGTCGGCCCGTGCCGCGGGATTGACCACGTCATTGGCACCCACGACGAGCACGACATCGGTAGCGGAGAACTCAGGATTGATCTCTTCCATCTCCTTGAGCTGCTCATAGGGCACGGATGCCTCGGCGAGCAGGACGTTCATGTGGCCGGGCATGCGTCCGGCGACCGGGTGAATCGCGTAGTCGACCTCGATGCCGCGCGCGGTGAGCAGGTCGGCCAACTCGCGCAGTGTCGACTGCGCCTGAGCGACGGCGAGGCCATAGCCCGGAACGAGGATCACCTTGTTGGCGTAGCCCAGCATGATCGCGACGTCATTGGGTCCGGCCGAGCGCACCGGGCGCTCCTCGCCGGTGCTACCGCCACCCTGCGTCGTGCCGGAGAAGGCACCGAAGAGGGTCGATGTCAGCGGTCGGCCCATGGCCTTGGCCATGAGGCTGGTCAGCAGCGTGCCGGAAGCACCCACCAGGGTGCCCGCCACGATGAGCAGGACGTTGCTGAGCACATAGCCCGAGGCGGCCACCGACAAACCGGTGAACGCGTTGAGCAGCGAGATGACGATCGGCACGTCGGCGCCGCCCACCGGCAGCACGAACAGCACACCAAAGATGAGCGACAGGACGAGCAGGGCCACCAGCAGGAGGGTCGACGGCGTGACGATGAGGGCGATGGCCGAGGCCACCGTCAGCACCGCCACCAGGATCGTGATGATGCGGCCGGCCGGGATCACGACCGGTCGGGTCGTCATGAGTTCCTGCAGCTTGAGGTAGGTCACGATCGATCCGCTGAAGGACACACCGCCGATGAGCACCGTGAAGACGGTGGCGATAAGGAAGAGCGGAGTCGCGCCCTGGCCGTATTCGAGGTATTCGACGACGGCCACGAGGGCGGCAGCGCCGCCGCCCGCGCCGTTGAAGAGCGCCACGAGTTGCGGCATCGCGGTCATCTTGACCTGGCGCGCGGCCACCAGGCCGATCACTGATCCGACGATGACCGCGACGATGATGATGATGAGGTTGTTGAGCTTGATGCCGCTGAAGAACAGCACGACGGTTGCCAGCAGCGCGCCCACCGCTCCCGAGAGGGTGCCCAGGCGTGCAGTCTTGGGCGAGGACAGGCCCTTGAGCGACAGGATGAAGAGCACGGCCGCGATCAGGTAGGAGAGCTGCACCCAGACGGGGGTCATCACAGCACCTCCTCGTTCTTGGCGGCCTTCTTGGACTTGAACATGCCGAGCATTCGGTCAGTGACGACGAATCCGCCCACGAGGTTGATCGCGCCGAGCAGGATCGCGATCACGCCGATGATCGTCTGGACCAGCGAGGTCGAGGCGCCAGTGACTGTGATGCCGCCGATGAGAACGATGCCGTGGATGGCGTTGGCTCCGGACATGAGTGGCGTGTGGAGGATGGTCGAGACCTTGGACACGACCTCGAAGCCGACGAAGATGCTGAGCACGAAGATGGTGAGGAGTGCGATGCCGTCCATGCTCACCCACCTCCCTGCAGGGCGGCCATGGCCGCTTCATTGCGCACGGTGCCATCGAGCACGACCGCGCAACCCGCGATGATCTCGTCGTCAGGGTCCACGACCACCGATCCGTCCTTCGACACCAGCGTGAGCAGGGAGTAGACGTTCATGCCGTAGAGCTGCGAGGCATGGATGGGCATCTCGCTCGGCACGTCGCGCGCACCCCATACGGTCACCTCGCCGACCATGACTTCCTCGCCCGGAAGCGAGCCCTCGACGTTGCCGCCGGACTCGCTGGCGAGGTCGACGACCACGGAGCCAGGTCGCATGGCCTCCACCATCTCCCGTGTCACGAGAAGCGGGGCCTGCCGGCCCGGCACGGCGGCGGTGGTGATCACCACGTCGGCGTCGGCGATGTGGGGAGCCAGTAGCTGGCGCTGCCTGGTCGCGCGGTCATCCGACATCTCGCGCGCGTAGCCCCCGGAGCCTTCGAGTGCATCGAGATCGAGGTTGATGAAGGTCGCACCCATCGAACGGACCTCATCGGCGCTGGCCGCGCGTACGTCGTAGGCGGACACGCGAGCGCCCAGTCGCTTGGCGGTAGCAATGGCCTGCAGGCCGGCCACGCCAGCACCCAGCACCACCACGCGTGCGGGCTGGATGGTGCCCGCGGCTGTCATGAAGAGGGGGAAGAACTTGGGTAGCCGATCGGCGGCGACCAACGCTGCGCGGTAGCCGGTGACGAGCGACTGCGAGGTGAGGGCGTCCATCGACTGCGCGCGCGAGATGCGTGGAACGAGATCGAAGGACAGCCCTGTCGCGCCCGCATCGTGCAAGCCACGGATGGTGTCGAGATCGATCGCCGGGGAGAGGAACGACACCGCCACGGCACCGGGGCGCAAGCGCTTGGCCCGCGCGTAGTCGAGGGGACGCACCGAGGCGACGACATCAGCGGCCGCGAATGCATCGTCCATGCCGGACGTCGGCACCACCAGGGCGCCTGCCGCGGCGTACTCAGCGTCGGAGGCGTACGCCAGATCGCCGGCACCTGACTCGACGACGACCTCATAGCCCAACTGGCGGAACTTGCCCACGACGGAGGGAAGCACCGCCACGCGTCGTTCGCCGGGACGTGTCTCCCCGGGGACGAGAAGCCTCATGTGAACCTCCGGGGCAGGAGCCTACGGCTACCGTGGGGATATGCGCGGACCCTTGGCCCTGATCCGCGGAATTCGACACCCGGAGGCCTTTCACGGCACCGGCGTAACCGGGGGATTCTTCGAGGGCTGGTACGTCAAGGTCGCCGATGCCCAGCAAAGCGCGCGCTGGGCGTTCATCCCCGGCATCTTCCGCGGCCGCGATGGCGACACTGTGACGGACGAGGCCTTCCTCCAGGTTCTCGACGGGGCCACCGGGGCCTCGGCCTACCACCGCTATGACGCGCGCGACTTCAGCGCTGCGACCGATCGATTCGATGTGTGGGTGGGCCCACACCACTTCTCCAGCGAGGGTGTGAGCATCCGACTCCCCGATCTCCACGGAGACATTGCGTTCACGACGCCGATGGATCCGTGGCCGGTCACGTGGAAGCGCCCGGGCATCATGGGCTGGTACGCATGGGTGCCGATGATGGAGTGCAACCACGGCATCGTGTCGTTCGGTCATGACCTCAGCGGCACCTTGTCGGTGAATGGCGTCCCCCAGGTGTTCGATGGCGGGCGCGGCTACATCGAGAAGGACTGGGGGCGGGCGTTTCCCGCTGGCTACGTCTGGATGCACTCACAGCACTTCGCCGGTGCCCCCGACGCGTCGCTTTCCGCATCCGTCGCGATCATTCCGTGGCTGCGATCCTCCTTCCGCGGATTCATCGTCGGCCTCAGGCTCGGCACGGATCTGCACACCTGGGCCACCTACAACGGTTCGCGCGAACGTTGGCTCGAGATCGACGAGACGCATGTGCGTTGGGCCCTCGACGGACCCTCCGGCACTCTCGAACTCGCCGCTGAGCGCAAGCGCGGTGGTTTGCTCCACGCCCCCATCCGCACGCGGATGCATGAACGCGTCGAAGAGACCCTCGACGCCGTCATCGAGCTGAGGTTCGTCGACCCCGCGGGCCGTGTCGTACTGGATACGACGGGGACGACTGCTGGGCTTGAGGTGCACGGCGACCTGACGCGCCTGCTGGCGGTCGGTACGCGTTAGCGCTACTCGTCCGGCCCTCGAGCGCTCAGGATCTTCGCGATGACTCGCATGACCATCACCGCGGACAGGAAAAGCGATGTGAAGCCGATGATGCGAAGTGGATTGGCCACCGTCTCGTTGCCTGCCAGGCCTGCGGCCATGAGGATGAGCGCGGACGAGATCAGGCCGAACACACCGACCGCGGTGAACAGGACGTAGCGGATCCAGCGCTCGACCCTCGGGCCGTCGGGGCCATCGAAGCGGTTGATTCGCAGCGAAAGGCGTCCCGCGCGCGCCTGGAGTGCAATGTCTTCGGATATCTGGGGTAGGGACCGAAACACGGGCAGGTTGCGTACGAGTTCGCGCTCCAGCACATCTCGCGGGCGTCCGCCGGTTGACTCGACGATCTGGCCCATCCGCCGCTGAGCCGCGGGGCCCATCCGGAAGGAGTTAGCGATGGTGCGCAGGGTGCCGTCCATCGTGAGTACGGCGCGGGCAAGGACGGTCAGTGCCGGGGGTGCCGAGACTCCGTGACGATTGAGGACGCGGATGATCTCGGAAATGGCCCGCGGATCGAATCCGCCTCCCTGGACATCCGTGAGAACGACGCCGATGTCGAACTCCAGGGACGCGATGTCAATGCCCTCTCCCTCGCGCCCCGCGATGCGACGCACAGCCCGGGCCAGCATGGCCGGGTCGCGGGTGGCGAATCCCAGCCCCATCTGCTGCAGGCCCTCCAGCGTGACCGGGTCGATGAGACCAACAGCCCCGAAGTCGATAAACCACAGCACGCCTTGCTCGTCGATGAGGATGTTCCCCGGGTGCGGATCGGCGTGATACACGCCGTTAGCGAGCACCTGTTGCAGGAACGAATCCATCAGTCGCCCCGCGAGGATCTCGCGCTCGACTCCCGTGCGGTCGACCGCCGATACGTCGGATACGGAGCGCCCCTGCACCTCCTCCATGACGATCAGGCGTCGCGTCGTGAGGTCGGCGAAGATCTCGGGGTAGGCAACGCCTTCGTCATCAGGGTGGGCCAACCGCATGATGCGGTTGTTGGCGGCCTCGCGAGTGAAATCGAGTTCCTCGTTGATGCCGGCGACCAACTCCTGGGCCAGGGCGGTGACTCCGACTCTGCGAGCGGCTGGAGACTGGCCCTCCAGTTTGCCGGCAGCCCACACCAACACGCGGCCGTCGCGGTCGACACTCTCCTCGATGCCCGGTCGCTGAACCTTGACGATGACGGGGCGTCCGTCGCGCAGTACGGCTCGATGGGTGACGCCAATGGACGCGGCCGCCAGTGGCTCGGCACTGAACTCCGCGAACACCTCATCGATGGGCCTGCCCAGTTCGGCCTCGACGATGGAGCGAACCACCTCGGGCGGCAGTCCGGGCACGGCGGTGCGCAACTGCGCGAGCTCGTCGGTGAGAGATGTCGGCAGCAGGTCTTCTCGCGTCGAAGCGATCTGGCCGAACTTCACCAGCATCCCGCCCGATTCCTCGAGGGTCAGCCGGATGGCGCGCGCGCCATCAGGCGAGAACAACTCCGAACGCGAGGCGAAGCGCCGTCCAGCAAGGCCATTGTGACGAGCGATCTTGGCGATCTGCCACAGCCGTGACCACACGGCGAATCGCCGGCGGAGGGCTCGGATGGGATGCGGCACGCGTCGACCCTGATCACGTCGCCGAGGCCGCAGCATGGCGTCCATCACCAGGCTCGTGATGAGCGCCACGATGAGGGCATAGCCCAGCCACCCGAAGGAGAGAAGCAGCGTCTCGACGGGCTGTTGGAAGACCTCAATATCAAGACTGTCGTAGGCCTGGATGACGATCAGCGTGAATCCACCCAGGAAGCCGACAACGCCAGCAACAAGCGATCGCAAGAAGCCGCGCTTCACATCCAGGATGCGGCCGGCCAGCCATCCGAGGCCGATCGAGATAATGAAGATGACCCCGATGACAATGACATTGTCGATGAGAGTGCCGTCAGTGTCCACGGCCCCATCGTGTCAGAGGGACGCACGGCTGCGCGCCGAGCCTCGCGACATACTCACGCTGGGTTCGCTCCCGCGAACACAGGGTCAATCTGGACCCGATGACACCGAATTCGGTCACACCTGGGCAGGATGGCGCCATGGCCAAGACTCCGATCCAGCCCCGCCGGTGGTACCCGCCGAAGGACGTGGGGCTGCGCGGCCCCTTCGCCCCCAACACCGCGCTCGGGTCACCGGAGGTCATCCCGCTGCCCGGCACAGGTGCGGAGGACGTGGCTGTCGATACCGCGGGCAATATCTACACGGGCACTCGCGAGGGCTACATCCTGCGCATCTCCGCTGATGGTCGTCACGTGGAGCGACTCGTGCAGACGGGCGGGCGACCGCTCGGGATCGAGGTGCACCCCGACGGCTACCTCGTGATCTGCGACGCGCACCGCGGCCTGCTTCGCCTTGACCCCACAACGCTCGAACTCGACGTGATCGCGAGCGACGTCCACGGCATCCCGATGAAGATCACCAACAACTGCGCGATCGCCAGCGATGGGTCGATCTACTTCTCGGACTCCTCGCAAGAGTTCAGCCTCGACGAGTTCAAGGGCGACATCATCGCCCACACCAGCAGCGGTCGACTACTGCGCTGGAATACCAACGGCACCGTCGAGGTTCTGTTGGACGGCCTCAACTTCGCCAACGGCGTTGCGCTGGCGGCAGACGAGTCCTTCGTCCTCGTCGCGGAGACCAGTGGCTACTGCGTGACGCGCCTCGATCTGACCGGTCCATCGGCGGGACGGCGTTCGCTCATCATCGAGAACCTGCCAGGCCTGCCCGACAACATGTCGACGGGGTCCGACGGCGTCTTCTGGATCGCCATGCCATCGGTGCGCAACAAGCTGCTCGACTTCCTGCTGCCCAAGCCGGGATTCCTGCGCTCGGCCATCTGGGCCATGCCCGACAAGTTGCAGCCCGACGCCTCCCGCATCACCTGGGTGGTGGGAATCGACGGTGAGGGCACCGTCGTGCGCAACCTCCAGGGTCCGGGCACGGCGTATCACTACGTGACCGGGGTCCGCGAGCACGCGGACAGGCTCTACCTCGGCAGCCTGGTCGAGCCCGGCATCGCGGTCGTCGACCTGCCCCGCTAGACCCGCTTCTTCAGCGCGTCGGTCAGGCGCGTCAGCGCCGGGCTGCGATCGAACTTGGGCACGACAGCGCGAATGATGCACAGGTCATCGGTGGCCATCGCCTCGGTCAGCGCCGCGTCGAGTTCGTCTTCGGTCGTCGCCAACCATCCCC
>NBNH01000138.1 GCA_004379115.1 Actinomycetales bacterium mxb001
TCTCTAGATTAGTATCTGTTCCTCTTATCTGGGACCAAGAAACTGATACTTATTACGAACCATCTGACACTAATTATTACCAATATGTAGGCTCTAGCAGCCAAATTACACCATCTAAAGGTTATCTTACTTCCCCTGACTTAACACCTCATAGCTATATCAAAGTATCTAATATACTTAATGATCGGTCAGTTAAATATTATATATCTCTTAAAGCATCATCTTATTTATATAAACCTGGATATTTATCAGATAACACTACGGTTAACCCAACAGAAGGTTTAATAGCTGGAAAATGGGAAAACTTTGAGTTTTTGGGGGTATCAGGAGATTTTCACTGTACAAATAGCAGTTATGCTATATCTTCTACAGTTAATCAGCAAAATCACAGTGTTAGTTATACGTTTTATAATAACCCTCCTGATTCTTTAAGAGATCAAAGTGCTATTAACTGGACTCCTAGCGGTGTTACTTTTACAGGTGGCGGTTGGATAGATGCAATATTAGCACCTAACGGTAAGATATACTATGTGCCTTGGCAAGCACAAAACATCATTGTAATAACTCCCGGTACAGGTACAACGCCGGATAGTGCTATTAATTGGACTCCTAGCGGTGTTACTTTTACAGGTGGCGGTTGGCATATGGCAGTATTAGCGCCCAACGGTAAGATATACGGTGTGCCATCTACTGCAACAAACATTCTTGTAATAGATCCAGTAGCTAATACAGCTATTAACTGGACTCCAAGCGGTGTTACTTTAACAGGTAATACTAAATGGGTTGGGGGGGTTTTAGCGCCCAACGGTAAGATATACGGTGTGCCATCTACTGCAACAAACATTCTTGTAATAACCCCGGGTATAGGTACGACACCGGATAGTGCTATTAACTGGACTCCGAGCGGTGTTACTTACACAGCTAGTGGTTGGTCCGGGGGGGTATTAGCGCCCAACGGTAAGATATACGGTGTGCCAGCTGTCGCAACAAACATCCTTGTAATAGACCCAGTAGCTAATACAGCTATTAACTGGACTCCAAGCGGTGTTACTTTTACATCGGGGAGTTGGCATAATGGAGTACTAGCTCTTAATGGTAAGATATACTGTGTGCCTCATGTTGCAACAAACATTCTTGTAATAACTCCTGGTACAGGTACAACACCGGATAGTGCTATTAACTGGACCCCAAGCGGTGTTACCTTGCCTGGGGGTGGCGCATGGGTAGGTGGGGTATTGGCGCCTAACGGTAAGATATACTGTGTGCCTCATGTTGCAACAAACATTCTTGTAATAACTCCTGGTACAGGTACAACACCGGATAGTGCTATTAACTGGACTCCAAGCGGTGTTACTTATCCAATTAGCTCTTGGCACAAGGGAGTATTAGCGCCCAATGGCAAGATATACTGTGCGTCTCATAGTGCAGCAAGCATTCTTACAATTACACCTGAGCAGAACAGGGTACATGATTTAGTAACAGGGAGTGTGGTAAGAGCGAGAGGGGGTTTAGGGTTAGAGGTTGACAGGTTATATTATGCTATCAAAGTAAGTGATAGGGTAGTGAGGTTAGCGGACAGTTATATAGATGCGATAGCCAACAGACCTATAACAAGGGGTGATTTAATAGGAATAACAGCCGGGCAGAGGTTTGAGAGACAAGCGGGGTGGATTAGAGTTGAGGAAGGGGATAAAGCGTACGGAAACGGTGGTGACCCCGCGTTAAGCTCTATTGGAGTTGGTAATGAGTGGGTAAGGAAGCCGTATAATATACAAGCGGGTAAGAGAGAAGATTTACCGATATATAACAAAGTTAATTTTTATTATGAAGGGGATAGAGTTATATATAACGGAAGTGTATGGGAGTGTATATCGAATCAAGATATAAGCACGTTTATACTACCGGAAGAGGGTTTAGTGCAGGCTGATTTTAGTGGAGCAGCGGGCAAAGCGATGGTAGAGATACCGGAGGTATATATAAGGAAAGACCACTATGACGGGTACAATTGGTGGAATATAAAAGGGGAGGATGTAGGGAAAGATTATGCGATAGCGGGGCCTAACACAAGTAGTGGAGCGATGCAGCTTAATGGTTTTACGCAGAACAAACCAAAAGATTTTCATTTTATATGGTTGTTACATAAAAAGCAGTATGATGTACTGCCGGATAAAGAGAAAAGCAAATATGTTTTGCATCCTGCCTTTATGGAGACTACAGACAGTGAAAGAGACAGGACAATACGTTTAACTGCGGATGAGAGTGGTGCGTATATGCCATCTGGTTATGTAGGGGTAGGTAGTGGTAATAGTATTACATTAACAACAAGGTTAACAATAGGAAAGGCTTTTGTATATATTAATAGTTCCGCGCTGGATTATATACAAGGTTTAACATCAGGTACTACATACTATATACAGAGTATAACAGGGGCGAATAATGACGTAGTAGGTTTAGCGTCAAGTAAAGGAGGGCAAGCGATAACCGGTTTAGTATCATCATCGCAGTTATACGGAGGGTATCATGGGTTATTTAGGGCAGTAGTTACAAAAGGGGATATAAATGTAACAGTAGGTACAACTACAGCCCAGCCGGCTATATTTACATCAACACCAGTAGATCATCAGTTAATGATAGGGCAAAGGGTACAGTTATTTTTTACTGGAGTCTTAAATAACTTTGTGTCAGGTACTGTATATTATATTTCAAATCCTAATTATACAAACAACACCTTTAACTTAGCCACAACCTTAACAAATGCTGTTAATAATAGTTTAATACAGTATTCAGGACAAACCTCATTAGGGGGGCTATACGTCAGACCAGTAGAGTATATTGAAAGTGTTAACCCTGAGGTTCCAGTAAGTTCTATTAGTGGGAGTGATACCCTTAATTTAGATTGGCTGCCAGGCTATACAGACCATTTCTTTAAAACCGGCGATACAGTTATTTATAAAGGCTCTATCTCAGGCTTAACTTCCGGTAAGTATTATTTTGTAATTAGGGTATCTTCTATCCAAATAAAACTGGCTTCTTCTTATCTTAACGCTAATAATAATACCTCTATATCTATATCTGGTTCTACTACTTTATCAAGTGTAAATCTTGCACCTTTTACTGAGATTACCTTCCCTGGTAGGGAAACTTCAGTCGCGCGCGTTAATCAGGAAACCCCCAGTATTTCTGTTGGTGATGATGACGCTATTAACTGGACCCCCAGCGGTGTTACTTATACAACTGCAGGTTGGAATGGTGGAGTACTTGCGCCCAACGGTAAGATATACTGTGTGCCTTGGGCGGCACAAAACATCCTAGTAATAGACCCAGTAGCCAATACAGCAAGTAACTGGACTCCAAGCGGTGTTACTTACACAAGTAATGGAGGTTGGGTAGGGGGAGTACTTGCGCCCAACGGTAAGATATACTATGTGCCTTGGGTAGCAACAAACATCCTAGTAATAGACCCAGTAGCCAATACAGCAAGTAACTGGACTCCCAGCGGTGTTACTTACACAAGTAATGGTTGGAATGGGGGAGTACTTGCGCCCAACGGTAAGATATACTGTGTGCCTCATAATGCATCAAACATCCTAGTAATAGACC
>NBNH01000139.1 GCA_004379115.1 Actinomycetales bacterium mxb001
CCCTCCATGACCGCGCGAATCATCATGGATCGATCGGTCCGAAGGGACATTCCCACGAATGCGCCACGCAGGTCCTTGTCCTCGATGGGGCTGCGCTCACCGTTTAGCCACGGTGCGAAGAGCATTCCCTCGCATCCCGGGGGCGCGGCGGCGGCTTGTGCCGTGAGCGTGTTGTAGTCAGTGTCGATGACCTGCTCGCGCAGCCACCGAAGTGCTCCCCCGCCGATTTCCTGGTTGTTGCCCACCATCGGCAGTCGTGAGTCGAATCCCGGTACGGATGCGATGGAGTGCAGGATGTCGGTCTTCTTGAAGGGCACTCGCGAGCTGATCCAAGCGGTGGTCGAGATGGTGACATGCGTGGCAAAGGGTTCGATGGCACCGCTTCCGAGCACGGCAGCGTGCAGGTCGGGCAGGCCGCAGACGACCGGAATGTCGGGCGGCAGGCCGAGTGCGTCGGCCACCTCGGACAGGACCGGCCCTAGGACGCTGCCCGTGGACACAAGGGGAGGCAGGCGCTCCGGATCGCGCTGAGCCTTGCGAACGAGGGCGGGCACATAGCCCGACGTCGCGCCGATGCGGTTATCGGTGAGCCACGACAGGATCATCGATGCAGGTGTCGCAGCAGCACGGCCGGTGAAGCGCATGCCGAGATAATCGATGGGCTCCAACAGCCATCGAGAACGCGCGTAGACGTCGGCGAACTCACGCTGCAATAAGAGGGAGTGGCCGGTGGGATCAGCACCCGATGGCGTGGGCGCCCCGCCAGTGAGGCGGATCCAGGGCACCACCTTCTGCGGCGCAAACCCTTGGACGCTGATCGGGCCGCCGATGACTTCCTTCATGTAGCGACGCGCCCGCGTGTCAGCCCACAGCAAGACCGGCCCTACTGGCTCACCACGCTCATCGACCGGCACGGTCGATCCCCACTGACCGGTGATGGCGATCGCGGTGCACTCCTGTGCTGGCATCTGAGCGGTCACTTCGCGGATCGCGTCACCAAGAGTTGCCCACCACTGGGACGCATCCTGCGTCGCCCTGCCATCGATTCCGATATCGACCGACACCGATCGCTGGGAGCCGGGGCCCAGGCTGCCGTCGGGGAAGACGGCCGCCACCTTGGGTCCCCCGTTGCCGAGGTCGATGGCGAGGACCCACCCCATGTCAGGCCTCGGGGGCTGCCACGTGCATGGCGTCGAGCACCCCGCCCATCACCGTGCGCAGTGTCTGGTTGCCGTCGGGCATGGCACCGAATCCGTACATCGCACCGCTCTGTGCGGCTTCACCGCGATGCTCGACCGCGTAATCGACGGCGAGGCGCAGGTCTGCCAGGAAGTCCTCGGC
>NBNH01000140.1 GCA_004379115.1 Actinomycetales bacterium mxb001
GAGGGCGAAGCGCTGGCGCACGACGGACTTGGGTTGGCAGAACCCGCGCAGCCCATCGGCCCCGTGGATGCGGCCGATGCCCGACTCCTTCACGCCGCCCCAGGGCAGCGAGGGGACACCGGCGTACATGACCCAGGAGTTGATGCTGACCATGCCGACCTGCAGTCGACGGGCGGCCGCCATGGCGCGCGAGCGGTTGCCGGAGAAAATCGACGCCGCAAGGCCATAGCGGCTGGCGTTGGTACGGTCGACCGCCTCGTCGAGGCTCTGTACTCGGTTGACGATCACCAGCGGACCGAAGGTTTCCTGGACGACGGCGTCGGAGTCCTCGGGAACGTCGGCGATGACGACGGGGGAGACGACGCGCGAGCCATCGGGAATCTCGCCCTGGATCAGGCGGCCACCGCGCGCGAGGGCGTCGTGCACGTGATGCGTGACGATGTCGACCTGGCTCGGCATCGTCATGGGTCCGTAAGATGCATCGTCGTCGTGCCCGGGCCGGAGTGCGACAGCCCGCTGTGCCAGTGCGGCGAGGAGCTCGTCGTAGACGTCCGTGTGGGCGTAGACACGCTCGACTCCCACGCACGTCTGTCCGGCATTCGAGAAGCCACCGAAGGCGATGGCGTCGGCGGCCGCGTCGATGTCGGCATCGACGTCGACGAGCAGCGCATCCTTGCCGCCGCACTCCAGGATGACCGGCGTCAAGGTAGCTGCGCACGAGGCCATAACTCGCTTGCCGACGGCGGTGGATCCGGTGAAGGACACCACGTCGACCCCGGATTCGCACAGGGCTGCTCCGGTGGATCCGTCGCCGGTGACGAGCTGGAGGACCGGCAGGCCGCTGACGGCATCGGCGAAGGACTCCACGAGCCACGCGCCGATGGCGGTGGACCACTCGGACGGCTTGAACACGACGGCATTGCCCGCTGCCAGCGCGTAGGCGATCGATCCGATCGGGGTGAAGATCGGGTAGTTCCAAGGGCCGATGACGCCGACGACGCCCATCGGCTCGTAGGCGACGGTGGCCTCCTGATTGAGGGTCAAGATGCCCGACCGCACGCGACGCGGCCCCAGCACCCGCTCAGCGTTACGCGCCGCCCAGTTGAGGTGATCGATGGCCAGGATGATCTCCAGCCGAGCATCGTCGACGGGCTTGCCGGTCTCGCGATGCACCAGGTGAGCAAGCTCGTCGGATCGTCGGGCGAAAGCGCCCTTCCAGGCCATCAGTCGTTCGCGCCGGCCATCCCATCCCAGGTCCGCCCACCAGCGCGCGGCGATGCGTGCGGTGTCGACCGCGAGGCGCACCTCGTCCGATCCCATGATGGGAAAAGACGCCACGACCTCGCCGCTGGAGGGGGAAACAGACTCGCGAACTGCGCCAGGGATGCTCATGGGGGGAGCCTAGGGGCGCATGGAAGACTTCGCAGCGAGACGCGGAAGCGAGGGTGCGATGGCAGGGATTCGTCGCGTGGGGGTCGTGGGCCTCGGCACGATGGGAGCGGGCATCACCGAGGTGGTAGCGCGCAACGGCCTCGAGGTCATCGCCGTCGAATTCGACGAGTCGCGCGCCCGGCAGGCTCGCGAATCCATCGAGGGCTCGACTCAGCGGGCGGTCAGTCGCGGCAAGCTCGACGAGGCTGAGCGCACGGCACTCCTCGATCGCATTCGCATCGGGGCCGAGCTCGATGTG
>NBNH01000141.1 GCA_004379115.1 Actinomycetales bacterium mxb001
TGGAACGGGCGGCCGAGGGCCTAGCCGATGTCTGCGCCTCCGTCCTCGACGAGGCTGGCTCCGGCGTGCGGAAAGCACGCGTCGCCGTCCTTGTGGGCAGCGGCAACAACGGCGGGGATGCGCTCTACGCCGGTGCCCACCTCGCGCACCGCGGGGCGCGGGTGCACGCGATCCTCCTGGCCGACCGAGCACATGAGGGCGGTCAGCAGGCGCTCATCGACGCGGGTGGACACGTCATCGCGGCCAGCGACACCCTGACGGCATCCGATGTCCTTGTTGATGCCGAGATGGTGCTCGACGGCATCGTCGGCATCGGTGGCAGCGGCCCACTGCGTCCGCTCGCCGCTGAACTCGTCACCGCCGCGGTTGACGGGGGCGCTCTCATCGTCGCCGTCGACATTCCCTCGGGCGTCGATGCCGACACGGGTGCCGTGGCCGATCCGCAGGCCGTCATCGACGCCGACGTCACCGTGACCTTCGGCTGTCTGAAGCCCGGTCTCCTACTCACTCCGGGTCGCGAGCACTGTGGAGCCCTGATGCTCGTCGACATCGGCCTCGGCGAGACGCTTCCCGCACCCCTCGTTCACGTCCTCGACGACGATGACATCGCGGATGTCGTGCCGGAGCCGGCAGGGGACGACTACAAGTACTCCCGCGGCGTCGCAGGTGTCGCTGCGGGGTCGCGTCGCTACCGCGGCGCAGCGCTCATGGCGACCGCCGGTGCCCGACTCGGTGGCGTCGGCATGGTGCACTTCCTCGACCGTTCGGACGGCGTAGCCGCGACGGTGATCGATCACTTCTGGGATGTCGTGACGTCGACCGACACCCCGGCGGCCACGTCCCGAGTGACGGCCTGGTCCGTGGGCCCCGGCCTGGGCGAGGGACCTGCCGACACGGCCACCGTGGAGTCCGTGCTCGCGGCAGGGACTCCGGTGGTCGTCGACGCCGCGGGCATTCGGGCACTGACGCATCCGACCACTCGCGCCGCCTTGGAGCGCCGCTACTCCGCCGGGCTCACCACCGTCCTCACCCCGCACGAGGGTGAGTTCGCCGCACTCGGCTACGACTGCGGCTCCGGGTCGGCGCAGGATCGCCTCGGCTCCGCTCTTCGAGCCGCGCGCGAGCTTCACGCCGTCATCGTCCTCAAGGGCCCGGGCACCATCGTGGCGTCACCGAGCGGTGCGGCGTACATCGATACGCGCGGTGGTCCCGAACTCGGCACGGCGGGCAGCGGCGATGTCCTGACAGGACTCATCGGCTCGCTTCTGGCCGCACATGCTGCTCACGGCGTCCTTCACGACGATGACGCGGCGCTGGTCGCTGCGGCAGGCGTGGCCATCCATGGTTCTGCGGGCGTCATCGCAGGACGCGGCGGCAGGCCGGTCACGGCGATGGACGTCATCGATGCCCTGCCAGACGCCATCGCCTCCTTTCGGCGCGGAACGACGACATGACGACCACCGGTAGCCATGAGCGCGGCGAAGCAGTTATCGACCTCTCCGCCGTTCGCAGCAACCTGCGCGCGGTGATGGCCAGCCTGCCCGATGTCCAGGCCATGGTGGTCGTCAAGGCGGATGCCTACGGTCACGGTGCTGTCCCCGTCGCGCGGGCTGCTCGAGATGCGGGCGTGTCCTGGCTCGGGGTGGCGCTACCCGAGGAAGCCGTCGCACTGCGCGATGCGGGAGATACCGGCCCGATCCTGGCCTGGCTGCTCGTCCCAGGCGATCCGGGTATCGCCGCATGCATCGATCGCGGTGTCGACCTGGGGGTCGGGTCATCGTGGGCTCTCGACGAGGTGGCCGAGGCCGCGCGCAGACGTGGGCGGAAGGCACGAGTGCATCTCGAGGTGGACACCGCGCTCGGCAGGGGCGGCCGCCCCGCGCATGAGTGGGCCGACTTCTTCCAGCACGCACGCGCGCTCGACGACGCCATCGAGGTCGTGGGGATCTGGTCGCACTTGGCGTGCGCCGATGAGCCGAGCCATCCGGCCAATGACACGCAGTTGGCGGGGTTCCAGCAGGCGCTCGATGTGGCGGCCGCGTGTGGACTGAACCCGCAGGTCCGCCACCTCGCATCGAGTGGCGCTGCTCTTTCACGCCCCGACCTGGCCTTTGACCTGGTTCGCCTCGGCATCATCACCTACGGCGTCACTCCGGGTCCGCAGATCGGGCCGCCCTGGCCGCACGACCTCGCCATCAGCCCAGCGATGTCCGTGCGCGCGCGCATCGCTTCCGTCAAGCGCGTGCCGGCGGGGCACGGGGCGTCGTACGGGCTGACGTGGACCGCACCGCACGAGACATCGCTTGCGCTGGTGCCCCTGGGCTATGCCGATGGCATCCCGCGCACCGCGCGCGGTGCCCAGGTCTGGATCGCTGGACGACGGTTTCCGGTGGTCGGCCGCGTCGCCATGGACCAATTCATCGTCGATATCGGCGATGAGCCCATCGAGGCTGGCGCGGAGGCTGTCGTCTTCGGTACGGGCGCGTCTGGCGAGCCCACCGCCGAGGAATGGGCGGCCTGGGATGACACCATCGGCTACGAGATCGTCACGCGCATGGGCGCACGCCTGCCACGCCGCTACATCGGCTGAGGGTTCGCGACACCGATAGACAGGAGTCTTCGTGGCACCGATCGGCACGACCGCTCGAGGTTTCGCGGCCTTCGGCCTGCTGGCGGCGGGCGTGGCAGCGGGTGCCCTGGCCGAGCGGCTCGTCACCCGGCGTCTGCGCGAGACGCACGAGGTCACGGGCGTCGCGGCCCTGCCCGGTGAGGTCGTCACGGTCACGGCCGACGACGGCACGCGGCTGCACGCGGTCGTCGACGATGGGCCGGGTGGTGATGCCCCCACGGTGATCTTCAGCCATGGATATGCACTGTCCCTCGACTCCTGGCCGGCTCAGCGCGTGGCGATGAGTGGTGTTGCGCGCACGGTCTTCTGGGATCAGCGCGGTCACGGGCAGTCCGAGCGAGGACCTGCAGGCACGGACATCGACCGGCTGGGCCGCGATCTTGGCTGCATCGTCGATGCGCTCGCCCCGACCGGCGTCGTCGTTCTCGTCGGACACTCGATGGGTGGCATGACGATCATGGCTCTTGCCGATCAACGACCCGAACTCTTCGGCGATCGCGTTCGTGGCGTTGCACTGCTCGCCACCTCCTCCGGGGGAATCGCCGACGTCGATCTGGGGTTGCCGAGACCGGTCGCGCGGCTCGCGCACGCGGTCGCGCCATCGATCGGCTCGACAGTCGAGGGTGGCGGCCCGGTCGCTGGCCTCATCGAACGAGCCCTGCGCTCGTCCAGCGACCTCGGCCTGCTCATCACACGCGCCTACGCCTTTGGATCGACAGCGCCACCTGATGGCACCCGTCTCGTCGCCGATCTCATCACCGGGACGCCAATCGAAGTGCTCGCCGATCTCCTGCCGGCCCTCGAGGAGCACGACAAGGAGCATGCGCTGCATGTGCTCGAGCGCACTGACCTGCTCGTCATGGTGGGTGATGCCGACCTGCTGACTCCCGTCGGGCACAGCATGGAGATCGTGCGCCACGTGCCCTCGGCCGAACTCGTGATCCTGCCGGGAGTTGGTCACATGCTCACGCTCGAAGCCGATGAGCAGGTGACCCGGCACATCATCGACCTCGTTGAGCGCGTGTCTCGGTGATGAGCGACGTCATCGACGTTTCGGTCGACAGCCCTGCGGCGATGATGGCCCTGGGACGTCGTCTCGCGAACGTGCTCGAGCCCGGCGATCTCCTCGTCCTGTCCGGTGAGTTGGGTGCTGGCAAGACGACACTGGCCCGCGGCATCGGGGAGGGGCTCGGCGTGCGGGGGCCGGTTACCAGCCCGACGTTTGTGATTGCCCGACGTCACCCGTCCCTGTCGAACGGTCCCGCGCTCGTCCACGTGGACGCCTACCGGCTGGGTTCCACGGCCGAGATCGATGACCTCGACCTGGATATCGAGGGCGCGGTGACCGTCGTCGAGTGGGGCGCTGGCCGCGTCGAGCACCTGTCCGACAGTTGGCTGCTCATTGAATTGCGCGAGGACGGACAGGGACGATGCGCGTCCATCCGTCCCGTGGGCCCTCGCTGGGACAGCGTCGACTTTGCGCTAGTCCTGAGTTCGCGGTGACGTCGAAAGTTATATTCCGGCCGTGCGTCTAAG
Source organism: Actinomycetales bacterium mxb001 (assembly GCA_004379115.1). Taxonomy (GTDB): domain Bacteria; phylum Actinomycetota; class Actinomycetes; order S36-B12; family S36-B12; genus Mxb001. The sequence continues at coordinate 4,166 of NBNH01000141.1, forward strand.
CGAACTCGAGGAGCGTGTCTTCGAGCGGGTCCAGGCCCTGGAAGGTCGTGGAGCGGTCTACCTGCGTCACCTGGGTTGTGGTGATGAGGTGGCCATCGATGCCGATAGGGCTTTCCCCACGGGGTGCATGATCAAGATCCCGATCCTGCTCACTGTCCTGCAGCGCGTCGTCGACGGCACACTCCCTTGGGACTCGGTCTTCACGATGACACCTGACCGGGTTTACGGTCTCGGTCAGCTGGTCGACCGTCTGCAGATCGGGTCGCCCATGGAGCTCGGTGAACTCCTGCACCACATGGTGAGCCTGTCCGATACGGCGGCGGGACTGTGGTGTCAGGACATCGCGGGCGGTGGAACGGCGGTGAATCGCTGGCTCGCTGATGCGGGATACGCGGTGACGCGGGTGAACTCGCGAACGCCCGGGCGCGAGCACGAATTCGAGCTCTATGGATGGGGGCAGATGTCGCCGCGAGAGGCCTGCGGGCTGCTCGTGTCGATTCGCGAACGTCGCGCGGTCGATCCCGCGGCCGACGCCTACGCCGACCGCCTCTTGGCATCGACCAACTTCTTCCGTGAATCCCTCGGCACGCTACCGACGGACGTGCACGTCATCTCGAAGACCGGTGCCTACGAGGGCGTCTGCGGCGACGTGCTCCTCATCGCCGCTCCCGGTGGCACGTTCACCTGCGCCGTCATGACCGATGAGCTGGCAGACACTCGCCCGGGCGCCGACAACGCTGGATGGCGACTTGTCCGTGACGTGGCCGCCCTGGCATGGTCCGCCTGGGGCGATGGATCGCCGGGCTCGGAACTCCAGGCTTGGCCACCGGGGCGGTTGGCATCGCGGCCCTAGGGTGAGGGTCGTGCACATCCTCGCGATCGATACGGCGACCGCGGCGACCTCCGTGGCCGTCGTGGATTCGGGCGGCTCGGTCCGATGTGAGTCCCAGGTCATCGATGCACGGCGTCATGCCGAGGCCATCGCGCCGCTGATCCGTGACGTCCTTGCGGAGGCACGAGTCGACGCATCCGCAATCGATCTCGTCGCCTGTGGCGTGGGGCCTGGACCGTTCACGGGTCTGCGCGTGGGGATCGCGACCGGTGTCGCCATTGCCGAGGGACGTGGCATCCCTGTCGTGGGTGCCTGCAGCCTGGATGTCATCGCGCGACGCGCCGTGCGCGACTATCCCGGCTCGGCGACGGTGCTCACGCGCGCCCGTCGTGCCGAGTTGTGCTGGGCGGCGTACGACGAGCACGCCCAGCGCCTTGCCGGTCCGCTGATTCGATCCGAGAACGATCTCGACATCCACGGCACAGCGGTCGGAGATGCAGGACCGGTCGATGTGGTGATGTATCCGCAGGCGTTGGACCTGGCCGACCTCGTCGCCGAACGCCTTGCCGGCGGTGAAACGCTGCCAGGGTCGGTGGAACTCCCGGAGGAAGGTGCGCGCGAGTCGGGTGCTGCAACGGCCGACATCCTGCACGACCGCGTGCGCCGCGGCCTCCTGCTTCTTCCCGCCCGCCCCCTCTACCTGCGACGCCCTGACGCGGTCGTCCCCGCCTCGATGGGCGGTGGGGCATGAGCATCAACGTGCGACCGATGCGGTGGTGGGACATCGAGTCGGTCGTGGCGATCGAAGAACCGGTCTTCGAGTCGACCGCGTGGTCGGCCGGCCAATTCTGGGGGGAGCTGGCCCGCGATGACCGCGCGTATGTCGTCATGGACGACGACGAAGGAGTGGTGGCCTACGCCGGCTTGCTCGTGCGTCCCCCGACGGCTGATGTGCAGACGATTGCCGTCGCGCCACGGGCGCGCAGGCGTGGCCTCGCGACCACGATGCTCCGCCATCTGCTGAAAGTGGCTGACGCTGCCGATTGTCGCGAGATCATGCTCGAGGTGCGGGCCGACAGTGCCGGGGCTATTGCCCTCTACGAACGTCACGGCTTCGAAGTGATCGCCCGGCGCACCTCCTATTACGGTCCGGGCCTCGACGCCCTGATCATGCGTCACAAGCGGGGCAACGCATGAGCAACGAACCCCTGGTGCTCGGCATCGAGACCTCCTGTGACGAGACCGGCATCGCCCTGGTGCGCGGCCGCACGCTCCTGGCCGACACGGTGGCCTCCAGCGTGGATGAGCATGTGCGTTTCGGTGGGGTCGTTCCCGAGGTGGCAAGTCGCGCGCACCTGGAGGCCTTCGCTCCTACTCTGCGCAGGGCTTGCGCCGATGCCGGCGTCAGCCTGTCGGATGTCGACGCGATCGCGGTGACCGCGGGGCCTGGTTTAGCCGGGGCTCTTCTCGTCGGTGTCAGCGCGGCCCAGGGGCTCGCCCTGGCGTTGGATCGTCCGCTCTACGGCGTGAATCATCTCGCCGCGCACGTCGCCGTCGATCGTCTCGTCCATGGAGAGCTGCCTGAGCCGGCGATCGCCTTGCTCGTATCCGGCGGACACTCGTCCCTCCTGTCCGTCCGTGACATCACCTCCGACGTCGAGCCCCTTGGCGCCACTCTCGATGATGCAGCCGGTGAGGCGTTCGACAAGGTGGCCCGACTCCTGGGACTGCCGTTCCCAGGCGGCCCGGCGATCGATGCGCTGGCGCGCGAGGGCGACCCCGACGCCATCGCCTTCCCGCGTGGGCTGACCCTGCCGCGTGACGAGGTCGACCATCGACACGACTTCTCCTTCTCGGGGCTGAAGACAGCCGTTGTCCGCTGGATCGATGCCTGTCGACGCGAAGGCCGGGAGATCCCCCTGGCAGACGTGGCGGCCTCGTTCCAGGAAGCGGTTGCCGACGTGCTCGTCCGCAAGGCCATACGCGCGTGCCGCGATGAGGGCATCGACACGCTGGTCGTCGGGGGCGGTGTGGCTGCCAATTCGCGCCTGCGCGCTCTCCTAGACGACCGGGCCGAGGGGCTGCGCGTGCGTATTCCTCCGGCGCGCCTGTGCACCGACAACGGGGCGATGGTCGCTTCGCTGGGTGCGGTCCTCGTCGAGCGCGGAGTGGCCGCGACACCGCTCGGCCTTGGCGCCGACTCATCGCTGCCTGTCGACGTCGTGCTCGCTGGTCGCTAATCGGCTTCCCTCGTTGCTCGGAGGTATCCTCGAAGCGCGCCTATCGAGGTGCGGGGATAAGGGGCTGCTGAATGCGCGGATCTGCGATCGCCGTCGCCGTGGGCATCCCCCTTGCCCTGGCCGCCGCCGCCGGCTTCCTCGCGGGCATGTCATCCGACGGTGTCGCCCCCGAACCCGCAGCGGCGAGCGCGTCTTCGGCTCCGACCGCCCCGTCGACTGCTGCCGCGTCCCCTGAACCGTCGGCGGCGTCTCCGAGCCCATCCCCCTCCAACATCGATCCCTACGTCGAGGCGATGTCGGGCGGGAGCGAGACGCTCGAGGACGGTCAGTCCGGCCGAAGTGACACCAACATCGCCGATAGCGACCTCGAGGTCCTCAATTGGGTCGAAACTGACGACCCGGTCTTCTTCATCACGATCGACGACGGGCTTGTCCGTTCGCCCGAGGCCCTCGCCCTCATCCAGGAGCAGCAGATCCCGGTGACGGCGTTCTTGACGGAGTACGCCGTGCGCGAGCACACCGACTACTTCAATGAGGTCACTGCCTACGGTGGATCCGTGCAGAACCACACGATGGTGCACGGGGCCTTGAACGATCCCAAGACCGATGTGGAGTGGGAGATCTGCGAAACGCAGGACCGCTTCGAGGGCCAGTTCGGCTACCGCCCGTGGATGCTGCGACCGCCCTACGGAGCTGGTCCCGACGATCCCGATGTCCTGAAGTACGCCCAGCAATGCGGCATCAACCGCATCGTGCTGTGGAATGTCGTCGTGAGCAACGACAACAAGGTCGAATACTGGGAGCCGCCCATTCGCTCTGGCGACATCGTGCTCCTGCACTGGGAAGACAACCTCGCGGAGGGGCTCCAGACGATCCTCGAACTCGGCCGTCAGCAGGGCCTGACCCCGGC